>NZ_BJZO01000019.1 GCF_007992075.1 Pararhodospirillum oryzae
TCCAAGGCTTCACCCGATTGCCCTGGAAGGCGGCCCCACTTCGGTTGACACGGCTCCAGGAGGCCCGGCGATGTCCATTTCCTCGATCATGGCGACCGCGCGCAGCGGCCTGATGAGCACCCAAAGCGCGATTGCGGTGACCTCCACCAATATCGCCAACGCCGATACCGAGGGGTATTCGGCCAAGACCGCGCGTCTTGCGACCACGATCGTGGGCGGTCGGGCCACCGGCGTGACCGTGGTCGGGATCTCCACCACGGTCAACGAGGCCGTGTTCGCGCAATCGGTCAAGGCCACCTCGCGCGCCGCCGAGGCCGAAACCACCGCCGCCTACCTGGAAACCGTGTCGGCGTCCCTTGGATCCAGCGAGGACGGGGCCGCGCTTGAGGACGCGATGACCAGCCTGATGAGCGCCCTCGACGACGCGATTGCCGCCGGCGGCGACAGCACCTCGTCGCAGTCGCTGGAAGAGGCCCTGGAAACCTGGACCGATACCCTGGCCTCGGCCTCGGCCTCGGTGCAGGCGGCCCGCACCGCCGCCGACGAGGCGATCACCGACGCGGTCGAGGACATCAACGCCCTGTTGACCACGCTGGACGATCTGAACGACCAGATCGCGCGCGCCTCCGCCCAGGGCTCTTCCACCGCCGACCTGCAAGACAGCCAGCGCGTCGCGCTCGATGCCCTGGCCGGGCTGGTCGACATCACCACCTTCACCACCTCCAGCGGCGAAATCCGGGTGTACACCACCGGGGGCCAGCCCCTGCTGACCTCGACCGCGCACACCCTTTCCTATACCCCGGCCGGACGCCTGAGCGCCGACAGTACCTATGACGCCAGCGGCGGCGGCGCGATCGGGGGCATCGTGGTCGATGGCGCCGACGCGACCGCCAAGCTGACCGGTGGCAGCCTGGGCGCCCTGGTCGAGGCCCGCGACGAAACCCTGCCCCAGGTGCAAGCCGCCCTGGATGGCCTGGCCGTTGACGTCGCCAACGCCGTCAACGAAGCCGCCAGCACCGCCTCGCCGGTGCCCGCCCCCGCCACCTTGAGCGGGACCACAAGCGTTGATGCCTCCGCTCCCTTCAGCGGCTCGGGCACGCTTTACGTTCTCGCCGTGAACGAAGACGGGACGGTGGGCGAAAGCACGGCCCTGGACCTGTCCACCTTTTCCACCTACGGCGACCTCGTGACGGCCCTGAATGGCGCCGCCGGCGTTTCGGCCACCTTGGACGCCAGCGGGAACCTTGTCTTGCAGGCCACCAACAGCGGCCAGGGCGTGGTGTTGAGTGGCGATACCTCGGTGGGGGCCGACGGGTTCAATCTGGCCCACGCCCTGGGGATCAACTGCCTTCTGGAAGGCGACGGCGCCGACACCATGAGCCTGAGTTCCACCCTGGAAAGCCAGGGGGTGCCCGTGACCGTCGCCGCCGCCACCACCGTGGGCGAAACCGCCCTGGTCGAAGGGGCCAGCGACGGCTTGCGGGCCGTTTGGAGCGCGCTCGATTCCCCGATCGCGTTCGATGCCGCCGGCGGCCTGCCGGCGGCCGAGCGCTCGGCCCAGGCGCGCATCGCCGCCCTGATCGACGACGTGGCCGACCGCGCCGGACACGCCACCGACGCCGCCGACCTGGCCGGCGACACCCGCGACAGCCTGGCGGCCCAGTTTTCCAATTCAAGCGGGGTCAACGCCGACGAGGAAAGCGCCAAGTTGGTGGCGCTGGAACAGTCCTACCAGGCCATGACCCAGATCGTCAGCACCGCCCAAACCATGTTCAACAGCCTGATGACGATGATGGGCTGAGCGGTTTTCCTGGATCGCGGGCCGGAGCGCATTCCGATCGAAACGAATCAGCGAATGCGCTCTAACTGTTTGATTTTTCGCATTTTCGGACCGCCGAAACGGTGCCATTCCGGCTGAAAATGCTCTATTATCGCGGGAGTTCCTGCCATGCGTGTCGCCACCCACACCATGAACACCATGCTGCGCACCCAGGCCCTGACGGTGCAAGGCTCCTACACGAATGCCCTGATCCAGCAGGGAACGGGCTTGAAAAGCGCCACGCTGTCGGGGCTTGACGGCGCCGCCGGCACCGTGATCAGCCTGCAAGGCGACCTGAAGGCCTCGGCCAATCTGGCGACCCGGGCCTCGGCCGCGCGCTCGCAGGTGGAAGTCGCCTACGGCGCCGTCGCCAACATCGCCGACGTGGTCGAAAAGGCCCGGGTGGCGATCACGGCCGCGATTTCCGGATCCGTCACCGACACGTCCACGCTGGCGGCCTCGGCGCAAGGCTGGCTGGAGGACGTGGCCAGTCAGCTCAACACCGACATGGGGGGCCTGCCCGTGTTTGGTGGCACCAGCGCCGGGGGCAACCCCGTGGACCTGGAGGCGGCCGGGTACACCCCCGTGAGCACGCCCAGCACCGCCGACACCGGCTATTACCAGGGCTCGGGCGCGGCGCGGGTGTTGATGGTCGATGGCTCGGACGGGCTGACCTATGGCGTGCAGGCCGACGACGAGGGGTTTGAAAAAACCCTGCGCGCGCTGGCGGAACTGGCGTCCATGACCACCTCGCCCCCCGACACCGAAACCCTGCAAGCCGCCTACGACCTGCTGGGCGAAGGCCTGACCCGGCTGGGCAAGGTTCAAGAAAACCTTTCGGACCAGGCCCAGACCCTGGACGGCCTGATTGACTCCCAGACCGAGTTCCAGCTGTACGCCGAAAGCGCGCTGGAAAGCGTGCGCTCGGTCGATGTCGCCGAGGCCACCAGCCGCGCCGCCCAGCTGGAAGTGGTTCTCCAGGCGTCGTTTTCGGCCCTGTCGTCGCTCAGCCGCCTGTCCCTGGCCGAGTACCTGCGATAGGGCATTCTCGATCGGTGGGACCGACGACGGGGGCCGCCCGCTTCACGCTGAAACCGGCAGACCTTGCATGCCTTTGTTTGAGCCTGTTTGTCGGGGAAAAGCGGTGCTCCCTTTTTCCCGACAGCCTCTACTCCGCAAGGGGCGGAAACCAACCGCGCTCCGAGCCGAAGTTATAAGCGGCGATCACCGTGGTACCCACCACGACGAGAGCGCCATACACCCCGGGAAGCTCGGGAATGAAATCCAAAATCAGAAAATAATGCTCGGCAAAAAGCCGCCCCTCGGCGGCAAGGCTCAAGGCGGCTCCCGCCACGTTGGCCATGAGAACATACTTCGAGAACAGGGACATGATCCCCGCCACGAATACAAAATGAAAAACACCAAACAGCATGAAAAATAAATTATCCAGACGCCACCCGAAATAAATATTCCCGGCATTTGCCGCAACATATAGAAACGCGACCCCCATCAGAAACGAAAAACCAATGAACTGGAAAAGTCCAGCCCGGGGCGCCGACCCGGAGAACGCCGCAAATAATAAATGAATCGAAACATAAGCTTCAGCCACAACAAGAAAAACGAAAGACCACCCACCTGACGACACCGCATATAGCGGTTGAAACATGTCAAAAGATTCCACAAGAAAAACACTTTTATCCACAGCAAAACAAGCGAATAGAGCCGTACCGACCGCGATGAAAATATCTTTTTGCATATTTTTGCGAACGACCGGGCTTTCTGCGGCATAGCGCATGACGCTCGACAAAATCATATACGGCATAAGAATAATAACCAAGATTAACGCAATCATCATGCCCCCCTGGATCTTGAACAAGACGACTTCGTTTGGCGATGGGCCGCGACTGAACCACACAACCCGTTGCGATACTATTCTTAATAGAGCTGCTCTTCAGAGTCTGCCTGCTTCACAGGAGAACAGACAGACTCTGTACTGATTTTTTCTACTTCATCGCTCCCGGAAAAGAGAGGCGCTCTTTTCCGGGAGCGACTCTCGTGTGTCGCATTCCCCTGGACCGAGAAAAATTCCTGACCAGCGCCCCCAAGGATACCGGAACAGTAGCCCGAAGGCACGAATCAAGGACACCTGCCCGAAAAATCAGCCCAAGGTTGCTTTCATGCGCTCGACATCCAGTTCCTTTTCCCAGCGCGAGACCACCACGGTGGCCACCCCGTTGCCGATGAAATTGGTCAAGGCACGGGCTTCCGACATGAAGCGGTCGATGCCCAGGATCAGCGCGAGGCCGGCAACCGGCACCGAGGGCACCACGGCCAGGGTCGCGGCCAGGGTGATGAACCCGGCTCCGGTCACGCCCGACGCGCCCTTGGACGTCAGGATGGCCACGCCCAGCAAGGTCAATTCCTGGCCCAGGGTCAGATCGATATCCAGCGCCTGGGCCACGAACAAGGCGGCCATGGTCAGATAGATGTTCGTTCCGTCCAGATTAAAGGAGTACCCCGAGGGAACCACCAGGCCGACCACCGACTTGGAACACCCCAGCCGCTCCAGCTTGCCCATCAGGGGGACCAGGGCCGACTCGGACGACGACGTTCCCAGCACCGTCAGCAGCTCTTCCTTGATGTAGACGATAAAGCGGAAAATGCTGAACCCGGTCATCAGGGCGATGGCGCCCAACACCAGCACGATGAACAAAATACAGGTCAGGTAAAAACTGCCCATCAGGGTGGCCAGGGGCGCCAGGGCCCCCACCCCGTACTTGCCGATGGTGAACGCCATCGCCCCGCCGGCACCGATCGGGGCCAGTTTCATGATCACGTTCATCATCGAAAAAAAGATGTGCGAACATTCCTCGATGAAGCGGTGCACCGCCTGACCCGCCGGCCCCAGGCGCATCATCGCGTAGCCAAACAACACCGAGACCAGCAAGACCTGCAACAGATCCCCGTTGCCGGTGAAGGCATCGGTAAAAGTCCGGGGGATGATGTGCAAAATGAAATCGGCCGTTGATTGTTCACTGGCCGCCTTGGCGTATTTGGCGACCGCCTGCGCGTCCAGCTGAGCCGGATCGGCATGGAATCCCGATCCCGGCTTGATCAGGTGCATCACCACCAGGCCGATCAGCAAGGACAAGGAGGAGACGATCTCGAAGTACAACAAGGCCTTGCCGCCCACCCGGCCGACTTTTTTCATGTCGCCGGCCCCCGCGATTCCCAACACCACCGTGCAGAAAATTACCGGGGCAATCAGCATTTTAATCAACGAGATAAAACCGTCTCCCAGGGGTTTGAGGCTGACCCCGAGATCTGGTTGAAGATAGCCCAGAAACCCGCCGGAGAAGATGGCGAGAACAACCCAAAAGTACAAATGACCGGTAAGGCGTCTCATTTATGGACCTCAATGGCACGCATGCAACAAGAAGAACCGGGGCGCCATCCGGTAAAACCGGACCATGGCACCGCAAGAATCCAGCCCGTTGAGGGAGGGAGAGACGCGCATCCTGTCCGATCACAACACGGGTTTCTAGTTGCTTTCCCGTGCGGAAAGTCAGATTTTTTGCAAATACTGCGAAATAGTGAAGCCCAGGCGAGCAAATAATCGCGTGATCCGCAATTCAGGTGGAGCCTTGCCCGCCCCTGTTGCAACGCAACATGCCAGGGCGAGACAACGCGAGACCAAAGGAGTCCGCGGCGCTCCCTCCCTCGTTCTTCAGTCGAAAAGCGCGGCGCCCCCCTCGTCGATGAAAGGGGCGGCAAGGTCCAGCAGCCGGTCATACACCGCGCTGGCCTGATCGCGGCTCACCCAGGCCGGACGCACCCGCCGGAACGCGCACCCCAGCGCCAGAACCCGACGCACCACGGGAATGGTCCGCGCCGAAACCGTGTGCGGAAAGGCGAGCACGGCTTCCATCACCTCCCACGCCTCGGCGGGAGAAAGGCTCCCGATCAAGGGAGCCAGATCCTCGGCCAGGGCCTGGGCCATGCGGGGATCGCACGCCCGCCCGGGCACGGTTTGATACCCCACCAACACCTCTTCCACGAAGGCACCCGGGGCCTGCCACAGCAAGCCACGTTGGGCCGGCCCGTCCTCGCCCTTGTAACGCGCGGGAAAAAGCGTTTCCCCACACAAGGCGCGCCGGGTCACCAGGGTACTGAGCAAGAAGGGGGAATGGACCAGCGAAAGCCAGGCCATGTCCACCGGCGCGAGCCGGGGCCGCCGTTCGGCCAGGATCTGGCCGCCGGCGCCTAGCATCCGGTACCACGAGCCCACGCACCCCAGCGCCGGCTCGGCTTCCAGCACCCGCACCTGGTGTTCGATCCGGTGGGGCACACAGGTGTCGTCGGCATCGAGAAAGGCCACGTAGGGAGCCCGGGCCTGGGCAAGGGCCTTGTTGCGGGCCACGCCCGGGCCCTGGTTGCGCGCCATCCCGATCAGGGTCAGGGCAATCCCGGGATGACGCCGTTGCCAGGCGCGGACCACACCGGCCGAGTCGTCGGACGACGCATCGTCGACCACCAGGATTTCAAGCTGGGGCGCCAGGGTTTGGGCGGCCAGGGCATCCAGCGCCCGACCCACGCAGGCCGCGCCCTGGTACACCGGCACGATAACAGAAACCAGGGGAAGGGCGCCCGCCGCCGTCATGGGACCCAGGTCCGGAGGCGGCGCATGCCCCGGGGCCCGCTAGAGCATTCCCGGCCGAAACGGGTACCGTTTCGGGGGTTCGAAAATGCGACGCTTCAAGAAGAGAGAACGCATTCACGAATCCTTTTTAACCGGAATGCGCTCTAAAGTCTGTCCGTTTCAGGTAGAAGCAGGCAGACTCCGCATCCCTTTACTTGAGTTTGCCGGGGAAAAGCGGTGTCCACTTTTCCCTGACAAACTCTAATCGCGCGGTTTCTGGGCCACCGAGCGCACCAGTTCGGTGAAGGTCACGCCGATCTTGTCCCCATCGGTGATGATCACCTCGCCGCGCGCGATCAGCACGTCGTTGGCATATATTTCAACCGGCTCGCTAATTTTTTGTTCCAGCTCGACCACGGCGCCACGGCCCAGCTTCAAAAGCTGGTTGACCCGCAGCACCGCCTTGCCCAGCACCACCGAGATCTCCACCGGCACGGAGTAAACCGCTTCCCGGGGAAGGCGCTTGTCGTCCTGATCGTCGGCCATCGCGGGTTCCTGAAGTCAAGCCAAGGGAAAAACGGGACCTTCGGACATCATGCCAGCCTTGGGTTAAATTTTCATCCCTTCGCGCGGGGGGATTCATGTCCCACGCCGGGATCCAGGGCCGCCGCCAGCAGGGCCTGGGTATAGGGATGGGCCGGGTTCTCGAAGACGGTCGCCGCCGGCCCGGCTTCCACCACCTGGCCCGCCTTCATCACCATGATGTCGCATGCCAGGGCCCGCACCACCCGCAGGTCGTGGCTCACGAACACGTAGGCCAGGCCGTGACGCTCCTGCAAGGCGCGCAACAGGTCCACGATCTGGGCTTGCACCGTGACATCCAGGGCGCTGGTCGGCTCGTCGAGCACGATCAGGGCGGGCTTGAGCACCAGGGCCCGCGCGATCGAAACCCGCTGGCGCTGCCCGCCCGAGAATTCGTGCGGGTAGCGGTCCTGGTGCGCGGGATCCAGCCCGACCTCGGCCAGAACCTGGGAAACCAGCGCGCGGCGCTCGGCCCGGGTGGAGGCCAGGCCATGAAGCGCCAGCCCCTCGCCCACGATCTCGCCGATCGACAGGCGTGGCGACAGCGACCCGAACGGGTCCTGGAACACGATCTGCATGCGCTGACGCAAGGGACGCAGGGCCCCCGCCTTCAGGCCGTCCACGCGCTGGCCCTGGAACACCACCAGCCCCTCGGCCCGCACCAGGCGCAGCAGCGCCAGCCCCAAGGTGGTCTTGCCCGATCCGCTTTCCCCGACCACGCCCAGGGTCTCGCCGGCGCGCACCCGCACCGACACGCCATCGACGGCACGGACCACCGCGCGCGGCCGCCCAAGAAAATCGCGCCCCAGCGGAAAATGCACGCGCAGGTCCCGGGCCTCGATCACCACCGGCGCGTCGGGACGACGGGCGGGCGGCGTGCCCCGGGGCGTGCTGGCCAGGAGTGTTTGCGTGTAGGGATGGGCGGGCGCGGCGAACAGGGGCGCCGTCGCCCCGCTTTCAACGATCCGCCCGTCCTTCATCACCGCGACCCGATCGGCCAGCCGGCGCACGATGCCCAGGTCATGGGTGATGAACAACAGCGCCATGCCAAAGCGCCGGCGCAGATCGTCCAGCAAGGTCAGGATCTGCGCCTGGATGGTCACGTCAAGGGCGGTGGTCGGTTCGTCGGCAATCAGCACGTCGGGTTCGTTGGCCAGCGCCATGGCGATCATCACCCGCTGGCGCTGCCCGCCCGAGAGTTCGTGCGGCAGGGCGTTCAAGCGCCCGGTCAAGTCATCCAGCCCCACCAGATGCATCAGCTCGATGACCCGCCCGCGCCGGGCCCGCCCCTCCAGCCCCTTGTGCAGGCTCAAGGTTTCGCCGATCTGGCGTTCGATCCCATGCAGCGGGTTGAGCGAGGTCATCGGCTCTTGGAAGATCATCGCCACCCGGTCGCCCCGGATCTGGCGCAGCCTTCGTTCCGACGCCTCCATCAGGTTCTCGCCCTCCAGCCACACCGCGCCACCGGGATGGCTGGCCTGGGGATAGGGCAGCAGGCGGGGAATCGACAAGGCCGTGGCTGATTTGCCCGAGCCGCTTTCGCCCACCAGAGCCAGGGTCTCCCCCCGGTCCAGGGTGAACGACACCTCGCGCACCGCGTCCACGGCCCCCGCCCCGGAGCCAAAGCGCACCGAAAGCGACTCGACCGCAAGCAGGGGCCGGCTCATCACAAGCCCCCCTTGCGCGGATTGAAGGCGTCGCGCACCGCCTCGCCAATGAACACCAGCAGCGTCAGCATGGTGGCCAGAACCAGGAAACCGGTGATCCCCAGCCAGGGGGCTTGCAGGTTTTCCTTGCCCACCCGCAACAGCTCGCCCAGCGACGGAGAGCCGGGCGGCAGGCCCAGCCCCAGGAAATCCAGCGACGTCAGGGCGGTGACCGAGCCCGACAGCAAGAAGGGCGCGAAGGTCAAGGTGGCGACCATGGCATTGGGCAGGATGTGGCGGGTCATGATCCGCCCATCCGACAGCCCCAGCGCGCGGGCGGCGCGGACGTAATCAAAGTTGCGCGTGCGCAGCACCTCGGCGCGCACCAGCCCGACCAGCGCGGTCCACGAAAACATCAGCATGATCCCCAGCAAGCTCCAAAAGCCGGGTTCGATCAGGCTCGCCAGGATGATCAGCACGAAAAGCTGCGGCAGCCCGCCCCAGATTTCCATGAAGCGCTGGGCCAGCAGATCGATCAGCCCGCCGAAATAGCCCTGGACCACCCCCGCCGCCACGCCCACCACCGACGAACTGATGGTCAGCATCAGGCCGAACAGCACCGACAGGCGAAAGCCGTACAGAAGACGCGCGAACACGTCGCGGCCCTGGTCGTCGGTGCCCAGCGGGTTTTCCCAACTGGGGGGCGCGGGAAACGGCCTGGTGGAATCGCGGTTGACGGTGTCGTCGGCGTAGCGCACCAGCGGCCACACCATCCAGCCCCTGGCGGTGATGGCTTCTTCAACGAACGGGTCGCGGTAATCGGCCGGGGTGGGGAACAGGCCGCCAAAGGTGGTTTCGGGATAATCGCGCAGCACCGGCATGTAGAAGGCGCCATCGTAGCGCACCAGCAAGGGCCGGTCGTTGGCCACGAACTCGGCCCCCAGGCTGACCGCGAACAAGACCAGGAACAGGCGCAGCGACCACACCCCGCGCCGGTTGGCGTTGAACACGGCCAGGCGGCGGCGCGATAGCGGGGAAAGCGTCAAGGCCGGCAAGCGGCCTCGCACGGCGGCGAACGGGGAAGGCAGCGGCATCGGTCACGTGTCCCGGCGCTCGAAGTCGATCCGGGGATCGACCAGGTGGTAGGTGAGATCACTGGCCACGGCCAGCAGAAGGCCGATCAGGCCGAAAATGTACAAGGTGCCGAACATCACCGGATAATCGCGGCGCATGGTGCTTTCAAAGCCCAGAAGCCCCAGGCCATCCAGGCTGAAGATCACCTCGATCAACACCGATCCCGTGAACAGCATCGACACCAGGACGGCCGGAAAGCCGGCGATGATCAGCAGCATGGCATTGCGAAACACATGGGTGCGCAGCAAGTGCCCCTCGCTCAGGCCCTTGGCGCGCGCGGTCACCACGTATTGTTTGTGAATTTCCTCAAGGAAGCTGTTCTTGGTCAGCAAGGTGAGGCTGGCGAAGCCGCCAATCACCATGGCGCTGACCGGCAGCACCATGTGCCAGAGATAATCCGCGATCCGCTGGGGCCAGGTCAGGCTCTCCCAGTTGGCCGAGGTCAGGCCCTGCAACGGAAACCAGTCCAGATACCGCCCCCCCGCGAACACGACGATCAGCAAGACGGCGAACAGGAAGGCAGGCACCGCGTAGCCGATGACCACGGCCCAGCTGGTGAGAATGTCAAAGCGCGACCCGTCGCGCACCGCCTTCCAGATCCCCAGCGGAATCGAAACCCCGTAGATGATCAGGGTGCTCCACAATCCCAGGGAAATCGAAACCGGCAGTTTTTCCAAGATCAGATCCAGGACCGACTGACCGCGAAAAAAAGACTCTCCCAGATCAAAGGTCGCGTAGTCGGCGATCATGGTCAAAAAGCGCTCGACCGGGGGGCGATCAAAGTGAAACTGCGCCTCCAGGCGGGCGATATAGGCCGGATCCAGGCCGCGCGCGCCGCGATACAGGCTTTCCTGGCGGGTGGGATCACTGCCGCGCGTGCCGCCCACGGTTTCGCCCTGGGCCTGGCCGGAAAAGCGCGCGGTGGCCGACACGGCCGAGCCCTGGGTTTCCGCCAGAAGCTGCTCGATCGGCCCTCCGGGGGCGAACTGAACGATCACGAAGTTAACCAGGATGATCCCGAACAAGGTGAGCGGAATCAGAAGCAATCGGCGCAGGACATAGGCACTCATGACCGGCGGTATCCGTTCGGGAAAAAGGCGCGCAGGCAAGGGGGCGCCACAGGCAGGGCGGGCCGGGATGGGGCTCCTTCTCCGACCCCGCCGGAAAAGGAGCCCCGCGCAACGCCTCTAGAAGACGGCGTTCGTGAACGAAGTCGGCGCGGCCTCCACCTGGGAGGACCCGTCGCGGGTGACCTCGCGCACCGCCATGCCCCGTTCCACCGTGCCATCGGCCCGGAAGCGGAACAGGCCGCCCACGCCGACAAAGCCTTCCGGATTGCGCACGGCGTTGACGGTGAAGGATCCGGGACCGCCCCGCGAGAGCACGGCGGCCAGGGCGGTGGCGTCGTAGCCCAGGCCAGCCAGCACCGGCGGCACGGCGCCATAGGTGTCGCGGTAATGGCCACGGAAGGTTTCCAGGGCGCTTTCGTCGGCGGCGGGATAGCGCGCGCCCACCAGCATGGCCTCATGCCCCAGCGAGGGATCCTCCTGCCAGACCATGGTGCCCAGGATCATCACCTGCCCGGGCTGCAAGCCGGCGCCCGGCAGCAGCGAGGCCACGGTGCGCAGCGACATGCCATCGTCGGCGATCAGCAGGGCATCGAACGGCCCGCCACCGGTCAGCCGCGCGATGGCGGCCCCGGCGTCGCGTCCTTGCGCCGCGTAGGTTTCCACCGCGCTGATCCGCAGGCCCAGGGCGGGGGCCAGCTGACGCGCCGCGTCCGCGGTCACGCGCCCCAACGGCGTTTCGGGCGCCAGCACCGCCAGGGTGGTGCGTCCCTGGTTCTTGGCATGGACCAGGATGCGGCGCACCTGCTCGGCCTGGGTAAAGCCCATCACGTTGACCACGCCGCCGGCCACGGCGGTTTCGGTGGAAAAGGCGATGACCGGCACGTTCGCCTGGGCCGCCAGCGGCGCGATCGCCCGCACCGAGTCCGCGAACAAGGGCCCGACGATCAGCCCCGCCCCCTCGCCCAGGGCGCGCTGGGCGGCGGCCTTGGCCCCCGTCGGCGTGCCTTGGGTGTCGTAGGGCTGCATCACGAAGGTGTTGGTGCCCACGTCGATGACGGCGATCTGGGCGGCGTTCAGCAGCGCCTGCCCGACCGAGGCCGCGCGTCCCGACAGGGGCGCGAGGAAGGCGGCGCGGGTCTTGTCGCCGGCCCGGGTGGACATCAGCCCGGGCGCGTCCAGGCTTTCCGCCTCGACCCGCGCGGTGGGATGGGCCGCCGGAGGGGGCGGCTCGATGCTTGACGTCGATGCGGAGGGCGGCCCAGGATTGCGCGCGCACGCCGCGAGACTGGCCAGTAGAACCACGGTCAGCGCCAGGCGCGCAAGGCCGCGGCGATGTCCGTTGGCTTCAGGAAACCTTAGCACCGGTGTCCTCCCTTGGTGACAGACCGAGATCTGGATCAGCAGCCTACCGATACCCCGGCGGGAAGTCCATTGGCCCCCGGCCTTTATGTGGTGGGAACCCCCATTGGCAATCGGGGCGACATCACCGCGCGCGCCCTCGACGTTCTGGCCCGCGCCGACGTGGTGGCCTGCGAGGATACCCGCGTCACCGGCGGCCTGCTGCATCACTTGGGCATCCATGCCCGCCTGACCGCCTACCACGAACACAACGCCGATTCGGCGCGCCCCGCCCTGCTCGCCCGGCTCCAGGCCGGCCAGGCCGTGGCCCTGGTCAGCGACGCCGGCATGCCCCTGGTCTCGGATCCCGGGTTCAAGCTGGTGCGCGCCTGCCACGAGGCCGGGCACATGGTGACGGCCGCCCCCGGCCCCTCGGCGGTGCTGACCGCGCTGGCCCTTTCCGGGCTGCCCACCGATCGCTTCTTGTTCGCGGGCTTTCCGCCGTCGCGCCCCGGGCGCCTGGCCACCTTTTGCGCCGAGATGGCCCCGATCCCCGCCACCTTGGTGTTGTTCGAGGGTGTTTCGCGCCTGGACCGCACCCTGGCCGCCCTCGCCCAGGCCCTGGGCCCGCGCGAGGCGGCGGTGTGCCGCGAACTGACCAAGCTGCACGAGGAAGTGCGCCGCGCCCCCCTGCCCGACCTGGCCGCCCACTACGCCACGGCCGGCCCCCCCAAGGGCGAGGCGGTAATCGTGATCGCGCCCCCCGCGCCTGCGCCGCCCCCCGAGGACGAGGTGATCGAGGATCGGTTGATGGCCCTGCTCGACTCCGGCGACAGCGTGCGCGAGGCCGCCGCCCACTTGGCGCGGGAAACCGGCCTGCCCCGACGCGACCTCTACCGCCGCGCCCTGGATCTGACCCGCGAGGCGAACGACGACGCCGACGGCGACGACGAAACCAAGGACGACTCGCCCGCCCCCCGGTCATGACCAGGCCCCCCTCCCCCTCTCGAACGTCGGAACGCCCGGCACGACAGCGCGCGGCCCGGGGAGCCGAGGCCCGGGAAGCCGAGGCCCGGGGAGACGAGGCCCGGGCGCGCATGGCCCGGGGACGCGTGGCGTGGCGTGCTGGCCGCTGGGCCGAAACCCTGGCCGCCTGGCGCCTGCGCCTTGCCGGCTGGCGGATCGTGGCCCGGGGCTGGCGAACCGGCCGGGGCACCGGGGCGGGGGAGATCGACCTGATCGCCCGGCGGGGCCGGGTGCTGGCCTTCGTCGAGGTCAAGGCGCGCGGCGATGGCGACCCCACCGGCGAGGCCTTGGGGCCAACGCAGCGCCGCCGCCTTGCGCGCGCCGCCCAGGTGTTCCTGGCCCGCCACCCCCTGGCCCCCGCCGAGATGGCCCGCTTCGACGTGATCCGCGTGGGCCCCGGCTGGCGCGTCCGCCACCTCCCCGACGCCTGGCGCCCCGACGCCTGAGCCCAAACCCTTGGCGCCCCGGCGGCGCGGGGCTACCATGAACAGCCTCGCAGGGGCCTTGACCCGGGGGGGATCCCTTATTTCTTTTGCCCGTGCAGGAGGTCCGATGTCCGCCCCCGGCGACCAAGAGCTGCGCGCCTTGCTGGCCGACCTGGAATCCGATCGCTGCGAACGCAAGCAGGCGTGGACCAAGGAGGTGGCGGACAAGGCCCGACAGGCCATTTGCGCCTTCGCCAATGATCTGCCGCACCACGGCGTGCCGGGGGTCCTGGTCATCGGCGTGCGCGACGACGGCCGTCCCGCCGGCCTGGAGGTGACGGACCAGTTGCTGCTTTCCCTTGCCGACATCAAAACCGACGGCAAGATCGTGCCGCCCCCATCGATCAGCGTGGAAAAACGGCACCTGGACGGCGCCGAGATCGCCGTGGTCACGGTCGAACCCGCCGACGCCCCCCCGGTACGCTACGACGGCCGCATCTGGATTCGCATCGGTCCGCGTCGGGGCATCGCCACCGCCCAGGACGAACGAATCCTGAACGAAAAGCGCCGCTTTCGCGATGCCCATGCCGAGGCGTGGCCGGTTCCGTCCAGCACCCTGGCCGACCTCAGCCGGCTGGTTTTCGAGCAGGAATACCTGCCGCAGGCGGTGGCCCCCGACATCCTGGCAGCCAACGAGCGCACCTACGAACAGCGTCTGGCGTCGTGTGGCATGGTCGTGTCGGCCGACGAACCCACCCCCACCGTTCTGGGGCATCTGGTTTTGGGGATCAGCCCCCGCACCTGGATTCCCGGGCACTCCATCCAGTTTTTGCGCCTGCAAGGTACCACGCTCGCCGATCCGGTGATCGACGAAACGGAAATCGATGGCACCCTGGCCACCGTGTTGCGTCGCCTGGATGAAAAGCTCAAGGCCCACCTGAGCACGTCGGTCGCGTTTGCCGCCACCGATCGCGAGGTGCGCCAGAGCCCCTATCCCCTGGTCGCGTTGCAACAGTTGATCCGCAACGCCGTGATGCACCGGACCTACGAGGCGACCAACGCCCCGGTACGGGTGTACTGGTTCACCGACCGGATCGAAATCCTCAGTCCCGGCGGCCCCTATGGGTGCGTCACCCGCGAGAACTTCGGCCGGCCGGGCTGGACCGATTACCGCAACCCGCAACTGGCCTCGGCCTTCAAGACCCTGGGGTACGCGCAGCGCTTCGGGGCCGGAATCGACCTCGCGCGCAGGGCCCTGAAGGACAACGGCAACCCCGCGCCCGTGTTCGAGGTGGACGATAATTTTGTCCTGGTCACCGTGGGAGTGCGGCCATGAGCACGCCGGTTCTGACCTTGTTCAACAACAAAGGGGGGGTGGGGAAGACCTCCCTGGTTTTTCATCTCGCCTGGATGCTTTCCGAAATGGGCAAGACCGTGGTCGCCCTGGACCTGGATCCCCAGGCCAACCTGACCTCGGCCTTTCTCCCTGAGGAATCACTGGAAGAACTTTGGCTTGATGGAGAAGAAAAAAATGGAGAAGCCCATACTATTTATCAATGTCTTATCCCCCTGACCAAGGTTGGAGATATTCTTTCCCCATCCATGAAAAAATTTAACGACAACCTTTTTCTTGTCCCTGGGGATTTGTCCCTGGCCGGATTCGAGGATTTCTTGTCGCGGGAGTGGCCCAATGCCCTGGGATCCTCCGATCTCTACCGGCCGTTCCGGATCCTGTCGTCGTTCTGGCTGGTGGGACAATTGGCTGCCCGGCAGGTCAAGGCGGACCTGATCCTGGCCGATGTCGGGCCCAACCTTGGGGCCATCAACCGTTCGGCCCTGATCGGAACCGACGCGGTTCTGATTCCCCTGGCAGCCGACCTGTTTTCCCTTCAAGGGCTGCGCAACCTTGGCCCCACCTTGAACCGCTGGCGTGCCGACTGGACCAAGCGCCTGCAAAACTGGGCCGATCCGGCGTTCGATCTGCCGCAAGGGACAATGCGCCCGCTCGGCTATGTCCTGATGCAGCATGGGGAACGGCTGTCGCGTCCGGTCAAGACCTATGAAAAATGGGTCGAGCGTATTCCGTCCGCCTACGACAGGCTGCTGCGGGAAAACCACCTTGATCCCGATCCCGACCCCTGCCTTGCCTTGATCCGCCACTATCGCAGCCTGGCCCCCCTGGCCCAGGAAGCCCGCAAGCCGATCTTCAAGCTGACCAGCGCCGACGGCGCCATCGGATCCCATGCGCAGGCCGTAAGCCAGGCCCGGGAGCACGTCGCCGAGCTGGCCCAACGCGTTCTGGAGCGTCTCAACCTTTAGAAAAGGCGCCTCTTTTACCGTCTTTCCAACCTCCGGAACGCCAGCCCCGCGCCCGTCAAGGCTTGCGCGAACGCGCGCGGGTCCCTTTCTTCTGGTCGGTTGCTTTTTCCACGCGCCTCGGTTTTTCGAGGCCACACCCCAACGGAGACCCGCCATGCCGGCGCGCGCCTTTTCTCCCGCCTTGTCCGTGAAGGGCCGGCGGGCCGTGATCCTGACCCTTGGCCTGGGCCTGGTGCTGTCGGCCGGAGCCTGCGTGCCCGCCGCCCTGGTGGGTGCCGGGGCCGGCACCGCGAGCGCCGCCAGCGAGGAACGGGGCTTCGGCGGCTTCGTCGATGACGCCGCGATTCAAACCGCGCTGAACGGCAAGCTGTTCACCACCAACGAGCGCCTGTTCACCGCCGTCAACCTGACGGTCCGCGAGGGCCGGGTGCTGATGACCGGCTCGGTCGCCACCAACGAAGACCGGCGCACCGCCACCCGCCTGGCCTGGGAAGTGGACGGCGTGCGCGAGGTCCTGAACGAGCTTACCGTCAACAACGGCGAGGACATCCTGGACGCCGGCCGTGACGAGATCCTGGCCAACCGCCTGAAAGCCTCGATGCTGTTTGATTCCTCGGTCGCGTCGCGCAACTACACCGTCGACGTGGTCAACGGCGTGGTCTACGTGATGGGCGTTGCCGCCGACACGGCCGAGCGCGAGCGCGTGCTGGGCTATGCCCGCGCGCTCCCCCATGTCCGCCGGGTGGTGGATTACACCCGCCTGCGTGGCCAGCCCCTGCCCGCCCAAGGAGCCCCCCGCTCATGAGCACCCCCGCCGGCCGCCCCTTGCGGGTGGCGATCCAGATGGATCCCATCGAAACCATTAACATCACCGCCGACAGCACCTTTGTCCTGGCTCTCGAAGCCCAGGCGCGCGGCCATGCGCTGTATCACTACCTGCCCCAGGCCCTGGCCCTGGAGGATGGCGTGCTGAGCGCGCGCGCCCATCCCTTGCAGGTGCGCCGCGAGGCCGGCCGCCATGCCACCTTGGGCCCGGCCGTGACCTTGGACCTGGAACGCGACGTTGACGTCATCTTGATGCGCCAGGATCCGCCGTTCGACATGGCCTACATCACCGCCACCCACCTGCTGGAGCGCGTGCATCCGCGCACGCTGGTGGTCAACGATCCAGCCTCGGTGCGCAACGCGCCCGAAAAGCTGTTCGCCACCGATTTCCCGGCGCTGGCGCCCCCCACCCTGATCACCATCGATCGCGCCGCCATCGCCGCCTTTCGCGAAACCCACCACGACATCATCGTCAAGCCCCTGTACGGCAACGGCGGCGCCGGGGTGTTCCACATCGCGCCCGGCGACGAGAACCTGAATGCCCTTCTCGACCTGTTCGCCGAGCGCTCGCGCGAGCCGGTGATGGTGCAGCGCTACCTGCCGGCGGTGCGGGCCGGCGACAAGCGGATCATCCTGATCGACGGCGAGCCGGCCGGGGCGGTCAACCGGGTACCCGCCGCCGGCGAGGCCCGCTCCAACATGCATGTCGGCGGCCGGCCCGAGAAATGCGCCCTCACCGCCCGCGACCGGGAAATCTGCGCCGCCCTTGGTCCTGTTTTGCGCGAAAGAGGCCTGATTTTCGTAGGGATTGACGTTATCGGGGACTATCTGACCGAAATCAACGTGACCTCGCCCACCGGCTTGCAGGAAATCAACCGTTTCGACGACACATGCCTGGAAGCCCGGGTGTGGGATGCGATCGAGGCCCGCCTGTCATGATCGGATGGCCCCGGCGCCGCCGCGCCCGCCCGGCGGACACGGGCGATATCCCCTCCTTGTCCGCGCCCGACGCCCCCCCGGCGCCGGGCACGGATCCGACCACCGGGGGGGTGCGCTTCGACGGCGTGCGCGTTGAGACCCCCGAGGGCCGGGTGTTGCTGGCCGACCTCAACGTGACCCTGAGCGAACCCCGGATCGGCCTGATCGGCCCCAACGGCGCCGGCAAGAGCACCTTCCTGCGCCTGATCAACGCCCTGGTGCGCCCCACCCAGGGCCGGGTGTGGGTGGACGGTCTCGACGCGGGCCGCGAAACCCGGGCGGTGCGCCGGCGGGTGGGCTTCTTGTTCCAGGCCCCCGAGGCGCAGATCATCATGCCGACCCCGGCCGAGGACGTGGCCTTCGGCCTGGAGCCCCTGCGCCTGGGGCGCGCGGCCACCCGGGAGCGCGCCCTGGCGGCACTGGCCCGCTTCGGGCTGGCCGAACGCGCCGATCAGCCGGCCTTTGCCCTGTCGGGGGGCGAAAAACAGCGCCTCGCCCTGGCCGCCGTGCTCGCCCTGGACCCCGCCTTGGTGCTGATGGACGAGCCCACCACCCAGCTGGACCTGGCCGGCCGGCGGATGTTCGCCCGGGTGCTGGGGGGGCTGGCCCAGCGGGTGATCCTGGCCACCCATGACCTGGACCTGCTGAACACCTTCGACCGGGTGCTGGTGATCGACCAGGGCCGGATCGTCTTCGATGGCCCGCCCGCCCCGGCCCGGGCGGCCTACGAGGCCCTGGTGCTGGCCCGCGAGGCCGTAGATCCGGGCGCGGCCCCGGCCGACACCCTGGAGGCGCGGGCGTGATCGGGTCCCTTCATGTGCCCGGGCACTCGCTGCTGCACCGGCTGCCGGCCGGGGTCAAGCTGCTGGGCCTCAGCGCCCTTGGCCTCGCGCTGGTGTTCACCCCCGATCCCTGGATCTTGCTGGGCGCGCTGGGGGTCGTGTTCCTGGCCTACCCCCTGAGCGGCCTGGGCTGGCGCGCCCCCGTGCGCCAGGGGCTGGGCCTTTTGCCCCTGATCGCGCTCATCGCCGGCACCCAGGCGTGGCTGGTGGGCTGGCAGGATGCCGTGATGGTGTCGGCACGGCTGGCCGCCCTTCTTCTGTCGGCAACCCTGGTCAGCCTGACCACGCCGCTTGCCGCGACGCTCGCGGTTCTCGAACGCTTGCTGGCGCCGCTGGCCTGGCTGGGCCTGGCCCCCCGCGCCGTGGCCTTTGCCCTGGGGCTCACCATCCGCTTCGTGCCCGTGCTGGGCGGCCTGCTGCGCGAAACCCGCGAGGCTGCCGCCGCGCGCGGACGCGACCGCGTGGCCTGGGCCCTGCTCGTGCCCCTGATCCTGCGCGCCTTGCGCCTGGCCGATCAGGTGAGCGAGGCGGTCGAGGCGCGCGGCCTGGAAACGCACGCCGAACGGGCCCACCGTCCGCAATCACACCTGGACGACGGGACCGGCCAGACGGCATGATGGCGGTTCTTGCCGGTTTGTCCCGGTTGGCGTTGGGGAGAAACGGGATCTTGCGCCGCCAGGCCCCTTTTCCCACGGCCCCCTGCCCCGGGCCCGCCCTCCGTGGCCCTGTCCGCCCCGACGCCGGTTCCCTCCTTGCCGGAGAGTTCCCCCTCCATGGTTCGTCCCGTTCTCTCGCTCAGCGTCCGTGATCTGGTCTTGATGGGCCTGTTCGCGGGCGTGGTTGCCGCCTTGGGCCTGCTGCCCAAGATCACCTTGCCGCTGGGCGTGCCCATCACCGCCCAGTCGATGGGCCTCATGCTGGCCGGGGCCATCCTGGGCGCCCGCCGGGGGGCTGGCGCCATGCTGTTATTTCTGCTCATCGCCCTGGCTGGCCTGCCGGTGCTGGCGGGCGGGCGCACCGGCCTGGGCGCCGTGTTCAGCCCGACCGGGGGCTTTTTCCTGGGCTTTCCGGTGGCGGCGGCGGCCGTGGGCCTGATCGGGCAGGCGCTGGGCCGCCCGGGCTCGCCGATTCGCGCTTCCCTCGCCTGCCTGCTGGGGGGCGTGGGCGTGCTGTACCTGTGTGGCGTGCCTTACTGGATCGCCATGACCGGCCAGCCGGTGCTGGCGGTGCTGGGCAACGCGGCCTTGTTCCTGCCCGGCGACATCCTCAAGGCGGTTTTGGCCGGGCTGGTCGCGGCCACCGTGCACCGGGGCCTGCCCGCCCTCGGCACCCGTTAACCCCGCCCGGCAAAGGAGACACTCATCATGCCTGAAGCGGTCATTCTTGCCGCCCGACGCACGGCGGTGGGCCGCGCCGGCGGACAATTTCGCGCCCGGAGCGCCTCGCACCTGCTGGGCCCGGTGCTGCACGCCCTTCTGGACGACTGCGGCTTGCAGGAAGCCGAGGTTGACCGGGTCATTATTGGCAACGCCCGCGAGGGCGGCAACATCGCGCGCCTCGCCGTGCTGGAAGCCGGCTTCCCTCCCGAGGTCCCGGCCTCGACCGTTGATGTTCAATGCGCCTCGGGCCTGGAAGCGATCTTGCAAGCCGTCTGGATGGTGCAAGCCGGCGCGGCGCGGGTGGTGCTGGCGGGCGGCGTGGAAAGCGCCAGCACCGCGCCCTGGCAGGTGGAACGCCCCCGCTCCGCCACCGCCATGCCGCGCTTTTTGATGCGCACGCCGTTTTGTGGCGACGCCGCCGCCGACGAGGCGGTGGCCACGGCGGCCGAGGCGGTGGTGCGGGCCTGTGGCATCGACCGCGCCCGCCAGGATGCCTACACCGCCCAATCCCATGCCCGCGCGGCCACCGCGCACAAAGACGGCCGCTTCGAGTTCGAGCTGGTGCCCCTCCTGGGGGGCGAGCCGGAATGCGACGAGGGGCCGCGCGCCGGCCTGAGCGAGGAACGGCTGGCCCGCCTTTCGCCCCTGGTGGACGATGGCACGGTGACCACCGGCAACAGCGCGTTGCCCGCCGATGGCGCGGCGGCGGTGATGGTGATGGAAGCCACCATGGCCCGGGCCCTGGGCGCCACCGGAGCCTTGCGCCTGATCGATGGCGTGGCCGGCGGCGTCGATCCCGGGCTGACCGGCCTGGGCGCGGTACCGGCGGCCCGGCGCCTGAGCCGGCGCGTGGGCGACCTGCCCCTGGAAAGCCTGGCCCAGATCGAGATCAACGAGGTGTTCGCGGGGCAGGCCCTGGCCTGCATCAATCAACTGTCGCTCGATCCCGAGCGGGTCAACCCCGGTGGCGGCACCCTGGCCTTTGGCCACCCCGTGGGCGCGGTCGGGGCTTTCCTGGTCGTGCGGTTGTTCCACGATCTGATGAGCGCCCCCGATCAGCGTGGCGCGGTCTTGCTGTCCAGCTCGGCCGGGCTGGGGCTGGCCGCCTTGTTTGAAACCGGGGCGCCATGAGCACCGGGCCCGCGCCATCCCGCCTCGCGGCCCCGGCGTGGGCCCTGTTCGACTTCGCCAACTCGGCCTATCCCACCGTCATCGCCACCTTCGTTTTTTCCGCCTACGTCACCAAGGCGGTGGCCCCCGATCCGATCACCGGGACAACCGCGTGGGGCTATGGCATGGCGGCCTCGGGGCTGCTCATTGCCCTGATCGCGCCGCTGGGCGGCATCCTGGCCGACCGGGGCGGGCGGCGGCTGCCCTGGCTTCTGGGCTTTACCCTGGCGTGCGTCGGCCTGACCGCCGCCCTCGTCACCATCCAGCCCGATCCCGCCTTCCTGCTGCCCGCCCTGGTGTTGGTTGCCTTGTCCAACGCGGCGTTCGAGGGTGCCACGGTGTTCTACAACGCCTTGCTGCCCGCCATCGGCACCCCCCACGCCCTGGGGCGGCTGTCGGGCTGGGCCTGGGGGTTGGGCTACGCCGGCGGGCTTCTCTGCCTGGTCGTGGCCCTGTTCGGCCTCGTCCTGGCCCAGCCGCCACCCTTTGGCCTGGATCCGGCCCAGGCGGAACCGGTGCGCGCCAGCGCGCTGCTGGTTGCCGTGTGGATGGTGGTGTTCGGCTGGCCCGTGTTCGTGTTCGTGCGCGAACCCCGGCCGGCGGCCGGATCCCCGCGCCTGGGCGAAAGCCTGCGCGACACCCTGGCCACCGTGCGCGCCCTGCCCGGCCTGCTGCGCGCCCGGCCGGGCCTGGGCTGGTTCCTGCTCGCGGCCATGGTCTACACCGACGGCATCAACACCTTGTTTGCCTTCGGGGGCATCTACGCCGCCGGCACCTTCGACCTGGACATGGCCGAAATCATCCAGTTCGGGATCGCGCTCAACGTCACCGCCGGCATCGGGGCGGCCTTGTTTGGCTGGATCGACGACCGCCTGGGCTCGCTCGCCACCGTGGCCCTGGGGCTGGGCGGCCTGATCGTGTTCGGCACGGCGGTGTTGCTGGTTGATGATGTGCGCTGGTTCCTGGGGCTTGCCATCACCATGGGCCTGTTTTTTGGCCCGGTGCAGGCGGCCAGCCGCACCTGGCTCGCGCGCGAGGCCCCGGCCGACGCCCGGGGCGAGGTGTTTGGCCTGTTCGCGCTCAGTGGCCGGATCACCGCCTTTGCCGGCCCCCTCGCCGTGGGCGTGCTCACCGACCTGTCGGGCAGCCAGCGGGTCGGCATGGGAGCGATTATTGTCTTCCTGGTCGTCGGGCTGGTGTTGCTGGGGGTCGCCTGGAAGACCCGCTCGCCCACCCCCTGAAGCCCGTCGTTCAGGCTTCCGGCGGGCGGGGCAGCAAGGAAAGCGGCGCCACCTCGGCCACGGCCGCGACCACCCGCGCCATGAGGGCGCGCAGGGCGCCAAAGGAAGCGAGCGGGATGTGGGTCTGCTCGTCCATGTACAGGCGCCGGGACAATTCGATCTGCAAGGCGTGGACGCCCTCGGTCGGGCGCCCATAGTGGCCGGTGGTGTACCCCCCGGCATAGGGTGCGTTGCGGGCCACGCGCAGCCCCGCGCCGGACAGAACACGCGCCGCCACCTGGGTCAGCTCGGCGGCGCACGACAAGCCATGCCGATCCCCCAACACCACGTCGGCCCCCTGCACGGCGGCATCGGGCCCGGCCGAGGGCATGGAATGGCAATCCAGCAACACGCAGTAGCCAAAGCGCGCCCGGGTTTCGGCGATCAGGGCGGCGAGCGTCGCGTGGTAGGGGCGGTACAGGGCTTCGATGCGCCGGCGCGCCTCGGCAAACGGCAGGGGCTGGCGATAGATCAAGGCCCCGGCCCCGACCAGGCGCGCGATGGTGCCCAGGCCCGCCGCCACGCGCGGGCTGGTGGTGTTGGCGTAAGGGGGCAACGGGTCCGAGAACATGCCGGGATCCAGCTCGTAAGGTTCCCGGTTCACATCAACATAGGCGCGTGGATACAAGGCGCACAGCAACGGCGCCCCCAGACCGGGGGCATCGGCGAAAAGACCATCGACAAAGGTGTCCTCGGAGCGGCGCAAGGTGTCGCGATCGAGCGCCGCCTGGGCCAGGAAGGCCGGCGGATACCAGGTTCCGGAATGGGGTGAGGCAAGGACAAGAGGAACCGTCTGGCGCTTCGGGCGAAGCACCGTGCAGGCGGGGGGGGAGTTGGGACCTTCCGCGGCGGGGGCATCCATGAGAGTCACTATAGGCGGCCGGTCGGCCCGCCGCCACCGGGGAAACGAGATCCGGGAGCGAGCAAAAAAAATGACGGATCGAAGAAAAAGGCTCTTGCCAGCCCCGCCGGCAATGGGTAAAAACCACTCCTCCGCAGCGGTGAGGGCGCGTAGCTCAGCGGGAGAGCACTACGTTGACATCGTAGGGGTCACTGGTTCAATCCCAGTCGCGCCCACCATTCAGAAAGCCGCCAACCTCGACAGGTTGGCGGCTTTTCTGTTGTTGGCATCCACCCCGAAAGCCGGACAGAACCGCGCGCGACTTCAGAACCCTACCTCACGCCCGACCCCGAGCGCATGACAAAACAGCCCCAGGATTACCCCCGAGGCTGACGCTCCAGCTCATCGTGCGTGAAATCGGATTCAGGCACGACGCTCTAGTAGCCAAGCTCTTTTTGATGCCTGAAAGCCAGAATGCATACCGTATCGTCGGCCGGTTCGTAGCGATACAGGGCCACACAGCCGGAATCCCCGAAGGCAATCACCAACTCGCGCAGTTCGGGCATTTCAGGGAACGGCCGGCCGATGTCAGGGGTCGTCTCCAGCAGCAAAAAGTGCTGCTCAATGGCTTGGCCGGCTCGTCTGGCGATGTCCGTCTTGCCGGCCAAGAACCGCCGGCATCGCTCCAAGCCTTCCGCGGCCCCCTCGGTGACGATTACTTGTGGCACTCAGGCAGCGCCGCTTCGTCATCGCTCCCCCAGCCCTTCAACCAAGTGCGCACTTCCTGGCCGGTCAGGTGGCGGTCGGTTTCCTTGTAGGCCGCCCAGGACGCCAGGGCTTCCTGCTTGAAGTTTTCACGGGCTTCTTCGCGTTCGACGTACTGCTGGATCGCCTCAAGCATAATCCCGTGGGGCGAGCGATGGCGCTGGTTGGCGAGGCGCTGGACGCGACCTTTCAGTGCGTCGTCGATCTTGAGAGACGTCGCCATGGCGAACCTCTTGTCACTGAGCAATACCTCGTGACAATAAGCTCTCCCCGCCCCCCCCGAAGTCCATCCCGCTCCCCGTGCGGGATCCCGGTGGTGGAAGCAGGAAAAACACCCTGAACTTTTGGAAGAAGGATGGCGTCCCCAACGGGAATCGAACCCGTGTCTTCAGCGTGAAAGGCTGATGTCCTAGGCCTCTAGACGATGGGGACGCTGAGAGCGAAGGGGAAAAGATCCCTTGCCCGGCCCGCGCCAACCGGGGTTCTCGCGGGAGAGCCGCTTTCTAACGAACCCAAGCGCGCATGGCAAGCGTTAGCGATGAGGACACGTGATTTCAGAGGAAAAACGCGGCGTTGCCACCGCAGAGGATCAGCATCCCACCCCGAACGCACAACAAAACAGCCCCAGGATCACCCCGAGGCCGACAACACACATATATATAAGGTGTGAAAGGAGGGGAAAGCAGGAAAAGTACCCTGACCTTCCGGAAGAAAGATGGCGTCCCCAACGGGAATCGAACCCGTGTCTTCAGCGTGAAAGGCTGATGTCCTAGGCCTCTAGACGATGGGGACGCTGAGAGCGAGGGAGGAAGATCCCTCGCCCAGCCGCGCTAACCGGGGTTATCGCGGGAGAGCCGCTTTCTAACGAACCTGGGTTCGTCTGGCAAGCTCTTTTTTTGCCGTGTCGGCAAAATAAATCAGAGCGGCTTCAGACCGGCGGCGGCCATCTTGCCGGTGCGGCCACGCTCCAGCTCGAACGACACCTTCTGGCCCTCACGCAGGCTATCCATGCCGGCCTGCTGAACGGCGGTGATGTGCACGAACACGTCGTTCGAACCATCATCCGGCTCGATGAAGCCATAGCCCTTGGTGATGTTGAACCACTTAACGGTGCCAGTGGACATGCATCTGCTCCTGATCTGGCGTTTGCTCCGCGCCCCATGCTGCGGAACATCAATTCTTCGTCAACGGTCAGACCATGAGCCGGCCAGATCGGCAGCCGCGGTAAGCCTAGGCGAAAATCGATCCAGGGAACATGGCTGAATTTTGGGGGGCGCGCAAGGAAAAGCCCTGAATCGTTGACGTGCCCCCTTCTTTACGTAGCGTCACGGCGCCCTGGCCGGGTCCGCCCGACCGGGCCGCGCCCCGGGAACCCTTGGGCCCGGGGTTCGCCCGGGACGCGATACGGTTCCGAGTCGCGACGGGTGCCGGGATCGATTCGTTTTCGCTAAAAAAGGGGAGGCGCGAAACGCCCCCCCCTGGACGCTGGCGGCCGTCAGTCCTTCATCACCAGCAGCAGGTCCTTGGCCTCGACCGCCGTGCCCACCGGCACCACGATGCGCTCGATCACCCCGTCGCGATCGGCGCACAGGGCGGTTTCCATCTTCATGGCCTCGATGGTGAGCAAGGTATCCCCGGTTTTCACCGCCTGCCCGGCCGACACGGTGAGGCTGGACACCAGGCCCGGCATGGGGGCCGGGATGTGGCGCGGGTTGCCGGGATCGGCCTTTTCGCGGGTGGCCACCGTGGCGCGGGCCGAGCGGTCGGGCACCCGGATGACCCGGGGCTGGCCGTTCAGTTCGAAGAAGACCTTCACCATGCCTTCCTCGTCCACGTCGCCGATCGCCTGGCAGCGGATGATCAGGGTCTTGCCCGGCTCCAGATCAACCGAAACCTCCTGGCGCGGCTTCATGCCATAGAAAAACACCGGCGTGGGCAGCACCGAAACCGGCCCGTTTTCCTCGTGGTGGCGGACATAGTCCACGAACACCTTGGGGTACATCAGGTACGATTGCAGGTCATCGGCGCCGATGGCATGGCCCACCTTGCCCTCGGCCTCGGCCTTGAGGGCATCCAGATCGGCCGGAGGCACGCCCTCGCCCGGGCGCCCGGTGAACGGGGTTTGCCCCCGCAGCACCTTGGCCTGCAACGCGGGCGGGAAGCCGCCCGGCGGCTGGCCCAGGTCGCCGCGCATCAGCTGCACCACCGATTCGGGAAAGCTGATGTCGCGGGCCGGATCGGCCACGTCCTCGGGCGTGAGGCCGGCGCCGACCATGTACAGGGCCATGTCGCCCACCACCTTGGAGCTGGGCGTCACCTTGACGATGTCGCCGAACAGGCGGTTGACCTCGGCATAAGCGCGGGCCACCTCGTGCCAGCGGCTTTCCAGGCCCAGGGCGCGGGCCTGTTCCTTGAGGTTGGTGAACTGGCCGCCCGGCATTTCGTGCAGGTACACTTCCGAGGCCCCGGCGCGCAGGTCGCTTTCAAAGGCCGCGTACTGCCGGCGCACCGCTTCCCAGTAATCGCTCACCTGGCGCAGCACCGCCGGATCCAGCCCGGTCTCGCGCTCCGAGAAGCGCAGGGCCTCGACCAGCGAGCCCAGGCACGGCTGGCTGGTCAGGCCCGAGAGGCTGTCCATCGCCGCGTCCACCGCGTCCACCCCGGCCCGCACCGCTTCCAGCACGCTGGCCGCCGACAGGCCGCTGGTGTCGTGGGTGTGGAAGTGCACCGGCAGGCCGGTTTCCTCCTTCAAAATCCGCACCAGCTCGAACGCGGCGCGCGGCTTGACCAGCCCGGCCATGTCCTTGATGCCCAGGATATGGGTGCCGGCCTTTTGCAGTTCCTTGGCCATGCCGACGTAGTATTTCAGGTCGTACTTGGCGCGGTCGGGGTCGTGAATGTCGCCGGTGTAACATACCGTGGCTTCCAGCAGCCGGCCGGTTTCCAGCACCGCGTCCATCGACACGCGCATGTTTTCAACCCAGTTGAGCGAGTCGAAAACCCGGAACAGGTCCACCCCGGCCTCGGCGGCGGCGTGGACGAAGCCCTTGACCACGTTATCGGGATACACCGTGTAGCCCACGCCGTTGGCACCGCGCAGCAACATCTGGAACAGCACGTTGGGAACGCGCGCGCGCATCTGGCGCAGCCGCTCCCAGGGGCATTCGTGCAAGAAGCGCAAGGCCACGTCGAAGGTGGCGCCCCCCCAGCATTCCAGGCTGAACAGCTGCGGCAGGTTGCGGGCGTAGACGTCGGCGACCTGGAGCATGTCGAACGAGCGCAACCGCGTCGCCAGCAAGGACTGGTGGGCGTCGCGCCAGGTGGTATCCGTCACCAGCACCGGCTTTTGCGCCAGCATCCAGTCGGCGAAGCCCTTGGGCCCCAGGGCGTCCAGGCGCTGGCGGGTGCCGGCCGGCGGCTCCTGGTTCAGCACCATGGGCACCCGGGGCACCGGGCCCGGGGTGGGCAGGGCGCGGCCCTTGACCTCGGGGTTGCCGTTGACGGTCACGTCGGCAATGAACGACAGCAGCTTGGTCGCGCGGTCGCGGCGCTTTTCAAACCGGAACAGCTCGGGCGTTTCATCGATGAAGCGCGTGGTGTAGCTGGCGTCGCGAAAGCGCGGGTGGTTGATCAGGTTTTCCACGAAGGCCAGGTTGGTGGCCACGCCCCGGATGCGGAATTCGCGCAAGGCCCGGTCCAGGCGGGCAATGGCCTCGGCCGGGGTCGGCGCCCAGGCGGTGACCTTTTCCAGCAAGCTGTCGTAGTAGCGGGTGATGACCGCGCCCGAATACGCGGTGCCGCCGTCCAGCCGGATTCCAAAGCCGGTGGCGCCGCGATAGGCGGTGATGCGGCCGTAGTCGGGAATGAAGTTGGCTTCCGGATCCTCGGTCGTCACCCGGCACTGGATGGCGTGGCCCTTGAACTGGATCTCTTCCTGGGCCGGGATCCCCGTTTCATCGACCACGCCAATGCGCCCGCCTTCCAGCACCAGGATCTGGGCCTTGACCAGGTCAAGGCCGGTGATTTCCTCGGTTACCGTGTGCTCGACCTGGATGCGCGGGTTGACCTCGATGAAATAGAAGGCGCCGGTGTCGGCATCCATCAGGAACTCGGCCGTGCCCGCGCACACGTAGTGCGCCGCCCGGGCCAGACGCAAGGCGGCCTCGCACAGCTCGGCGCGGCCGGCGTCGTTCAGATAGGGGGCCGGGGCGCGCTCGACGACTTTCTGGTTGCGTCGCTGCACCGAGCAATCACGCTCGAACAAATGAACCAGGGTGCCATGCTGGTCGCCCAGCAGCTGGACTTCAACGTGGCGGGCACGCTGCACCAGCTTTTCCAGGTAAACCTCGCCGTTGCCGAAGGCGGCCTCGGCCTCGCGCCGGCCGGCGGCCACCTGGGCGTCCAGCTCCTGCGGGCCGGTGATGACGCGCATCCCGCGCCCGCCGCCGCCCCACGACGCCTTCAGCATCACCGGATAGCCCACCTCCTCGGCCAGACGACGCACCTCGGCCGGATCATCGGGCAACGGCCCGGTGGCCGGCATCACCGGCACCCCGGCCGCTTCCGCCAGGCGGCGCGCCGACACCTTGTTGCCCAGCGCGCGCATCACCGTGGGCGGCGGCCCGATGAAGATCAGCCCGGCCGCGAGGCAGGCTTCGGCGAACTCGGGGTTCTCGGACAAAAAGCCGTAGCCCGGATGAACAGCATCCGCCCCGCAGGTGCGCGCGACCCGCAACACTTCATCGATCGACAAATAGGCCCGGACCGGCCCCATGCCGGTGCCGATCAGGTAACTTTCATCAGCCTTGAAACGGTGAAGGGATAGCTTGTCTTCCTCGGTATACAAGGCAACGGTACGAATGCCCAGTTCATTGGCGGCGCGAAAAACACGAATGGCGATTTCGCCTCGGTTGGCGACCAGGATCTTGCGAATCTTGCGAGGAAGGACGGAGCTCACGGGCGAATTCTCCACACAGAGAGGGGGACACCGCGCCATTACTCATCTGGGGCAGGGATGGGCGTCGGCGCAAGACTGCAATAAGCCTTCTGGCGCCGATTTGCCACAGCTCTTTTTCGCCCACGGGGGCGGTTTTTTCGCCCGTTCCGTCCATCGCAACCGGCTACCCCACGCCCCCACTTTCCCCAACGTCAGGCCCCAACGTCAGGCCCCAACGTCAGGTGCTTCGGGCTCCCCCGTTGGTTTCCTCGGGAAAACTGCCCTGGAGCTGATGGGTCCACAAGGTCGCGTAGGCCCCCTGGCGCCTGAGCAGATCGTGGTGGGTGCCTTGTTCAATCACCCGCCCGGCATCGATCACCGCGATCTGATCGGCATCGACGATGGTGGAAAGGCGGTGCGCGATGATCAAGGTGGTCCGGCCCGTGCGCACCTGACGCAAGGCGGCCTGGATTTCCTTTTCGGTCGCGCTGTCGAGCTGGCTGGTCGCCTCGTCGAACAACAGCAGGGCCGGATTCTTCAAGATGGTCCGGGCGATGGCCACCCGCTGCTTTTCGCCCCCCGACAGCTTCAGGCCACGCTCGCCCACGCGGGTGTCGTAGCCGTCCTTCAGGCTGGCCACGAAGTCGTGAATGGCGGCGAGGCGGGCCGCCTCCTCGATCTCGGCCTGGGTGGCGCCGGGGCGGCCATAGGCGATGTTGTAGCCGATGGTGTCGTTGAACAGCACCGTGTCCTGGGGCACGATCCCGATGGCGCGACGCAGCGAATCCTGGGTCACGGCGCGCAGGTCCTGATCATCGATCAGCACCCGCCCCGCCGTGGGGTCGTAAAAGCGAAACAGCAGCCGTCCCAGCGTGCTCTTGCCCGCCCCCGAGGCCCCGACCAGGGCCAGGGTGCCGCCGGGGGGAATGTCCAAGGTGACATCGGTCAGGATGGGCCGGTCGGGCGCGTAGGCAAACGACACCGCCTCGAAGCGCACATGCCCCCGCCCCACCCGCAAGGCCGGGGCCCCGGGGCGGTCGGCCACCTCGGGCGGCGTGTCGCCCAGGGCAAACAGCACGGCGATGTCGATGAGGGCCTGCTTGATCTCGCGGTACACCACCCCCAGGAAATTAAGCGGCTGATAGAGCTGGATCAGGTAGGTGTTGACCAGGACGAAATCGCCCGCGCTCATCTCGCCTTGCACAATGCGTTGGCCGGCCATCAGCATGACCACGATCAGGCCCCCGGTGATGATCACGCCCTGGCCCATGTTCAAGGTGGACAAGGAAACGTGCGAGCGCACCGCCGCGTCCTCGTAGGCCGCCAGGGCCCGGTCGAACCGCCGGGCCTCGTGCTCCTCGTTGCCGAAATACTTGACGGTTTCGTAGTTCAGCAGGCTGTCGATCGCCTTGGTGTTCGCCTCGGCATCGAATTGGTTCATGGTCCGGCGAAAACCCATGCGCCATTCGGTCAGGCCCAGGGTCCACAGGATATAAACACCAATGGTGCCGGCGATGGTCAGGGCGAAGACCGGATCGTACAAGGCGCCCAGCACCGCGCAGACCATGGCCAGTTCCAGAAGCGACGGCCCGGCGCGAAAGGCGAACAGGCGCAAAATCACATCAATGGCACGGGTGCCGCGCTCGATGGCGCGCGACAGGCCACCGGTCTGGCGCTCCAGGTGAAAGCGCAGCGACAACCCATGCAGATGGCGGAAGGTGCGCAGACCGATGACGTGAATGGCCCGCTCCACCACCCGGGCAAACACCAGGTCGCGCAGCTCGTTGAAGGCCTGGCTGCCAATGCGCGCCAGGCCATAGGCCAAGATGAGCCCCACCGGCACCGCCGCCCAGCCGGCAAGGCTGGCGTCGGGATGCGACAGGGCGTCGATCGCGTGCTTGAAGAAGACGGGCGTGGCGACCGTGGCGACCTTGGCCGCCACCAGCAAGAGGCCAGCCCAGATCATGCGCCGGCGCAACGCGGGCTCGCCCGCCGGCCACAGGTGGGGAAGAAGACGCCCAAGGATCCGCCAGTCGTGGGCGAGACCTTCGGGAACGGGAGGGGGAATGTCGGCGGGACGTCGTTTCACGGCCAGGGCTTTCGTCCAGGGAGGGGCGTCCGTCCGGGTCTAGGCCGGATGGCGCCGCGACGCAAGACGAACGCCCGGAAACCTCAGAGCAATCGGGTAAATTGATTGTCCTGGAGTTTTTTCGATGCCCTCAAGTACCCTATGCGCACTCCGTGCGTCTGGCTCTCGCGGCAGGGGCCGCGCGCCGCCGTCGCGGCGTCGGGGAGCCCTTTTTCAAGGGCGCCCAGGACTGCACCCGGTTGGCCCGTTGCCCCCCCGCGCTCAGTCGTCGGCCCGCGACATGGCGTTGAGCAGATCCACGAAACACCGCCGCATGGCCTCGTCGGGCAGATCCCAGAACGCCCGCGCCAGTTCGATGCTCTGCCTGTGCTCCATCGGATCGCCGCCGCCCGCGTCGTCCCCGATCAGGCCACGCAATCCCCGCATCAGGGCCGCGTTCTTGCCGGGGTCGCCGTTTTCCAGGTCGCGGAAGAAAAAGTCGATGCCCACCCCCAAGGCGCGGGCCACATCGAACAACCGGCTGGCACTCACCCGGTTGGTGCCTCGTTCGTATTTCTGAATTTGCTGAAACGACACCCCCACCCGCCGCGCGAGGGTCTCTTGATCCATGTTCAGGGCCATCCGGCGCTGGCGGATTTTCTGGCCGACATGGGAATCCACGAAGTGGATGGCGGTGGCTTCCTGATCCGACATGGGCAAGTCAACCGAGCAAGAACATGACCCCGGTCCTGGGCGCGCGCACGCAAGAGGTGACAGCACAACCCCGCATAGGGAACACGCCAATATTTACCTTATAAGGCTGTGCTCGTCGAGCCTTTCGATTATCAAATTGATAAAAATACCTAAGCGTGTATCAACGCCCGGAAGGAAGCCCTGGGATCGCGACAATCGATCCGGGCGAACATAGGAGGCGGCAAGGGCAACCCGGCTCATCAATCAACGTTCACTATAGTCTTGCACCCCCGGCCTGCGCACTGTCTTTTCCCTCGCAAACCGCACGAGACGGGAAGGCCCAGGGCATGGCACGGCCAAGACCCGAAAAGGGGGACCCCGCCTTTCGGATGCGTCGAACGTCGGAACAAGAAGTGAGAACACCGTGCCCGGATCCGGCTCGGCGCACGGTGCCCAAGGGGCCGCGACGGCGCCGCAAGCGGAGTCGGACGGACACCGCCTGATTTCCTGGCGTGTTTTTCGCAGGCAGGGGAGAAAGGAGGAAACGGGCCCCGTCCCGGGGCTGTTCCCGACCTTCGGCGGCGGAGCGCGAAGGTCAGGTCCCGCCCCTTCCGAACGCGCGGGACGCGCGCGGAAGGGACGGGACGAAAAACCGGCCGATCAGGCGTGACCGACCGGCGGCGCGTCTTCCGGACCCTGGGCCTGGGCGGCCTGGAAGCGGTTGCGATACATGGCCGCGAAATCCAGCGGCTGCAGCATCAGGGGCGGGAAACCCGCGTCGCGCGTCGTGTCCGACAAGATGTTGCGGGCGTAGGGGAACAGCAGGTGCGGCACCTCGATCAGCAGCATCGGGCGCACGTGTTCCTCGGGGACGTGCACCGACACCACCGCCGCGTACTTCAGTTCAACCAGGAAAGCCACGGTGTCGCCAATCCGGCTGTCGACCTCGAAGTGCAAGATGACCTCGAAGACGTTTTCCTGGACCGGCTCGACCTTCACGTCAACGTTGATCGAAATCTCGGGCTGCTTGGTGAACTGGGTAAAAATCTGGGGCGTGTTGGGCGCCTCGAACGACAGATCCTTGGTATACTGATGGCTGATCATCAGCGGCGCTTGCGGCCGGGCGCGGTCGGCACCGGCGGCGGGCGTATCCTGGCTCATGGGGGCCTCGTCTGGGCTTGAAAACAAGGAGGGCACGCCGTGGGCGCGACCCGGCCGAACCACAAGGCCGGCCGGGCCCGCTCAGGCGTAGCACACCCCAGGCGCTGCCCTCAACCGTCCGCCGGCGGCTGGCCGGCGCCGCCCTTGCCCCACGGGTTGCCCTTCGACGACGGCGAGCCCGAGGTCGTGGTCTCGCCTTCCACGTCGACCGTTACTTCCACGTATTCGGCGTCGATCACCTGCGGGCCACGGGCGCCATCCTCGTTGGAAGCGGCGCGCGCGCCCATGGGGGTCACGACCATCCCGGGATGGCGATCGAGCCAGCCGCGCAGGGCGTCGCGCACCGGGGCAATCAGCAGCAAGACGGCCAGGATATCGCTAAAAAAGCCGGGCAGCACCAGCAGGAAGCCCGCGATCAGGATGCACACCCCGTCGAACAGCTCCTTGACCGGTAAAATGCCGGCATTCACGGCTTCTTGCGCCTTGTTCAAGGTGGAAAGCCCCTGATGGCGGACCACCGCCGAGCCCGCCACGGCGGCCAGCACGACCAGCGCCAGGGTCGGCACCACGCCGATCGCCCCCCCCACCTTGATGAACAACGCGATCTCGATCACCGGAAACCCGATGAACAAGGCAAGGAGAACGGCGAAGGGAAGCCCCATGACTTGCTGTCCTTTCCTGAGCACCCTATGTGTGAAAAAGCTGTTGCGTCTTGTCCCTCATACTACCGCCCCCTGGCCCTGGCGCAACGACGAAGCACGACGAAACGCCTTCCCGGGCCCTGCCGGGGTTTTTCCCCGCCCCGGGGGGGCCAAAAACCCCCGCGCCAGCCCCATGGGTGGTGGTGCCGGCCGCCCGGATCGGGTAGGCTGCCCGGATCTTGTACCCTTTCCAGGCCAATGCGGACATGAACGACGGTCTCCAGTATATCGACATCATCTTTATCGCCATGGTCGCCGCCTTCCTGGTTTTGCGCCTGCGCGGCGTCCTGGGCCGGCGGACCGGCGACGAGCAGGACCGCCCGCCGATCATCTCCCCCTCGTCCGAGCGCACCGACAACGTGATCGACCTGCCGCCCCGGGTCCCCACCGGCGCCGCGCCCCTGGAGGGCACCCTTGCCGGCGGCCTCACCCGGCTGCGCCAGGTCGATCCGTCGTTCTCGCCCGATGCCTTTTTGGACGGCGCGCGCTCGGCCTTTCAAATCATCCTGATGGCCTTCGCCAAGGGCGATCGCGACACCTTGCAGCCCCTGCTGGCTCCCGACGTGATGCGCAATTTCTCCGCCGTCATCGACACGCGCGAACGCAAGGGCGAGACCATGGAAACCGATCTGGTCGCTTTCCGCTCGGTCGCCTTCGAGGCCGTCGAGCTGCGCGGCCGGGACGCCCTGGTCACCGTGCGCTTTGTCACGGAGCAGGTGAACGTCACCCGTGACGCCGCCGACGCCATCGTGGAAGGCGACCCCAACCACGTGGATGACGTGACGGACATCTGGACCTTCCGCCGCGACGTCACCTCCCCGGATCCTAACTGGGAACTCGTCGCGACCCGGGTCCCCGAGGAGGATTGACCATCGTGATCCCACGCGCGACGCGCGCCTTGGGCCGCCTCACGGCGGCCGGGATGCTGGCGGTGATGGCGGCCTGCGCCCAGGGGCCCCAACCCCGCGAAGGGGGCGACGGACAGGTGCACTACCGCCCGGTCCCCATTGAAAGCCTGCCGGGCTGGGACACGGACACCGTCGCCGAGGCCCTGCCCGCCCTCACCCGCTCGTGCGCCCGCCTGGCCACCCTGCCCGGCTCCACCCCGGTGGGGCCGCGTGCCTTGGGCGTGCGCGCCGCCGACTGGGCGCCGCCGTGCGCCGAGATCACCCGCGTGGCCGCCCTGGGCACCGGAACCACTGGCCTGCGCCAGACCCTGGCCCAGGCCTTCCAGGCCTGGCAGGTGATCGGTCCCGACGGCCCCAACGGCCTGTTCACGGGCTATTACGAAACCACCCTGGACGCCTCGCCCACCCGCTTGCCCGGCTACACCACGCCGCTTTATGCCCTGCCGCCCGGCTGGGAGACCCCGGCCCCGCGCCCCGACCGCGCCGCGATCGAGGACGGCGCGCTGAACGGCGTGGCGACCGTCTTGCTGTGGGCGCGCGATCCCATCGACGCGTTTTTCCTGCACATCCAGGGCTCGGGGGTGGCGCGCCTGCCCGACGGGCGCCGGGTTCGGATCGGCTATGCCGGCAACAACGGCCACCCCTTCGTGGGCATTGGCGGCCTGATGCGCCAGCGCGGCCTGGGGGACGGCTCGTCCATGCCCGCCATTCGTGCCTGGCTGCGCACCCACCCCGAGGAAGGCCGCGCCCTGATGCGCGACAACCCCCGCTACATCTTTTTCCGCTTCGTGAACGAGGACGGGCCGATCGGAGCCCAGGGTGTGCCCCTGACCGCCGGGCGCAGCCTGGCCGTGGACCGCGATCACATTCCCCTGGGCGCGCCGGTGTGGCTGGACACCACCGACGCCCACGGCGGCCGGGTCAGCCGCCTTCTGGTCGCCCAGGATACCGGCTCCGCCATTCGCGGGGCCGTGCGCGGAGATCTGTTCTGGGGCACGGGAGAGGAAGCCCTGTATCACGCGGGAGGCATGAAATCCCCGGGCAGGCTGTGGATCCTGCTGCCCCGCGCCGCGGTTGTCGCCCGCGCCTGCCCGTCCGCCGCCCCAGCCCCTTGCCAAGCTCAAACCCGTTCGTCATCCTAGAGGGGGAGGCCGCGTTTCTTCCCCTTCAAGGGGGAAAAACGGGGCTCCCTTTCTTTCCCTGCCCCTTCCTTCCCCTGAGCGTGGCGTCGGTTTCCCATGAACGAGTCTCCGCCCGGCCCCCTGGTGGGCGTCTTTGTCACCTGCCTTGTGGATCTGGTCCGCCCGACCGTCGCCCTGGCCACCGTGCGCCTGCTCGAACAGGCCGGGTGCCGGGTTTTCGTGCCCGGGCGCCAGACCTGCTGCGGACAGGGCGCCTTCAACGCGGGGGCGCGCGCCGACGCCCAGGCCCTGGCCCGGCAGGTCATCACCCAGTTCGCCGACGTGGATCATGTGGTGGTGCCGTCGGGCAGCTGCGCGGCCATGATCCGCGTGCACTATCCCGAGCTGCTGGCCGACGATCCCGAATGGGCCGACCGCGCCCGCGCCCTGGCCGCGCGCACCTGGGAACTGACCGCCTTCCTGACCGATGTCCTGAACTGGGACGCGGTGGACAGCCGGTTCGACGAAACGGTGACCTATCACGATTCCTGCTCGGGACGGCGCGAGCTGGGGATTGTCGATCAGCCGCGCCGCCTGCTGGCCCGGGTCGAGGGCCTGACCTTGCGCGAGATCGCCCCGGAGCCGGCCCAGGAGTGTTGCGGATTCGGCGGCACGTTTTCCACCACCTTCCCCGAAGTGTCCCAACGCCTGGCCCACGACAAACTGGCCGACGTTCTGGCCACCGGGGCGACCACCCTTCTGGGCGCCGACCTGGGATGCCTGGTCACCCTTGCCGCCGCCGCCCAGCGCCAGAACGCCCCGGTGCGGGTCCGCCATGTCGCCGAGGTTCTGGCCGGTCTGACCGACGGCCCCGCCGTGGGCGAGATTTCGCCCGCCCCGGGGCCCTGAACCGCCCGGAACCGCTCTCATGCACCCCACCTGCTTGAACTTTCCCGCCCAGGCCCGCGCCGCTCTTGAAAACGAGACCCTGCGCTTTTCCCTGGGGACCATGAAAACGGGCTTTCGCCGGAACCGGGCGACGGCGGCAGGCGCGCTGCCCGAGTTCGAGGCCCTGCGCGACGCGGCCGCCGCCGTGCGCGCCCATGTCCTCGACCACCTGGACGCCTGTCTCGACGCCTTCGAGGCCAAGGTGATCGCCCAGGGCGGTCATGTGCACTGGTGCCGCGACGCCGCCGAGGCCCGCGAGACCGTTCTGGCCCTGTGCCAGGCGGCGGGGGCGCGCACGGTCACCAAATCCAAATCCATGATCGCCGAGGAAATCGCGCTCAACGATCACCTCCAGGCCCATGGCGTGCGCCCGGTGGAAACCGACCTGGGCGAATACATCATTCAGCTGCGCGAGGAACCGCCCAGCCACATCATTGCCCCGGCCATCCACCTGCGCAAGGAACACGTGGCCGACAGCTTCCGCGCCGCCCATGCCCACCTTCCCGCCGGGCGCCCGCTCGACACCCCGCCCCAGCTTCTGGCCGAGGCACGCGCGGTGTTGCGCGATGCCTTCCTGAACGCCGACGTCGGCATCACCGGCGCCAACATGCTGATCGCCGAAACCGGCTCGGTGGTGATCGTCACCAACGAAGGCAACGCCGACCTGACCCGCCTGCTGCCCGCGACCCACATCGTGCTGGCCAGCATCGAAAAGGTCGTGCCCACCCTCGACGACGCCATGACGGTGCTGCGCGTGCTGGCACGCTCGGCCACCGGCCAGGACATGAGCGTGTACACCTCGCTCGCGTCGGGCCCGCGCCCGGCCGACGACCCCGACGGCCCGTCGGCCTTCCATGTCGTGCTGATCGACAACGGGCGCTCGGCCCTCCTGGGGTCGGCCTCGCGCGACATTTTGCGCTGCATCCGCTGCGCCGCCTGCCTCAACCACTGCCCGGTGTACGGCGTGCTGGGCGGACACGCCTATGGCTGGGTGTATCCCGGCCCGATGGGCTCGGTCCTGACCCCCGCCCTGCTCGGCCTGGAAAACGCGCCCCGCCTGCCCGATGCGTGCACCATGTGCGGGCGCTGCGCCGAGGTCTGCTCGGTGCGCATTCCCCTGCCCGCCTTGCTGCGCACCGCGCGCGAGGCCGCCTGGTCGCGCGCCCTGGTGCCGCCCGGCAAGCGCCTGGCCCTGACCGGCTGGCATCTCGCCGCCCGCCACCCGTCCGTCTACGCCCTGGGAGCCCGCCTTGGCGCGCGCGCCTTGCGCGAGCTGGCGCGCCGCCCCGCCTTGCGCGCCCTTGCCAGCCGCCTGCACCGCGACCGTGCCCCGGCCGTGCTGCCGGTGCCCGAGGGCGATACCTTCCGCGCGCGCTGGGCCCAACGGCTGCGCGCGAGCCCTTCGCTCCACCGTTCACCCCCGGGGGGCCCCCATGCCTAACGCCGTCTCCCGCGCCCGCCTGGAGCGCGAAAAGCACGACATCGAGCTGCACGCCCGCCTGCGCACCGCCCATGAAAACGGGCTGGTCCTGGTGTACACCAACTTCACCCACCTGAACCGGGGCGGCTCGCCCGTGTTCAGCGTGGCCGACAACGTGGGGCCGCTGCTGATCATGCTGCTGGGCAGCGTGGCCTTCCTGTTCGTCAACGTGTTCGTGGGGTTGACCGCGCTGCTGGGGGCATCGCTGTTTTATGTGTTCGGCGTGCGGCCGTGGATCGCCCGGCGTCTGCGCGAGCGCACCATCCGCATGATGTTCACCAACATCTATCACTGGCGGGCGCTGTGGCAGTTCGGGGGGGTGATCATCGCCCTGGCCGCCAACCCGCGCATCGGTTGCCCGGCTCCCGATGCCGACTGGCGCGCCATCGCGCGCAAGTTCGTGGCCCGTGCCCATGGTCCCGGCCTGGGGGTGGCCGGCGGCGGCCTCCCGACCCGCCTGGGCGAGGATCTGGCCCCCGAATAACCCGCCCGCATCACCCGCCCGAGTAAACCCGCTTAACAGGCCGCTTCATGTCCAGCACGTCCTCTTCCCACCCCACGCCCCAGCCGGCCCCCCTTTCGCCTTCCCCCGACGCCCCGGGGCGCCTGGCCGTGCGCGCCGCCGTGCGCGCGGCGCTGGGCCGGGATCCGGCGACCGAGGCCGCCGCCCGCGACGCCATCGTCGCCCGCCTGGCCACCCCCGGGCCCGGCCCCGTGCCCACCCGGGCCCGACCCGACGACGCCGGGCGGGTGGACGCGTTCATCGCCCGGGCCCGCGCGGCCGCCGCCGAGGTCAGCGTGGTGCCCGGCGGCTCCACCACCGACACCAGCGTTTTGCCCGACGGCTCCACCGCCGACACCAGCGTTTTGCCCGGCGGCTCCGCCGCCGGCCTTCCGGCCCGCCTGGGGCACCTGATCGCCGAGTGGCTTCGAGGCCACGGGCTGCCCCCGGTTCTGGTCACCGACGACGATCCCTTTCTCGCCGCGCTCGACGGGGTGTCGGGCCTTTCCCTGCGCCCCGGGCGCCCCAGCCCCACCGATCGGGTTTCCCTGTGCCGGGGCCTGGCGGGCGTGGCCGAGACCGGCTCGGTCCTGCTCGACAGCCGGCCGGGGCGGGCCGCCACCCTGGCCGTGTTGCCCGAAAACCAGATCGTCGTGCTCGACCCCGCCGACGTGGTGGGGGGCCTGAACGACGCCGTGACCCGGCTGCGCGCCGGCTTTGGCACGACCCTGCCCGCCTCGGTGATGATCGTCACCGGGCCCTCGCGCACCGGCGACATCGAACAGACCTTGCAAATGGGCGCCCATGGCCCCTTGCGCCTTCACATCATCCTGGTGGACAGGCCGGTGCCCGACCGGCCATGAAACGACGCAAGCCGGATCTGTCCGACGCCGACGCCCAGGTCTGGCGTCAGCTGTCGCGCTCGGTCAAGCCCCTGGGCCAGCGCGCCGACCGGGTGACCGTGACCACCCCCATGACCGGACGCCCCCGGCCCGCCCCCGCCTCGGACACGGCGCCGGCCCTGCCGGCCCTGACCCCCCAGGGCATTCCCGTCCAGAAGCGGCCCCCGCCGCGCCCGTCGCTGGCTCGCCTGGATCCGCTGGCCCAGGGGGGCCATCTGCGCGACATGGACGCGCGCACGGCCCGACGCCTGCGCCAGGGCCGCACCGCCTTGGACGCAACGCTGGATTTGCACGGGCTGACCCAGATTCACGCCCACGATGCCCTGGCGTCGTTCCTGCGCAAGGGCCAGGCGCGGGGGTGGCGTTGCGTTCTGGTGATCACTGGCAAGGGGTTTCGCGCCGGCGAGCCGGGCGTGCTGCGCCAAGCCCTGCCCGGCTGGCTGGACGGCCCCGGGCTGCGCCCGCTGGTGGTGGGCTACAGCCCGGCCCGCATCGAGGACGGAGGCGCCGGGGCGGTGTACGTGCTGATCCGTCGCCTGCGCGACTGAACCACGCGCGCCCTGGGCGCCTCCTTTCGATCAGCGGTCGGTGAAGCTGGGCTGGCGCTTTTCGATGAACGCGGCCATGCCTTCCTTCTGGTCGTCGGTGGCGAAGGTGGCGTGGAAGGTCCGGCGTTCGAAGTGGATGCCCTGGCTGAGCGTGGTTTCATAGGCGGTGTTGACCGCCTCCTTGACCATCATGGTGATGGGCAGGCTTTTGTCGGCGATGGTTTCGGCGATGCGCATCACGGTCTCGCGCAGATCGTCGAGCGGCACCACCCGGCTGACCAGACCGCATTTCCAGGCCTCGTCCGCGTCCATCATGCGCCCGGTCAGGCACATGTCCATGGCCTTGGATTTCCCCACGAAGCGGGTCAGACGCTGGGTACCGCCGGCGCCCGGCATGGTGCCCAGGTTGATCTCGGGCTGGCCGAACTTGGCGTTGTCGGCGGCAATGATCATGTCGCACATCATGGCCAGCTCGCAGCCTCCGCCCAGGGCAAAGCCGGCAACGGCGGCGATCACCGGCTTCCGGCACACCGTGACCCGTTCCCAACCCTGGGTGATGAAGTTCTGCAGGTAGGCATCCATGTAGGTTTTTTCGGCCATTTCCTTGATGTCGGCCCCGGCCGCGAAGGCCTTGTCGGATCCCGTCAGAACGATGACCCGCACGTCGGGGGCGGCCTCGAACGCATCCAGGGCGGCGCCCAGATCCCGGATGAGGCCGGACGACAGCGCGTTGAGGGCCTTGGGCCGGTTCAGGGTAATAACCCCGACCTGGCCGCTGGTTTCGACGAGGATGTTGTCGTAGGCCATGATGCCTGCTCCGTGGTGGGGAGTGGGGAAGGACCGGAGGGACGCCCGCAGGTCGGACGAAACCGCCCGCCCGGAAAACGAACGTCCCCCCCTTGGGAAAAGGAGGGGTCGGCGCTCAGCCGCCAGGGGCCAGCGAAAAGCGCACCGTGAGGGTGGAGGCGCCGGTGGTGAAGTCGAGATCAAGCACCTCGCCATCGCGGGCAAAGGAGTTGGGCCCCTTCACCCGCCATCCCAGTTGCGGCAGGGTGTCGCGGTAAAAGGCCAGCACATCGGCCGCGCGCACCGCCCCGGTGGCATAGGCTTCGATCAGCCGGCCGCCAGGACTGTCGAACACCATGCCCGTTCCGGCCAGGGGGCGCAGGGCGGGCATCAGGGGAAGGTCGTCGGTGCCGGAGACGAAAGCGGGGGCGTCGCCCGCCCGGACGGGCGCGCACAGCCCCGCCCAACCGCCAAGGACCACCGCCAGGGCCAGGGCCACGAGGCCCCCCCGGCCGCGCGCGCCGCACGGGCCCAAAAAGCCCGCCTTGCCCCGCTGACGCGAAGCCAGGGGCTTGGTACGACAAGGCGCGGCCACGAGACAGGCGGGTTCTGGCGTCATCATGCGGGCGATCCTACACCATCACCCTTGGCGGCGGGGACAGAAAAACGTCGAGCGGCCGGCTTGAATCAGGCGACGAATGCCTCCCTCGCCGGCCGGGCAGTCACACGTGGGGCAGGGTTGCCCCTCTTTCCCATACACCGAAACATTTAACTGGAAGTATCCGGAAGAGCCGTCGACATGGCGGTAATCGCGCAGCGAAGCGCCGCCGGCCGCCAGGGCATCCTCCAGCACCGCCCGGATGGCCGCCACCAGACGCGCGGCCTCGGGCGCGTCCAGGCTTTCGGCCGGACGCAGGGGCGAGAGGCCCGCGCGGTACAAGGCCTCGCACACGTAAATATTGCCAAGACCCGCGATCACGCGCTGATCCAGCAACACGGTCTTGAGCGGCCCGCGCCGGCCGGCCAGGCGACGGGCCAGGGCGGGGCCATCGAAGGCCGGATCCAGGGGCTCGGGCCCCAGGCCGGCCAGCAACGGCGACTCCTCCCCGGGCTCGGCCAGGGCGATGAGGCCGAAACGGCGCGGATCGTGAAAAACCAGCCGCTGGTCGTCGTCGGTGTCGATCAGAACGTGATCATGCACCCCGGGGTCGCCGGCCTGGGCCCGGGGCCCCAAAGTGAGGCGTCCGCTCATGCCCAGGTGCAGAAGGACCCGGGGGCCGTCTTCCAAGGTGGCGATCAGGTACTTGGCGCGCCGGCCCAGGTCAACGACGCGGGCCCCCTCCAGGCGGGCCGCGAGATCGACGGGCAGCGGGCGGCGCAGATCGGGCCGACGCACCCAGACCCGGCTCAGGCGACGGCCGACCAGCAGCGGGAACAACCCCCGACGAACAGTTTCAACCTCAGGCAGCTCGGGCACGGGCGCACTCGATGGAGACAAGAAGACGACGAAAAGAAGGGCGGGCGCGGCCCGGCCTTCCCTGGGAAGGTTCCAAAACATGCGGGCCCGGGCCTTCCCGTGCAAGCCCTGGCCGGGGCTTGGTGCAAAAAGCAGTTTCTCCGCCCGGTCGGATGCTCTAAGACCAGGGCGAGATGAGAGCCTCTCATCGGGATCCGCTTGGGCGCAAAACGCCCGCGCCCCCGTCGGACCGCCCCCCTGGTTCGGGTGCCCGCCGGCCGGCAGGGGTTCCGTTGATCGGTTCCGATCGGCGGAGCTTGGGACAAGGTGCACGCATGACGCAAGACAACGAGACGACTCATTTCGGTTTCCAGACCGTGAAGACGGCTGAAAAAGCCGGCATGGTGCGGGAAGTCTTCGATTCCGTGGCCCCGCGCTACGACTTGATGAACGACCTGATGAGCGGGGGCGTCCACCGTTTATGGAAGGACGCGTTCGTTGACTGGCTGGACCCCCGGCCCGGTCGCGATTACCTGGACGTGGCCGGCGGCACCGCCGATATCGCCTTTCGCATCCTGAACCGCGCCAACCGCCACATGAGCGTTGGCACCCGTCCGGCCAACGTGACGGTGAGCGACATCAATTACGAGATGCTGTCGGTGGGACGCAACCGCGCCCTTGATCGCGGCCTCGTCGAGGGCCTGTCGTGGGTGGTGGGCGACGCCGAGCACCTGCCGCTTCCCGACCGCAGCATGGACGTCTACACGATCGCCTTTGGCCTGCGCAACGTCACCAACATCGACAACGCCATCGCCGATGCCTACCGCGTGCTGCGCCCGGGCGGGAAGATGATGATCCTGGAGTTCAGCCGGGTGGTCATTCCCCTGTTCGACCAGCTGTACGACACCTATTCCTTCAAGGTGCTGCCCCTGATGGGCCGCTACATCGCCCACGACGAGGAAGCCTACCGCTACCTGGCCGAAAGCATCCGCCGCTTCCCGCCCCAGGACGAACTGGCCCAGCGCATGGCCGCCAAGGGCTTCCGTCAGGTGCGGTATCGCAATCTTTCGGGCGGCATTGCCGCCATGCATACGGGCTGGCGCCTTTGACATGATCGGCCACGCACGCAACCTCGCCCGGCTGCTGACCATTGCCCGGGTTCTCGCCCGCCACGACGCCCTGTTTCCGCTGGAATCGATCGCCTTGTTGCAGCCGGTGGTGCTGGCGGCCCGTGCCGTCAGCCGCCGGCGCGTCGAAGGGCGGCCGGGCCAGAAACTGGCGGCGGCGTTCACCGAACTGGGCCCCACCTTCATCAAGCTGGGGCAGGCGCTCTCGATCCGCGCCGATCTGCTGGGCGAGGAGGTGGCGGCCGATCTCGCCGAGCTGCAAGACGCCCTGCCTCCCTTCCCCTTCGCCGAAACGCGCAAGGCGGTGGAGACGGAGCTGGGGCAGCCGCTGGAAACCCTGTTCAGCGCCTTCGATGAACGCCCGGTGGCGGCGGCCTCGATCGCCCAGGTGCACTTTGCCGTGACCACGCCCGACGCCGAGGGCCGCACCCGCGAGGTGGCGGTCAAGGTGCTGCGCCCGGGGGTGGAGGAAGCCTTCCAGCGCGACGTTGAACTGATCCACTGGCTGGCCCGCCTCGCGGAAACCGCCCAGCCCGGCACCCGGCGCCTGCGCCCGGTGGAGACCGCCCGCGCCTTCGAGGACGCGGTGGTCATGGAAATGGATCTGCGCTTCGAGGCGGCGGCCGCGTGCGAGGTGGCCGAGAACTTCGCCGACGACGACACCTTCCGGGTGCCGGAAATCGACTGGACGCGCACCGGACGCCGGGTCATGACCCTGGAGCGCGTTCACGGCACCCCCATGTCGGACCGCGCCGGGCTGGCCGCGGCCGGGCACGACCCCGTGGATCTGGTCACCCGGGTGTCCAATGCCTTTTTCCGCATGGTGTTCCGCGACGGCTTCTTCCACGCCGACCTGCACCCGGGCAACATCTTCGTCGCCGACGACGGCACCATCGTTGCCGTGGACTTTGGCATCATGGGCCGGGTGGACCGCCAGACCCGGCGCCACCTGGGCGAAATGCTGCTGTCGTTCCTGACCGGGAACTACCGCCGCGCCGCCGAAATCCACTTCGAGGCGGGGTGGGTTGGCCCCGACCAGTCGGTTGACGCCTTCACCCAGGCGTGCCGGTCCATTGCCCAGCCCATTTTCGGCCGCCCCCTGGCCGAGATTTCGATCGCCCGCCTGCTGGGCCAACTGTTCCACGTGACCGAAACCTTCAACATGCACACGCAGCCCCAACTTCTGATGCTGCAAAAAAGCATGCTGGTCACGGAAGGCGTCGGGCGGACCCTGGCCCCCGATGTCAACATGTGGGAGCTGGCCCGGCCCTTGATTGAATCCTGGATGGCGGACAATCTGGGACCGCAGGCGCGGATCAAGGACGGCCTGACCGTTCTGGGCGACTCGGTGGACCGCCTGCCCCGGATCCTGGCATCGGCGGAATCCGTCCTGACCAAGATCCAAAACAAAGGCGTTTTGCTGGACGCGGATTCCGCACATGCGTTACGCGGAAACCGTCGGTCCTTCATGCAGGTTCTGCCCTGGATTTTGGTCCTGGTTCTCGCCGTGCTGCTTTATTTCAACTAACTCCAACCTAACACTTCCCGTTTACCCGCTTTTTCCCCCGGCTCTCACTCGATTGGGGCACGCAGCTCTTGCCAGAGAGCCGGGAATGGTGTTCCTATGGAGGGGGAGGTTTCGACTAGGAACCCGCGAGATCGAACGCATCTTGTCGAAACTGCTTGACCCTTCGCTCCGGAGCCCCGGCCCCCCTCGCTGGCGACTCCCCGAGCCCGGCTTGAGTCCGACGCCCCCCAGGCTTCGGAAACGGGCCGGTTCCCCCGTGGATGGAGTCCCGGGACGTGAACGGCAGTCGCATACTCTTGATTGTGGCCGGCGGCATCGCGGCCTACAAATCTCTTGAGCTGATCCGTCGTCTGCGCGATCGCGGCGCGCAGGTGCGGTGCGTGCTGACTCCGGCCGCGACCCATTTCGTCACGCCGCTCAGCGTGGCCGCCCTTTCGGGGCATCCGGTTCACGAAGCCCTGTTCGATCCCCAGACCGAAGCCGCGATGGGCCATATCCGCCTGTCGCGCGAAAGCGATCTGATCGTGGTGGCCCCGGCCACCGCCGACCTGCTGGCGCGCATGGCCACGGGCCAGGCCAACGATCTGGCCTCGGCGGTGCTGCTGGCGGCCACGGCGCCGATCCTGATCGCGCCCAGCATGAACCCGCAGATGTGGGCCCACCCGGCGACCCAGGCCAATCTGGCCACCTTGGAATCCCGGGGCGTGATCCGCGTTGGCCCCGGCACCGGCGACACCGCGTGCGGCGAGGAAGGCCAGGGCCGCATGGCCGAGGTTCCGGTGCTGATCGAAGCCATTGCCACCGCGCTTGCCGCGAACGAAGCCCGGGCCGGATCCCAAGGCGATCCTGAGCAGGCCGCCCCCCTGTGCGGGCGCCATGCCCTGGTGACCAGCGGCCCCACCCACGAGCCCATTGATCCGGTCCGCTACATCGCCAACCACTCCTCCGGCCGCCAGGGGCATGCCATCGCCGCCGCCCTGGCCCGGCTGGGCGCGCGCGTGACCCTGGTCAGCGGCCCCGTGACCCTGGCCGACCCCGAAGGCGTGAGCGTGGTGCGCGTGACCACGGCCCGCGAGATGCTGGCGGCCTGCCAGGCTGCCCTTCCGGCCGACATCGCGGTGTGCGCGGCCGCCGTCGCCGACTGGTCGGTGGCGGCGCCGGCGTCCCAGAAGCTGAAAAAGGCCGAGGGCCCCACCCCGGTGCCGGCGCCCGTGCTGACCCTGGAACCCAATCCCGACATTCTGGCCACCCTGGCGGCGCCCGGCCCGCGCCGTCCGTCCCTGGTGGTCGGCTTCGCGGCCGAAACCGAAGCGGTGGTCGACCACGCCACTGTCAAGCGTCGCCGCAAGGGCTGTGACTGGATCGTGGCCAACGACGTTTCCGCCCAGGGCAACGGCGGGCGCGGCGACACCTTTGGCGGCCGCCAGAACACGGTACATCTCATCACGTCCTCGGGGTGCGAGGACTGGCCGACCATGGACAAGGAAGCGGTGGCGGCGCGTCTGGCCACGCGCATCGCCCGGATCCTGGCCGACCCCTTTGTCCGGAAGGTGGGACCATGACCCACTTTTTCAGACTTTCCCCTCCGGCGGTCGAAACCGCTCGACCGCACGGGGCTTCGGTGAAAGGCGGGCTGCAATGATCAGGCTGTCGAAAAAGATGCTCTTTGCCATCGAGGCGGTGCTGGATATTGCCTATCACGCCGGCGGCGAACCCGTGCAAAGCCGCGAGATCACCCGCCGCCAGGGCATTCCCCGGCGCTACCTTGAACAAACCCTGCAACATCTGGTGCGCAGTGGCATCCTCATGGGCGTGCGCGGTCCGCGCGGCGGCTACCGGCTGGCCCGGGAACGTCGGCGGATCACGGTGGGCGAGATCGTCCGCGTGGTTGCCGACCTGGAAACCCCCGAGGAGCAGGCCCAGGACCTGCCCGGGTCGGAACTGGGCCGGTTCGTGGTCCGGCCGTTGTGGAGCGAACTGCACGACCAGATGATGGCCCGCCTGGACGCGCTCACCGTCGATGACCTGTGCACCCGGGCCTTCCAGGGTGGCATCGTGAGCGAAGCCGAAAGGAACCTCGATTTCGTGATCTGAACCCTCCCGGCGCGCCTTGCGTCGAGGGCGTTGGAAAAACATCCCAAGCCGTGCCAGGATCCGTTCAGGGTCCCGGCGCGGCTTTTTTGTTGAATGGGATGGACGCCGGGCCCGGAACGGAGCCCCTGATCATGAGCGTGTTCGAAGGCCTCTCCCCGGAACCCGTGTGGCGCCATTTCGCCACCTTGTGCGCCCTCCCCCGCCCCAGCGGACACGAGGAAGCCGTGCGCGATGCCCTGGCCACCTGGGCCCGGGAACGCGCCTTGGCGGTGGAGAAGGACGGGGTGGGCAACCTGCTGATCCGCAAGCCCGCGAGCCCGGGCCGCGAGGGGCACCCGGGCGTGATCCTTCAGGGTCATCTCGACATGGTGGCCGAGGCGCGGGCCGGATCGTCCCACGACTTCCTGCGCGATCCCATCCAGCCCAGCCTGGACGACGGCTGGCTGGTGGCCCGCGACACCACGCTGGGCGCCGACAACGGCCTGGGGGTGGCGCTCGCGCTCGCCGTGCTGGAGGCGCCCGACGCCAAGCATCCCCCGCTGGAAGTCCTGCTGACGGTGGACGAGGAACGGGGCATGACCGGGGCCCAGGGACTGGCCCCCGGCTGGCTCAAGGGAACGCGCCTGCTGAACCTGGATACCGAGGGCTGGGGCGAGTTTTACCTGGGCTGCGCCGGCGGCGTCGATGTGAATGTCACCCGTGCGTTCACCCTGCGCCCCGCCCCCGCCGGACACACCGGGGCGCGGATCACCGTGGGCGGGCTGGCCGGTGGACATTCGGGGTGCGACATCGCGCTGGGGCGCGGCAACGCCAACAAGATCCTGGTCGGCGTTTTGCAAACCCTGGCCGAGCACGGCGCCCGCCTTGGGGGCCAGCTAGCCGGGGGCAGTGCCCGCAACGCCATCCCCCGCGATGCCTGGGCCACCGTCAGCCTGCCCCCCGGCCTTGAGGAAGGACTGGACACCCTGCTGGGCACCGCGCAAGAGCGCCTGCGGGCCCTGCTGCCGCCCGAGGACGCCGGGCTGGGCCTGTCGGCCACGCCGGCGGACGTGGAAACGGTGATGGACCCGATCGACCAGGAGACGTTGCTGGCGGTCCTGGCGGCGGCGCCGTGCGGCGTGCACGCGATGAGCCCCGCCTTCGCCGGCGTGGTGGAAACATCAAACAACCTGGGGGTGCTGCGCCTGGAAAACGGCGCGTTCCGGGCCAACCTTCTGGCGCGCTCGCTGATCGATGCCCAGACCCGCCGGTTGGCCGACACCCTGACCGAGGTGTTCCACGCCGCCGGGTTCACGGCCACCGCCGCCGGCTTTTATCCCGGCTGGACCCCCAACCCCGCCTCGCCCCTGCTCGCGACCTGCCGCGCCGTGTACGCCCGCGCGTTCCAGGCCGAGGCCGGGCTTCAGGTGATTCACGCCGGCCTGGAATGTGGCCTGATCGCCGCGCGCTATCCCAGCCTCGACATGATTTCGTTCGGGCCCACCATCCAAGGGGCCCACGCCCCCGGCGAACGGGTCGATGTCGCCTCCGTGGGCCACGCCTGGCGCCTGCTGCGGGCCCTGCTCGCGGCGTTGTAGGCCCTGTCTGGCGGGGGCTTTCAGCCCCCGCCCCTCCAAACGAGGGCGCGAAAGGGTATCGCGGCCCCATTTTCGGCAAATTTTCATCCGTTCGACCATTGCAGCGCATGGGGAGGACTTGCCATCTCATGGAACGGAAGCTCCCATGCGGCGATGGCGTGGCTCCTCGCCGGTTCCCCTACAGCCGGGATTTCGGCCGGACCTTTCCTTCGGACTCCCCCTGTCCGACCGACCCGCGCCCTATCGTGTGCTTCCATAACAACGGCAAGGCCATGCCTCTGCCGGTTCTGGAGCCGCGGACATGAAAATCACTCCCTATCGCGTTGCCCGCTTATCTCTTCTTGGCATTTTCACGACATCCATCGCCCTGATAGCTCTTATTTATTTTGTTGGGCATGAAAAATGGATAGATGGCGCCGTCGCGGTTCTCCTTCTTGTCGCTATTTTTCTTCTCCAACGCCTGGACCACGCCGTGCGCGAACGGCAGCATTGGTATGAATCGATTATCGACGCCATCCCGCTGCCCCTTTCGGTTACCGACAGTGACATGCGCTGGACGTTCGTCAACAAGGTGGTCGAAGACTTATTGGGGAAGAAGCGCCCGGATATCATGGGGATGGAGTGCCACAACTGGGGCGCCAACATCTGCCGGACCGAAAACTGCGGCGTTGCCTGTCTGCGCCGAGGGCAGACGCGCTCCATGTTCCATCAGTGGTCCCGTGATTTTACCGTGGATACCCATTACTTGCTCAATCTCACGGGCCAGCGGATCGGTCATGTTGAAGTCGTGCAAGACGTCTCCGAGCAAAAGGCCCTGGGCGATCTGATGGCCAAAATCACCAGCTATTCCAAACTGCTCGTGAACAACGCGGCGACGCTGTCCAATGCGTCGCAGCACATTTCCTCGACCGGAGATCAGGTCTCGGTCGAAACCAGCAGCATTTCCGCCGGCATGGAGGAGCTGGCGCAAACCATCACCGCCCTCGCCAGTGCGGCCGAAGAGGTTTCCGCCAACCTCCAAGGCGTTTCGGCCGCGTTGGAACAAACCAGCCGGTCGATCGAAAGCATCGCCGAGAACGCCCGCCACGGCACGGATCTGGCGGCGCGGGCCAACCAGCTGGCGGAGCAGGCCAGCGGCATCATGGGCGAACTGGGCTCGGCGGCGGCCGAAACCGGCACCGTGACCGAGATCATCAAGGGTGTTGCCAGCCAGACCAACCTGCTCGCCCTCAATGCCACCATCGAGGCCGCCCGCGCGAGCGAAATGGGCAAGGGCTTTGCCGTGGTCGCGGGCGAGGTGAAAAACCTGGCCAATCAGAGCGGCCGTTCCGCCGACGACATCGTGACCCGCATCAGCGGCATGCAGGAGATTTCCTCGAAGGCGGTGAACGCGATCGGTGATGTGAACGGGGTCATCGCCACCGTGGCCGAGGCCATGGCCCACATCAACGAGGCCATTTCCCAACAGCGCGCCGCCACCGGCGAAGTGGCGGGCAACCTGCAGCAGGCGAGCCAGGGTAGCAGCGAGTCGGCCGAAAACATCACCCAGGCGTCCAGCGCCATCCAGGAAATGAGTGCCAGCATTCACAAGATCAACGATGCCGCGCGCGGCAACGCCGAGGCCCTGCGCAGCGTCAACGGCTCGGTCAAGGAAATGAGCCGGATCGCCGGCGAACTCGACGCGATCATTCGCACGCACACCAAGCAGGCCTGAAACCCGGGGGAGGAGAACGGGAACGCGGAGGAGAAGGGGGGAGGGACACGAAAGGCCACGCGGGAAGCATGGCAAGCAGGAGCCCCGCCGCCCCTCCCTCCCGATATCCCGAAAGGGATGCCTACGCGAAGCCACCGTTCACGCGCAGGATCTGCCCGTTGACCCAACCGCCATCCGGCCCGGCCAGAAAGGCCACGGCGGCAGCGATGTCTTCCGGGGTGCCCAGGCGCTCCAGCGGCGGCAGTGCCGCCAGAGCATTGATTTCCTCCTGGCTTTTCCCATGCAAGAAAAGCTCGGTGGCGACGGGACCAGGGGCCACGGCGTTGACGGTGATGCCTCGGCCCCGCAGCTCGTTCGCGAGCACCCGCACCAAGCCCTCGACCCCGAGCTTCGAGGCGATGTAGGCGCCATAGCCTGGAAAATTCTTGGCGGTCACGCTGGTGGAAACGGCGATGAACCGCCCCCCCTCGCCCAGCCAGCGCCGCGCTTCGCTCATGGCAAGCCATGTGCCGCGCAGGTTGGCGGCGATCACCCGATCGAAACTCTCCCGTGCATCACGGCCGATCGGAGCCAGTTCCATGATTCCGGCCGCGTTGACCACGACGGCAAGGGTGCCCCGAGCCCCGGCCTGCTCGAAAAGCCGCGCCACGTCGCCCTCGTCGGCCATGTCGGCCTGGAGCGCAAAGGCGTGACCCTTGCCCGCGTGGATCGCGGCCACCACGGCATCGGCGGCGCCTTGCCCCTTGTGGTATTGCACCGCAATCGTGAATCCCTGGGCGGCAAGACGTCTTGCAATGCTGCCGCCAATCCCTCCGGAGCCGCCGGTCACCAGGGCAACATGTGTCGTGGTCATGGCCTCACCCTTTCTCGTGCCATGCCCGGAGCATCCATGACCCGGGCCAGGGTCGGATATTGGGCGCGCGCGGGAAGGAAACCAGAGGAGTTCAGCCCGATCACACCGTCAAGGGCTCCCAAGAGAGCCTGCTGACAACCTGGGGCCCGTCGGCAAGACCATGGGCCGTGCCGACGGGCCCCAGATCCTTGTGGGAGGCCTCAAGGCGAGGGACCGGAGAAACCTCGCCCGCCCCCCACAACGTGAGTCAGCAGGGATCGGTGCCCGTCACGCGCTCAGAAGGAGACCGTGGGCACCCCCGAAAATTTAGTCCCACGTAAAGCCATTGTCGTGCAGGTAAATGTTGCTCACCTTGCACCAATCGACTTGATACTGCTCGGTTTCATAGCCAATCCAGCTCACCCGGAACGGAACCACGCAATCCCCTTCATTGCTGTTCCAGTCCATGTCTGCGTATTCACCGGGTTTGATGGTCTCGTCCAACCAGTTGGCACTCCATTCCCCGTCCTCGTACGTCTTGAAGCCGTTGACCGTGTATTGGGTCGTCATGTTGTAAAGTTTAAACTTATAATCACTGGCCGAGGCGGGTGTGATTCCACTCCCGACCACGCAGGCCACCCCCAAGGCGCCAGCAAGCGCCAGGCTTCTTGCCACCATCCTTGCGACCATTCCTGTACTCTCCCGCATCCGTGGCCCCACTGGAGCCGCTTGCATTGCTGTTTTCCGGCGTCCGCCCCGAGGGAGGCCTCTGTCACACTCGAAGCGCCCGGTTCATGATCGTGAGCCTGTTTTCAGATCTCCATCAAGCCTAAAATCATTCCAGAAAAAAGAAAAACCAAAATACAACCCACAAAAAACATCAACCAATAAGGTTATCTGTATTTTCAATGCGCCGCAGAAACAAAACAAAATATAAACATCACGCCATGAATAGCAAGCGATCCATGAACCTAAAGTATTGATTTATTGTACTAAAAATGATAAAATTATTTTCATGCAATTAAATTCTGATTTTTTCCATATTCACCATTACCTAATGCCATATCACGGCTGTATATTTTCGAAAAAAAAAACAACACTGAAACCACCACCTAAATAAACGGCATCAATACGCAATAAATAGAATCTCACCAGAAAAAATCATGAGAAGAGAAACATCAATACAAATAATTTTTTCACGGAGGGCTCTTCGATTGACGAAAATCATTCCCGCAATCACCCCCGAGCCAGCCCATCAAATTACAGACTTTTGTCTAAAATCCGATTTTCCCGATATCAATCCGGTCTTCTTCCCGCTCGATGGATGGCGCTTCGATTATCGGAATACCATCATATAGTGCCAAAACACCACCAGACCTTCCCCCAAAAGGACCTTTTCGAAAGTCGGCCGATTGCCTTTGAGGCCTTGGGGTCGGGCGAAGGGGCACCGGAACCCTTTGCCAAGTTTCAAAGGAAGCCGCTATTCGCGCGGGAATCGGCAAGATGGAAATCGGGGGTGGAAAGCGCAAACACCAACCTCAAGAATCGACCCCGGGCCTGCCCCCTGCCCCCCCGTCGCCTTGTTCACCTTGGAAAGCGGGACGACCTGCCGCGTCTTCCTTCAACGCCTCTTCTCGAAAAGCGGCGCCCCCTTTTCCCTGACAAATCCTAATGCGCATTGACATACCCCTTTCACCGCCGACATCCTGGCCTTTTCACACGGAGGCCGGGTCGGCTTTCCAAACACAACAAAAGGGGGGAAACAATGCATCGAGGTCTTGCACTTGCTGGATGGCTTCTGATTCCAACCGCAGCCTTCGCTGCCGGGGAAGAGGCGATGGCAACCCGCTTTGGCAACACCGTCGTCGTTCACGAAACCATGGCCACGTCCCGTCTTTGGTTTCAGCCCGATCACACCTTCAAGGGCTCCAACTGGCTGCTGGACGTCAGTGGCACCTGGTCCGTGCAGGATGGTTCCATCTGCCTTCATTTTGACGAAACGCCCCCATTGCGCTCCAACCCCGAATGCGGCCGGCTGAGCGCCCATCAGGTCGGCGATACATGGGAGGAAAATGGACGGACCTATGAACTTCTCGAAGGCATCCACCATTAACCCCACGCACACGAAAACGCCGCCGGCCTTATGGGGCTGGCGGCGGGGGAAT
>NZ_BJZO01000020.1 GCF_007992075.1 Pararhodospirillum oryzae
ACCGTCGAGAACATCATTCCCCGGCGCCGCGTCGGGCAGGGTCACCGTCAGGGTCGTGCTTTGGGTCCGGGTGGTTTCCAGCCCCGCCTCGGTGCTGGTGTAGTCCGGGTTGTCGGCATCGATGTCGGTGGTCGTGACCTCGACGGTCAGGTCGAAGGTCGGCGCCGTTCCCGTGGGCACCGACAAGAACAGGCTGCCGTCCGTGTACAGGGCGTCCTGGGCATCACTGAGCGGAACAGCCCAGCGCCCGTCTCCCAGATCGGTGCCGACGGACAAGGTGACGCCGTCCGGCAGACCCGAAATCACGATCGTTTGCGATTCCGAGCCATCCTGATCAATCAGCGTGCTCGACAACGACAAGGGCACCGTGTAGCCGCTGGCCTCGCCATCACCATGCAGCACATCGTCGCCGGCGCCCCCCGCCACGGTGTCGTCGCCATCGCCGCCATACACCGTATCGGCGCCATCGCCCGCCGTGATGACATCATCCCCGGCGCCCCCATGAACCACGTCGTCGCCGGCACCGGCCACGATCGTATCCGCGTGGCCGGTTCCCGCCAGCGTGTCGGCCTCGTCGGTGCCCGCCGGGGGAGGCGTCGCCGCCCCGGCCTCGGCCGTTCCGCTCGTGGCCGTCAGGGTCACGCCATCGGCCACCGCCAGGACTTCGATCGTCATGGTGCTGGTGACCGTCACCGGATCACCAAGCGAGTTGGACCCTTCCACCTGGATGGTGAGATCAAAGTCATCGGCGCTGTTGGCCGCGGGCGTGAGGGTCAGCCCCTCCATGTCCTGGGGCAGGACACGCCAGACCCCGCCGCCCATGTCCTCGCCCGCCGAGAGAGTAGCCCCCGCCGGCACGCCGGAAATCACGAAAACGGAGGGAAGCACGCCCTCGACCGAGACATCCAGCGCGATCGCCTGATCCTCGTGGCCTCCGCCCTCGCCCGACACGCTGGTGGGAGCGGCCTGCGCCGCGCCGCCGGTATCGGTCGGGTCGCGCGGTACCTCGGGGGTGTCCGGACCGCCGTCACCGCCCGGAACATCAACGCCCGTGGTGGGATCGAAGCCGGTCGAGGGTGGGGACGTGTTTTCCGCCGGCCCTGTCCCCTCGGTGGGAGAGGACTCGGGACTGGGTTCTGTATCGGTGGTTTCGGTATTGTCTTCCTCGACCGGAACCTGGCCCTCTCCCTCGCCCACGCCACCGGTACCGCCCACATCGGCAGGCGCGCCCGCTGCCCCGGCCGCCTGGGCGGGAGCGTTGGGCGTTCCGGGAGCCGGAGGGGCCTGGTTTTCCGTGTCGCCCGCCGTTTCTCCCGCCGGACCCTCGGGCAACTCGGGCTCGCCCGAGGGAACACCCGCCTCGGGTTCCGGGTACTCGGGGGAGACAAAGCCGCCGGAGCGGGTTGGCGCGATTTCGTTTTCGCCTTCGAAGCGACGGATGGTCGGATCGGTCGGATCGACAGGGGGCGTTTCCTCGCGCGGGATCTCGCGAGAGGGCGGCACCACCACCTCGCCTTCCACCGTCTGGGCGCCACCGACTGCTTCGCCTTCGCGGACATTTTCGTCAGGGACCGAGCTGCCCTGATGGAACGCCCCGTAGACCATCAGGTTTTCGGTGTCTTCCGGATGGACGTCGGCCAGGTCCTCGTCGTCCTCGTCGCGCAGGGTGTTGTCCTGCACGTCCGACATCATCAGAAGATCGTTGTTCACCGCGTCCTGGTTCTGGGACCCGGCTTCGTCCATCTCGTCGTCCATTTCCGGCGGCGTCGGGGTAGTGGTATCGCTAGCCATGGTGCCATTCCCATTCTGCTGACCGTCCGGATGCCCCCGGACCCCTTGACGGACAGAGCCGAGACTCCACCCTTTGCCTGCGTCAGGCGCTTATTCCAAGGAATAGGCCGCTTTTGACGCGATTGCCATGTGGACCTATGGGAGGGGGGCAACCACCGCTTGCTTCTCCCATAACCCTTTGATTAACAATACAATCCCATCGCTCCCTTCTCGTTATATGACTTCGGGCATAAGGGCGGTCTGACGACGTTCCGCGCCCGAAGGCCGGGAATCGAAACGCCCGCCCCAGAAAGGGCGGGCGTGAAACGTCATGGAACGGTAAAACAGAGCGGATTAGCGTTCGTGGAACGCTGTCTCGATGTTGCGATAAACCGGCTTGAGCAAATATTGCAGCAAGGTTTTATCGCCCGTGATGATATCGGCCTGCACCGTCATGCCGGGCAAGACTGGATTGCGTTCCGGGTCCGTGCCCACATAATCCTTATCGAGGCTGACAAACCCTTTGTAATAGGGGTTGTTATCTTCATCCACGAAGGTCGTGGCCGAGACGGCGGTTAGCTTGCCCGTCACATAGCCATAGCGCGAGAAATCATAACTGGTCACCTTGACCTTGACCGGCTGGCCGACCGCCACGTGGCCGATATCCCGGGTCTGGATGCGGGCCTCGACGCGCAGGTTCTCCTCGACCGGCACGATATTGAGGATAATCCCCCCGGCCGGCACCACGGCGCCCACCGTTTTCACCTTCATGTCCTGCACGTAGCCCGAAACGGGCGCGCGGACTTCAAGGCGGGCCACCCGGTCCTGGGCCTTGCTCATGGCTTCGCGCACCTGGGCCAGTTCCGAGGTAACCGCCCCCATTTCCTTGAGGGCCTCCTGGCGCAAGGTGGCGTCAAGATCGCCAAGGCGGCTGTTGATCTCGGCGATTTCCTGCATCACCGAGCGCTTGTTGCCCAGCACCTGCACGATGTCCCCCTTGACCGAGGCGGCGGTGCGTCGGGTATCAAGCAGCGTGACGCGCGAGGTGAGCCCCTTGCGCATCAGCTCTTCGCGCATGCCCAGTTCCTCGCCCACCAGGCTCAGCTGTTCATTCAGCGCGTGTTCCTGCTCGTCGAGGAGGGTAAGGGACTCGCGCTTCTGGCGGATCTGGTCGACCAGAACGGCGCGCGAGGTCTCGCGGTTGGCCACCTGGGTACGGAAAATCGACATCTGGTCGTCCTTGAGCGCCTTGTACTCATCGCTCAGGAACGAAAAGTCCGGCTCGCGCCCGGCCCCGAAGGCCCGCAGCCGCTCGGCTTGCAGCGACAGGGCGGCAAAACGCGCCCGCATGGTCTGAAGCTCGGACAAGGCCGCGTCCGGGCTCATTTTCAGCAAGATCTCGCCATCCTTGACCAGCTGGCCCTCGTCCACCGAAATCTCCTGGACGATCCCCCCTTCCAGATGCTGCACCACCCGCACCGACCCACTGGGCGCCACCTGGCCAAAGGCAATGGACACCTCTTCCAGATGAGTCAGCGAGGCCCAGACCAGGAAGGCGGTGACCACCCCGGCGGCGGTGATCATGGCAAGCCGGACGTAGCGGGACATGCCCGCCTCCTCCAGCATCACCGATTGCCCGAGATAGCGGGTCTGGCGGCTTCCCTTGCTGACCCGGGACCGGCCGGCGGCCGAGGTCGACGCGTGAGAAGCCGTTCCCGCCACGAAAGGCCCGGCCGGGCCCCCGGCGGACACGGGTGTCAGATCGGAAGAAGGCGCGGTCATAGCATCTCCTGCGGAATCTTGTCGCGCACCTGGTCGGTGGGGCCAGCCAGACGCAGATACCCGTCCTCCAGCACCACGATCTGGTCGGCCAGGCGCAGATGGCTGGGGCGATGGGTGACCAGGAACACGGTGGCGTGGCCGCGCATGGCTTCCACCGTTTTCATGAAGGCGCGGTCGCCCGCGAAGTCGAGACCGTTCACCGGTTCATCGAACAGCATGATCGGAGAGCGCTGCACGTAGGCCCGCGCCAGGCACAGGCGCTGCACCAGGCTGGCCGACAGGCGTTCGCGCGCCCCATCGCCCACCCGGGTGTTGATCCCCTCGGGCAGGGCCTCGATTTCCTTCAGGCAGTCGGCCTGGTCGCAGGCCCAAAGGATATCGTCGTCGGTCGCGGTTGGCGCGGCCAGGCGCAGGTTCTGGGCTACCGTGCCATGGAACAGGGCCGGGGTCTGGGGCACGTAGCCAATGGACTGGCGCAGTTCCAGGGGCTCGATCTGGCGGATATCGATGTTGTCGATCCGCACGTTGCCGGCCTGCGGGTGATACATGCCCAAGATCAGCTTGAGCACCGTGGACTTGCCCGCGCCATTGGGCCCGACCACCGCCACGACCTCGCCCGGCTGGGCCTCGAAGGTCACGCCGACCAGGGCCGGGTCGGCCTCGCTGGAATAGCGGTGCGACACGCGCGAAAAGGTGATCTTGCCCTTGAAGCGGGTCTGGGTCTTGACCGTGGCCGAGGGCTCGCGCTCGGGCTTGAGGCCCATCAGGCCGTCAATGTTGCGGATGGCCGAGCGCACCTGCTCCACCTGGGTCAGGGCCAGGAACCCGTTTTGCAGCGGCCCCAGCACCCGCCAGACCAGCATCATCGAGGCGATGAGCGCGCCCACGGTCATGTCGCCCGACAAGATGCGGGTCACGCCAAACGTGATGGTGCCCAGGCCCGTGCCGATCACGGTCACGTGCGACAAGGTGCCGGCGGTCGACGACAACAGCGCGGCATGGAAGTTCGCCATGGTCGAACGGGCCGACATCTCGCGATAGCGCCGCCGCCAGGTGGCTTCGGCGCCCGTCACCTTGAGGGCCCGCATCTTGGAAACCGTCTCGACCAGGAATTCCTGGCGCCGCGCCTCGACCCGCGACGCGTAGCTGACCTGGGCCCGGATCCGGCCAAACATGATAAAGCCAATGAAGGCGAAAATTCCCAGCGAAAGCAGGGGAATCAAAACCAAGGTTCCCCCCAGCCAGAAAATAACGCCCAGGTAAAGAAGCATGAACGGCAGTTCAAGCGCGACGGTCGCCAGGGATCCGGTGAAGAAGTCACGCACCGTGTCGAAATTCTTGATGCGCGCGACCTGGGACCCCAGGGTCGCGCGCTCGGTATAGGATGGCGGCAGGCACAAGATCCGCTCGAAAATCGCGTTGCCCACGATGTTATCGAGACGGGCGCCCACATAGGCGATCATGCGCGCGCGCACGTCACGCAGCAGGTGATCAAAGAAGACCGCGAGCAAAACCCCGGCCAGCAGATAGCCCAGGGCGGACACCGACCCGGTCGCGATAACCGTGTCATAGACCGCCATCACGAACATGGGCATCGCCAGGGCAAGAACGTTGCTCAGCAACGAAGTCGCGAACAGTTGCCAGATGACCGGCCGGAAGCGGGTAATGGTGGCCTTGAACCAGCCTTGCTGCCGGTTGACCTGGGCGATTTCCTCGGTGTCGATGGGCGAGAAAACATAGGCCTCGCCCATGACCCGGGGCATGCGAACCGTGGCGTAATTTTCCGTTCCCGACCGGTACACGACCATGACCGGCTCGCCCTCGCGCTCGCGCACCGACAAGGCGACAAAGGCCGGTCCGCTATCGGGCAGGAACAGGGCCGGCATCAGGCGCGGGTCGATGTCGCACGCCCGCGTCCGGAAGAGATCGCTGCGATAACCCAGTTGCGCCATGGTGTTGCGCAAGCCGGTGATGTCGAGGGTGTCGGCGAAATGCGGCAGGGCCTCGGCGATCTGCCGGGGGTTGCCCGCCCACTTCAAGGCGCGCAGCAAGGGCAGCAGGCATGCCGCCAGATCGGATTTGGCGCGAAAGCCGCCCAGGGTTCCGGCGGTGATCGCGGCATCGGAAATGCCCAGTTCGCGCGGAGGGGCTCCCCACGACGGGCCGGTGGGACGCGCCTGGGCCAGTTCCCGACCCAAGGGGGTGTCCCCTTCCAACCCCTGGGCCGCCAGCAGCTCGCGCACGGTCCGAGCCGCCTCGTCATCCATGCGTTCCTGGGCCTTGGCCGCCAGCGTGGCTTCCATCAGGGTGCTACTCCCCTTGTCACGGGTCTCGTTCAGATCAACCGGCGCAACGGCTGGGCCCGGCGGGCCCCGAACCCGGCCGGTCCCCCCGCCGGGGCTTCGGCGCCCTCGACGCGCTCGACCAGGGTGCCCATCGAAAGCTGATAGACCCGGTCGGTCATGCGCAGGAGCGACGGCCGCTGACTGACGACCACCATGGTGCATCGTCCCTTGAGCCGCTCCAAGGCGGCCCGCAGGTAGGTATCGCCCACGCTGTCCACCGACGAATTCGCCTCGTCGAACAAGATCACGCGGGGTTCATGCAGCAAGGCCCGCGCGATGGCAAGCCGCTGGCGCAAGCCGGTGGGCAGGGTATCGTAGGCGCCATCGCCAACCATGGTTTCAAATCCCATGGGCAGGGCGGCGACCACATCGGTCAACCCCAGGTCGTCGGCAACCTGCAAGGCCCTCTCGCGGCGATCGGGATCGAACATCGTGATGTTCTCAAGGATGGATCCCTTGAACAGCTGCCCGTCCTGGGGCAGCGTGCCGATCTGCTCCTTGTACGAAGAGGGCTGATAGGCGCGCAGATCAAGGCCATCCAGGGTGACCCGCCCCCGGGTGGGGCGCAAGGTGCCGTTGATCAGCGACAAAAGCGTGGTCTTGCCGCTGCCGTTCGCGCCCACGATGCCGATGCACTCACCGGGCCTGATCTCAAGATCAATGCCCCGCACCACTTCCTGATCCTCGCCGCCATAGGTGAAATGGGCCTGCTCCAGCACCACGTGGCCCCTAAGCTCGGGCAACGGCGGCAGGGTCTCGGCGGCGTCGACCGGCAACGAGAGGATCCGGCGCAACCGTTCGCGGCCGATGTGAATGGTCTGGAACCGGGTCCACAGGCCGGCGACCCGCTGCAGCGGCTGCAGCGAGCGCCCCGACAGCAAGGTGCACGCCGCCAGCTGGCCAATGGTCAGGCGATTGTCCATCACCAGAAGCGCCCCGTAGGTACTGACCAGCACCATGGTCAACTGCGAGAAAAACGCCCCCTGGGCAATGGAAATGGCGTTGCGTTCGGCGACCGCGAAGCTCGCCGTGGCGCACGATTCCTGCAAACGCTCGAAGCGACGCATCATCAGGCTTTCCATGGCCATGGCCTTGGTCGCGTGAATGTTGCTCAACACTTCGATGATGAAATTCAGCTTCCGGTCATTGCTGGTCTGGTGATCCTCGATCGCCTTGCGCAGCCTGATGCCCGAACGCACCGCGACCAGCGCGAAAATCACCAGCATGCCAAGCGGCACCAGGACAATCGGTCCTCCCAGGAACCACGTCACCCCGAGGTAGATGAACACGAAAGGCAGATCCAGAAGCGAGGTCGCCGCCTGTCCGCCATAGTACTCCTTGACCGATTTAAGGGCGGACATTTCCTCAAGCAGCACGCCCGAACCCTTGCGCTGCACGGCCATCAGGTCGGCCCCCAGCAGGCAGGCAAACGAGGCGTTGCCCATGCGGTGCTCGAAACGGGCCCCCTCCCACCCGGTGGCATACGACCGGCCAATGCGCAAAAGCGCCTCCAGGGCCAGGGCCGTGAGAACCCCGATCACCAGAAGCGCCAGCGTCTGCATGCTGGAGTTGGGAACGATCCGGTCATACACCTGCAAAAGGGCGACCGGCAGGGCCAGGGAGAGGAGATTCAGGAAAAAGGATGTGATCATCAGGTCGGGCGATGCCTGGGGCAGCGCCGACAAGGCCTTGACATCCTCTTGCGTTGCGTCTTTTGCCCGCCCCACGTTCAATGCTCCCGCTTGAATCAACCAAAGTATGCGGGGTCTTCCCGTCTTCTTCGTTTCGTTATCGCAAAAGTATCGCCCCCTCACAAGGGACATGACGCCAGGCCCGGGGGAGAGCGTTTGCGTAACCCCCGAAAGGCCGGTTCCCAAGAGACGAGAGCCACTCCAAACAGGTTCAAGGCACCTGGCGCGGACCGATCCATCGTTTCAGCCGGTCAATCGCCTGAAGAATCGTCTCGGTTTCGCCACAAAAACTAAACCGGACCCAGGCGCGCCCCTGCTCCTCGTCGAAGTCCAGGCCCGGAGTCGCGGCCACCCCGGTTTCCTCCAGCAAACGCGCGCAGAAGGCCACGCTGTCGGTGGTCAGGGTGCCCACGTCCACGTACAGGTAAAAGGCGCCGTCCGGCGGCGCGAAGTGAGGAAGCCCCATCCGGGGCAGTTCCGCCAGCAAAAGGTCGCGGTTGCGGGCGTAGCGGCGGATGTTGGCGTCGAAGGCCTCGCGATGGCGCAGCGCGATCACGCCCGCGTGCTGCGACAAGGCGGGCGGGCTGATGAACAGGTTCTGGGCCAGGCATTCCACCGGACGCACCAGCTCGGGCGGCAGCACCAGCCAGCCCAGGCGCCAGCCCGTCATGCAAAAATACTTGGAAAAGCTGTTCACGATGATCGGATGATCGGCCATCCCCGCCGCCGTCACCGCCGGGGTTTCGTAGGTGATGCCGTGGTAGATCTCGTCGGAAATCAGCCGGATGCCACGCGCGCCACAGGCCTCGACCAGCTCGCGGAGCGCCTCGCCCCCCAAAACGGTGCCGGTGGGGTTGGCGGGACTGGCCACGATCAGCCCGTCGAGCGGCTCGGGCAGGCTGTCGAGCAGCTCGGGCGTGGGCTGGTAGCGGGTTTCGGGCCCCACCCGCACGGTCACGGGCTCGCAGCCCAGGGCCCGCAGGATGTGGCGGTAGGCGGGATACCCCGGCGCCAGCACGCCCACCCGATCGCCGGCCTCGAAGGCGGCCAGGAACGCGAGCACGAAAGCCCCCGACGAGCCCGTGGTCACGGCGATGCGGGCCGGATCAACGTCCACGCCCTGGGTCTCGCGGTAATGGGTGGCAATGCCCTGGCGCAGGGCATCGAGGCCCAGCGCCACCGTGTAGCCCAGGGCATCCTCGCCCTTCAGAAGGGCCGCCAGCTCCTCGCGGGCCGCCGGAGGCAGGCCACTTGACGGCTGCCCGACCTCCAGGTGCAGGGCCGAGGCCCCCGAGGCCTCGCGCCGGGCGGCGGCCTGCATCACATCCATGACGATGAACGGCGGAATCTGCCCGCGACGGGCAACCTTAAGCGACATGATGGCTTCCAACCCAATCAGGACAAAACGGCGGGCACCCGCTCAAGGGGTGTGCGCCCAAACAAGGAGAGCCTCGGCCCCCTTCGCGTCAGGTGCCCGAGCGCAGGGCATAGCCGGCCCCGCGCGGATCGGTGGCGGCGCGGCAGGTTTCGGGCCGGGGCGGGATGCCGCCGGGGCACGAGCCCACGTTGACCCGCGCGCCGTCGGTCCGGCCGGCTTCGGAGCCAAGCACCGCTTCGGGATCGGCCCGGCCCTGGGTCAAGGGCCCGAGCAGGGCATCCAGCGCCCGGCCGGCCCCGGGCCCGGTGGCCGCGACCGCCAGATGGAACTCGTGGGAATGGTGATTGGTGACCAGCATCGTGGCCAGCCCGGTTTCCACCGGCGCGGCCAGCACCAGCCCCAGGTCGCTCAGCATGGTGCCGGTGCCAAACGGTTGCCCCATGGTCAAGGCGCACGCCACCGCCGCGCCATGGCGGTCGGCGACCACGAAGCTGGTGCCGGCGCGATCCGAGGCGCTTCCCGCCCCCTCGCCGAACACGGCCCGGTGGCTGGTCTCGTAGCCCGCGGGCGCGTCGCTGGCCGGGCGCCACGCCGGCACCTGGGCGCGCAGGTCGTCCAGGGTCAGGCCAAAGCCCGCCGCGCCGGCTGCCCGGACCACGTCGCGGGCCAGCATGCCGTCATGCAGATCGCCGGCGCCTCGCTGGCGCACCCGCCCCAGGGTCGCGGCCAGGGCCGGCAGGGCAACGACCTGCCCTTCGACCACGCCGGCCGGCAACCCCGGCGCGCGCGCGCCGCCCAGACGCTGGACCAGGGCGCGCGGCACCGGGAACCCGAAACGCGCCAGGTTCTCGGCCGGCGCCACCACGCTTTCCCAGCGCAAGGTCCCGAAACGGGCTTGCAGGGCGAAAAGCCCGCGCGCCAGCGCCGGCACGGCCACGCCGCCCGCCGCTCCCCGCGCGCCGGCCGGCGTCGCGCGGAAATCCAGGGTTTCGGCGACATTGGTCTTGGGATCGTAGGCGAGGCACACGCCCCCCCCGCCCAGGCCCGCCGACGACGGCAGCGTCACCGCCAAGGTGAAGGCAAGGCCGGTGGCGGCATCGGCCGCCGTGCCTCCGGCCGACAGGATATCGCGGGCCACCAGCACCGCTTGCGGCTCGTCGGCGGCGATCACGCCCGCGAACCCCTCGACATGGCCGATCACCCCGGGGGGACGGGAATCCGCGCACGCCGCGAGCGTCAGCGCGAGGACGGTTCCCAGCCCCAAGGTCCAAAAGCCCGGCGCCGATTGACGCCCGCGACCCCGCTCCCTACCCTTGCTCACAGCACCTTTCCTTTTCACCGTCATGGTGGCTTCCATGCGCACGCTTGCCGTCGTTTGTCTTGTTGCCTGCCTTGCGGCCCTGGCGCCTGGTCTGGTCCAGGCGCGCAGCCTGTCCTTGATTCGAGACGCGGAAATCGAACGTACCATCGCCACCTTCTCCGCGCCACTGCTGCGGGTCGGAGGATTCGGCGAGCGGGCCGTCACCATTCGGGTTCTGAATGACGACGCCGTCAACGCGTTCGCCACGACCGAATCAAGGATTTTCATCAACTCCGGCCTTCTGCTGCGCGCGGATGGCCCCGACGAGATCAAGGGCGTGATCGCCCACGAAATCGGCCACCTGGCCGGCGGCCACCTGTTGCGCCTGCGCGACCAGGTGGGCCAGTCGACCCTGTCCACCCTGGTCGGCGCGCTTGCCGGGGCGGCGGCCGGCGTCGCCGCCGGGCGGGCCGACGTGGGGGGCGCCGTGGCCCTGGGCGCGGCGCAGATGGCGAACCGCGACCTGCTGTCGTTCACCCGCCTGCAGGAAAACTCGGCCGATGCCTTCGCCATGCGGGCCCTGGACGCCACCGGGCAGTCAACGGCCGGGATGCTGCGGTTCTTCAACGTCCTCAAGGACCAGGAAGCCCTGATGTCCTCGTCGCAGGACGCCTACAACCGCACGCACCCCCTCACCTCGGAACGCATGGACGCGCTGGCCGCCCATCTGGCCCAGTCCCCCCTGGCCAACAAGCCGCCCGCGCCCGAGGACGTGGCCGCCTTCGCGCGCCTGAAGGCCAAGCTGTTTGCCTTTTTGCGTCCGCCGTCCACCACCTTGGCCACCTACCCGGCCAGCGACACGTCGGTGGCGGGGCGCTACGCCCGGGCCATCGCCCACTACCGGCGCTCCGACCTGACGCAGGCGCTTCCCCTGATCGATGCCCTGATCGCCGAGTTCCCGCGCGATCCCTGGTTCCACGAAATGCGCGCGCAGATGCTGTTCGAGCACCAGCGCCTGCCCGAGGCCCGGCTTTCCTATGCCGAGGCCGCCCGCCTCGCGCCCACCGAACCCTTGCTGCTCACCGAACTGGCCCATGTGGACACCGAACTGGGCGAGCCCCGGTTGCTGGAGGAAGCGCGGACCATGGCGAAGGCCGCCGTGGGCATCGAGCCAGACTTCCCCTTTGCCTGGCGCCAGTTGGCCAACGCTCACGGACGCCTGGGCGACGAGGGCCGCGCCGCCTATGCCCTCGCGGAAATGGCCCTGGCCCAGGGCGACCCCAAGGCCGCCTTGGAGTACGCCAAGCGCGCCCAGGCCCGTCTTGCCCCGGGCACGCCCGAGGGCCTGCGCCTGCAAGACCTGATCGCCGAGGCCGAGCGCCAGCAAAAACGCGACGATCGATAACAGCGGTGTTTTTCCAAGACCCCTTCAGGCCCCTCTTCCTTCGCGAAGGGGGGCCGGAGGACCGGAAGCGCTACCAGTTGCGCAAGACCAGATCCAGGGCGATGCCGCCCCCCGCCGCCCGGCGCACCGATTTGTTGGCCGTGCGTGCCACCGGAATACGCTGCAACCGGCAGTAGCCGATCAAAACGAACATCAGTTCGGAAGCGGGAAAAAGGCGCGAGGTCGTGCGCCCCCCCGGAGACACGATGATCGCGGTCAGCTCCAGGGGATCGTCGTGAGTGACCGAAAAGCTCTGCACCACGTCCTCGGGATCGGGAAGCCCGGCCCGGGAATAGCCTCCTCGTTCGGCCTCGGCTTCCAGGCGCTGGCCCTCGGCGCGCAAAAGCGTGTCGATGGCGTCCTTCACCTCGGCGTCGCGAAAAACCAGGCGGCGCATCTCCATCGGCATGCCCGAAGGATCCTTCCTGCTCAAGGGCCGGGTCCGGTCCACGGCCCGCGCCCTTCCCCCCTGGATACCCCGGGGATGTCCTGGGCCGTTCCTTTGGATCCGGCCGGCCATGCTGGCACAGCCCCCAGGCATGGACAAAGCCGCGTTTCCCGGAACGATTGTTCCGTTCGCGCGCCGCGCCCCCCTGCCCGGCCCCCTTGGAACGCCCCGGATGTCCTCATCCCGGAAACGCGCCCCAACGGGTGGGTCAAGCATACGGGATCCGGCCTTTCCAGAAGATGAAAAGGCCGGATGCCCCCGAACAGGGATCAGTTCTTGACGCGTTCGTCGGCGCCGCTCAGACGGGCCGCCAGCGACGCCGCCATGAACTGGTCCAGGTCGCCGTCGAGAACGCCTTGCGTATCCGAGGTTTCCACCTGGGTGCGCAGGTCCTTGACCATCTGGTAGGGCTGCAGCACATACGACCGGATCTGATGCCCCCAACCGATATCGGTCTTGGTGTCTTCCAGGGCCTGGGCCGCCGCCTCGCGAATCTGCAACTCACGCTCGTAAAGACGGGCGCGCAGCATCTTCCAGCAGTTATCCTTGTTCTGGTGCTGCGAGCGCTCCGACTGGCACTGCACGACGATGTTGGTCGGCAGGTGGGTGATGCGCACCGCCGATTCGGTCCGGTTCACGTGCTGGCCGCCGGCGCCCGAGGCGCGGTAGACGTCGATGCGGCAGTCCTTTTCCTCGATCACGATGTCGATGGTGTCATCCACCACCGGGAACACCCAAACCGAGGAAAAGCTGGTGTGGCGCCGGGCCGAGCTGTCGTAGGGGGAAATGCGCACCAACCGGTGAACGCCGCTTTCCGTCTTCAGCCAGCCATAGGCGTTGCGGCCGCTGATGCGCACGGTGCACGACTTGATGCCGGCTTCCTCGCCCTCGCTCTCTTCCAGGTATTCCACCTTGTAGCCGTGGGCATCGGCCCAGCGGGTATACATGCGCAGCAGGATCTGGGCCCAGTCCTGGGCCTCGGTGCCGCCAGCGCCGGCGTTGACTTCCAAATAGCAGTCGTTGCCGTCCGCCTCGCCCGACAACAGGCTTTCCAGCTCCATCTGGCGGGCCCTGGCGCTCAGGGCCTGCAACTGGGCCTCGCCCTCGGCGATGGTGTCGGGATCGTCCTCGGCCTCGCCCAGCTCGATCAGGGTCAAGGCGTCGTCCATGGTGCTTTCCAACGTGCGCACGTTGGCGATGCTATCTTGCAGCTGGGTCCGTTCGCGCATCAAGGTCTGGGCCTTGGCGGCGTTGTTCCACAGGTTGGGATCCTCGGTCAGGGCATCGAGTTCGTCGAGGCGACGCAGGGCATTATCCCAGTCAAAGATGCCTCCTCAGCAGGTCCATCGCCTGCTTGATCCGGTCAACAAGGGCCTGATGTTCCGCTCGCATGCCGCGGGGTTGCCTTTCTTGTCTGGTCGGCGCGCCCCAGGCCCCAAGGGAGCCCGGGGCGACCCAGTAAAACGACCGGAAGACCCGAACGGCCTCCCGAACGGAAAAGGGAGCATGACCCCCCGGGGAAGGTTTCTCCTCCCCGAAGGGTCCTTGGGTGATCCCTTGGTTTAGTACAAGCCGCCGGCGGCGGGCGCCCCCGAGCTGCCCGAGCCGCTCCAGGCGGGACCCTCGCCTCCCGGCGGCAGGGCTCCGGTGCCATCCGGGCTTCCCGGCCACGCGCCCGTCCCATCCACGCCCAAGGCGCCGGGGGCCGAGCCATCGATCACGAACGACGAGGCCACCGACGGCTCGGTGCCGGGCTTGAAGGCTTCCAGGATCGCGTTCTCGGATCCCGGGCCCACCCGCTGGCCGGTCATGCGATCGATGCGCACGAACTTGATGCCCGACGGCACATGGAAGGGCAGGTCCGGCTTGTCGGCCAGCGCGCCTTTCATGAAGTCGGTGAAAATGGGCGCGGCCGCCGTCGACCCCGCCTCGTGTCCGCCCAGGGTGCGCGGCTCGTCGAAGCCCACGAAGACCCCACACACCAGATCGGGCGAGAAGCCCACGAACCAGGTATCCAGGCTGTCGTTCGAGGTGCCGGTCTTGCCCGCCACCGTCTTGCCCACGGCGCGAACCCGGGCGCCGGTGCCCCGCTGGACCACGCCTTGCAGGATCGAGACCATCTGATACGCCGACAGGGGATCGGTCATGACTTCGCGGTTGTCGGTGATCGCGGGAATCCCCCCCGACGGATCCGGGGCGACGCAGCCCTCGCACGGCCGGCTGTCGTGGCGATAGATGGTTTCGCCGGTCCGGTTCTGGATGCGGTCGATCAAGGTGGGTTCGATGCGCCGCCCGCCGTTGACCAGCATGGCATAGGCCGTGGTCAGGTGCATGACCGTGGTTTCCACCGCGCCCAGCGACGCGGCCAGCACCCGGGGCATGGTTTCCACCACCCCGAACTTCTCGGCGTACTGGGCGACGACATCCATGCCCACGGCGTTGGCCAGGCGAACGGTCATGAGATTGCGCGATTTCTCGATGCCCATGCGCAAGGTCGTGGGCCCGTAGTACTCGCCGCCGTAGTTCTTGGGGCGCCACAGGGGTTGCCCCGGACCGGGGTCGTACACAAAGGGCGCGTCCAAGATCAGGGTCGCCGGGGTGTAGCCGTGGTCAAGCGCCGCCAGGTACACGAACGGTTTGAACGAGGAACCGGGCTGGCGCTTGGCCTGGGTCGCGCGGTTGAACTCGGAACGCGCCCGGGAAAAGCCGCCCACCATGGCCAGCACGCGCCCGGTGTGGGGATCCATGGCGACCAGGGCGCCCTCGACATCGGGCATCTGGCGCAGGGCGAAGGTGCCGTTGGGATAGGCCTTGCCCTTGGCGTTGGCGCTCACCGCCTCGACCAGGACGACATCGCCCACCTTCAGCACGTCGGCGGGCTTGCGCGGTTGGGCGCCGGTCCGCTGGCCCGAAAGCCAGGGGCGCGCCCAGCTCATTTCCGCCATGGGGATGGTGCCCCCATAGCCATCGGTGAAGCCCAGGCGGGCCTCGCCGGCGTCCACGCGCAAGATCACGGCAAGGCGCCAGGAGTCGGGAACCCCGGGCGGCACCGCCACGGCGCCGAGCAGGTCCTTCCAGCCCGTGCCCACGGGCAAGGTCGCGACCGGGCCGCGCCAGCCGTGGCGCCGGTCGTAATCGATCAGGCCCTGGCGCAGGGCATCGGTGGCCAGGTCCTGGAGCCGGGGGTCAAGGGTGGTGCGCACGTACATGCCGCCCTTGTACAGGGCTTCCTCGCCGTAACGGGCCTGAAGCTGGCGGCGGACTTCCTCGGAGAAGAACTCGCCGTGACGCACCGACTGCGCCTCGTCGCGGGGATGAACCTCCAGGGGCTCGCGGGTGGCCTCCTCGGCCTGGGCGGCGGTGATGTGGCCATCCTCGGCCATGCGCTGCAACACCCAGTCGCGCCGTCCCCGCGCCGCCTCGGGCCGGCGGATCGGATTGTAGTTGTTGGGCGCCTTGGGCAAGGCGGCCAGGAACGCCGCCTCGGCCACGGTCAGTTCATCAAGGCCCTTGTTGAAATAGTTCATGGCGGCGGCCGCGACGCCGTAGGACCCCTGGCCGAGGTAAATTTCGTTCAGGTACAGTTCCAGGATTCGTTCCTTGGAAAAGGCCTGCTCGATTCGAAAAGCCAGGATGGCTTCCTTGATCTTGCGATCGATCGAGACTTCGCTCGACAGCAGGAAATTCTTGGCAACCTGCTGGGTGATGGTGGACGCCCCCACCGGCCGGCGCCCCGAGCCCACGTTGCGCAGGTTGGTGAGAACGGCGCGGAACAGGCCCACGAAATCGACACCCGAGTGTTCGTAGAAATTCTTGTCCTCGGCCGAGAGGAAGGCATTGATCACGAATTGGGGAATGGCCTGGATCGGCACGTACACGCGCCGCTCGATGGCGTATTCGGCCATCAGGCGGCCGTCGCTGGCCAGGACCCGGGTGGTGATGGGCGGCTCGTACTTGGCCAGGGCCCGGTAATCGGGCAGATCCCCGCCGAAGCGGTCGGCCAGGACAAGCAGGCCGCCGCTCCCCCCGATCAGGAGAAGCAAGGCAAGGGACAGGACGATCCGTATCATCGGCCGCGATCCGGGTCTGAAAAAAAGGGACAAGAAGCGCCCCCGCGTCCGCGCGGAAGGTCGCTCCCGGGGGGCCTGTCGGTCATCACGGGGCGGCCGGGAAGGCCCGTCCCCGGAATCATCACGGGCGTTACGGCCCCGATCAGGGCCGCCACGCCCGTTGCTGTTGAAGAACGGCATAATCATCAATACTTTGGGTGATGGCTTGCGCCAGCTTGGACCGGTAGGCGACGGTGCGCAAGAGCTTTTCATCCGCGGCGTTGGACAAGAACCCCATTTCGATCAGAACCGAAGGCACGTCCGGGGCCTTGAGCACCGCGAAACCGGCCGATCGCAAGGGCTTGTACAGCCGGCGCACGTCGCCCGGCAGGTTGCGCAGCAAGGTGGTGGCGAACAGGGCCGAGTTGTTCATGGTGGCGCGCTGGGCCAGGTCGATCAGAATCGTGGCCACGTCCGGCGACTGCTGGGACAAGTCGGCGCTGAGCAGGATGTCGGCCTTGTTTTCGCGGTCGGCCAGGGCGGCGGCCTCGGCGTCGGACGCGGTTTCCGAAAGGGTGTAGACCGAAAGACCGCGCACGCCAGGATCGTGCATGGCGTCGGCGTGCAACGAAATGAACAGGTCGCCCTCGGCCTGGCGCCCCAGGGCCACCCGCTCGCGCAGCTGGACGGCGGTGTCGTTCGAGCGCGTGAGCACGACCCGGTAACGCCCGGTTTCCTCCAGCATCTTGCGCAGCTCGCGCGCCATGGTCAGCGTGATTTCCTTTTCGTACAGGCCATCGGGGGCGATGGTCCCGGGATCGCGGCCGCCATGGCCGGGATCAAGCACGATCACCGGCCGGCGCCCCGGCTGGGCCGCCAGGGTGCGGGGCGGCTTGGAAGCGGGCACGGGCACCCGGCGCCCATCGGCCAGGCGCACCATCACCGGCCCCTCGCGCGAGACGACGGGCGAGGCGTCGCCCCCCGGGAACGGGGAACCGGCACCGCTCGCGGCGGCCGGCGCCCCGGCCGGAGGAACGGGCGCGGGGGGCGCCATCGACGCGGGCGGCGTGGACACCCCGGCCGGAGGCGCGGGGGTTGTCGTGTAGGTCGCCGGGATGGGCGTGGGGTCCGAGGCCGGTTCATACGAAACCATCGACGCCGTTGCCCCCGCCGCCCGACGCGGGCGCAGATCCACGGGTCCCGTCGTCGCCATCGGGGCCACGGGGCCCGTCGTCGCCATCGGGGCCACCGGGGCCACCGGGCCGGACCCGGCGCCCGCCGGCGCGCTCGGAGTGGGAAAAACCCCCGACGCGGACGCGAGCCCGCCCGAGGCCGGCTCGGCGGAAACCGGAGCCGACGCGGCCCGGGTCGACGGCGCCGGAGTCAGGGTTTGCGGCACCACCGGCGCGGGGACACGCCCGACGGTGGCCAGGAAGGCGTTCCGGTCCACCCCCGTCAGGTCCAAGACCAGGCGCCAGCCGTGACCGCCCTGCGGTTCAAGCAGAAAATCCTTGTCGACCACGGCCGGGCGGGCGAGATCGATCACGACCCGCGACAGGCCACTCTCGCCCGGACCGGTGCGCAGGGCCTTGATCACCCCCGCCCCGCGTGGCAAGGAGGCAGGGAAGGTGGTTTCGCTGAGGTCCAAGATCAGGCGCGGGGGATCGGCGACCGCGAAGGTCCGCCAGACCACCCGGTCGCTGAGGTCCATCACCACGCGGGTTGTCGCGCCGTGATCGCCCAGCCGCACGCCGGTCGCCTGCACCGCCGCCCGCGCCGCCCGGGGCACCAAGACCCCGGCCGCCAGGATCGGGGCGCTGCCCAACAACGCGCGGCGGCTAATTCCTGTGCGCCTGTGATCGCTCATCCCCGTTCACCCGACCTGACACTTCGTCGACGCCAACACCCACCATCATAGCCCCCTGTCCCCGGTATAGGGGAGAGGGAGCCCGCAATCAAGATTTCAATGCAAGAAAATCCCATTACCCTATGATTTAACACATTTTAACATTCTTCACCCCGTCTCCCTCCCCCCTCTTTTCCGGATTTTTTTCCGACCTCCGGACGACTCTGGCACAAGATGGTTGTGGAACGGCGAGGGGAACAGTATCCTAAGGGCGAGATTCCGTTGATGGGTCTTGTCCCCCCGGGATCGGCAGGCGCCGCCCGGGGGGCGGGGCGTACCCCGGGAGGGTGGTTTACCGCCGCTTTCCCGGCGGGAGCCTGGAGACACGATGGTGGTCCGGGCGGGTGTTTTGAAAGGACACGCGGAGGGGCATCCCTCCGAAGTCTTCGGGATGCCTTTTCCTTTCCCCATGGGCAAGGATGCGCCCCCGTCCCGATCCGTCAAGCGGTTTTGACAAACAGGTTTCATGTCGGCCGGGTCCCCCCGCGCCGGATGAAGGAAACGCTTGAGCGGGAATGGCGAATCTAGCGGCGCGACAGCAGTGGGTGACGAATGGAGGAAACGGCCGCGAGGCCGTGGCCCGGTCGTATCCCCATGAGCGCCGCGCGATCGCCGCCCACCCGAACCTCCCCCACTCGTTTTCCCCCTTCCCGTCCGGCCCCGGCCGGACAACGGGAGGAAGAAGACGTGCCCGTGGAGAGCGCTCGCGGGAGTCGCTTGTGCCCTTGATCCACTCATCCGGCCCGGACGAGATCCGCCGATCCCGACAGATCGACCGGCTTCTGGCGCAAGGACGCCTGAAAGTCCCGGTCCCGCGGAGACGTCTTCCGAATGACCAAACGCATGCTTATCGACGCCAACCACCCCGAGGAAACTCGGGTCGTGGTCATGGACGGAACTCGTCTTGACGAATTCGACGTCGAGACCTCCACCAAGAAGCAGATCAAGGGCAATATCTATCTCGCCAAGATCGTTCGGGTCGAACCTTCCCTTCAGGCCGCTTTCGTGGATTACGGCGGCAACCGCCACGGGTTCCTGGCGTTCAACGAAATTCACCCCGACTACTACCAGATTCCGGTCGCGGATCGCGAACGCCTGATCGCGGAGCAGGCGGCGCAGGCAGCCGCCGACGCGGCCGACGACGACGAGGACGAAGACGGCCTCGATACCACGGTCGAGGACGCCGAGGAGCCGCCGCCGCCCCGGCAGCGCGCCCGCCCCGCCCGCTCCTACAAGATCCAAGACGTGATCAAGCGCCGGCAGATCGTGCTGGTTCAGGTCGTGAAGGAAGAGCGCGGCAACAAGGGCGCGGCGCTCACCACCTACCTGTCCCTGGCGGGCCGGTATTGCGTGTTCATGCCCAACACGACGCGCGGCGGCGGCGTGTCGCGCAAGATCACCAGCGCGACCGACCGCAAGCGGCTGAAGGCGATCATGAGCGAGCTGACCGGTCCCCGGGGCAGCGCCATCATCCTGCGCACCGCCGGTTCGGAGCGCTCCAAGGCCGAGATCAAGCGCGACCACGATTACCTGCTGCGCACCTGGGAGACCATCCGCACCACCACCCTGGCCTCGTGCGCGCCGTGCCTGATCCACGAGGAAGGCAGCCTGATCAAGCGGGCCATCCGGGATATTTACTCCCGCGACATCGAGGAAGTTCTGGTCGAGGGCGAGGCGGGCTACCGCATGGCCAAGGACTTCATGCGCATGCTGACGCCGTCCCATGCCAAGCGGGTCCAGCCCTACAAGGACGAATCCATGCCGCTCTTCCACCGTTTCCAGGTGGAAAGCCAGATGGATTCAATGCTCTCGCCCATCGCCCAACTGAAATCGGGCGGCTATCTGGTGATCAACCAGACGGAAGCGCTGGTGGCCATCGATGTCAACTCGGGCCGCTCGACCCGCGAACGCAACATCGAGGAGACGGCCTACAAGACGAACCTGGAAGCGGCCGACGAGATCGCCCGCCAGCTTCGCTTGCGCGACCTGTCGGGGCTGATCGTCATCGACTTCATCGACATGGACGACCCCAAGTACAACGCCGCCGTCGAACGCCGCATGAAGGAGGCGTTGCGCAGCGACCGGGCGCGGATCCAGATCGGGCGCATCAGTGCCTTTGGCCTGCTTGAAATGTCGCGTCAGCGCCTGCGCCCCAGTCTGATGGAAACCAGCTTCCAGCCCTGCCCGCACTGCCGGGGCGCCGGCGTGGTGCGCTCGGTGGAATCGACGGCGATTCATATCCTGCGCATCATCGAGGAAGAAGGCGTGCGCCGCCGCTCGTCGGAAGTGACGGTTTTCGTGCCCACGGCGGTGGCGCTCTACATCCTGAACCACAAGCGCGACGCGCTGGCGGCGATGGAACAGCGCTATGACTTCCAGGTTCTGCTGCAAGGCGACGACAGCCTGATCGTGCCCGACCACCGCATGGAGCGGGTGAAGGCGGAAACGCCGCGCCGGGAAAGCCAGCCGACCCCGGAAACCATCGAAAGCGCCGAGGATATTGAAATCGACGCCGCCCTGGCGGCGGCCGAGGAGGAAGCCCTGGCGGTGGATGACACCGATCAGGCCGACGGCGCCCTTGCCGACGGCGAGAACGGCGACGGCGACGACCTGGACGCCGACGGCTCCGGCCGCAAGCGCCGGCGGCGGCGGCGGCGGCGGCGCAAGGACCAGGAGAACGACTCGGCTCCCCGGACGGACGACGCCAGCGACGAGGACGCGGAGGGCGACGACGAGGCCCTGGGCCGCGGGGAGGACGACGAGGAAACCGGCGAGCCGGGCGAAACGACCGGCCAGCCGGCCGAGGCCGGACCGGGCGGCGACCTGGGCGACGGCCTGGGCGATGGGGGCCGGGATGGCGAGCGGCGGCGCTCGCGGCGGCGGCGCTCGCGCCGGCGTGAGCGCCCGGTGCGCGACGACCTGCCGGCGGCGGCCCTGGTCGATGCCGACAGCGCCGAGGACGTGATCGGCCTGCCCGAGGAAGAAACGGCGCCGGCCGGGGGGGCTGCGGCTCCCGAGTGGCGGGGCGACGAGGAGCCGTTTGAAACGCCCGCCGAGGCGGCCCAGGACACGCGCGTCGAGGGCGCGACCTGGGAGCAGGCGGCGCAAGCCCCGGCCGACGAGGGCCTGGCGCCGGCCAGCGACGCGTTCGCCGGCGAGGAACCGGTCGAGATGGCCTCCCCCGCGTCGTCCGTGAGCGAAGACGAGGCGTCCGAGGCCGAGACGCCGGCCGATCCCGCCACCTCCGAAGAAACCGCGCACGCGGACGAGGCACCGGCGACGGAAGAGCCGGCCCCCGAGGCGGTGGACCCGGTCGAGACGGGCCACGAGGCGCCGGACGCCCGCGAGGCGGAGAGCCCGGCCCCCGTGTCGGACGCCGGGCCGGATCTTGCCCTGGCCTCGCCTGACCAGCCGGCCGTGCCCGTGGAATCGGCTGAACCGGCGCCCCCGGCCGATGAGCCGGCCGAACCGGTCGAACCGGTCGAACCGGTCGAACCGGTCGAACCGGTTGAACCGGCCGCCGGGGCGCCGGCGGTGGACGAGCCTCCCGCCACGCCGGCCGCGCCCGAACCGCGACGGGTGGGCTGGTGGACCCGTCTGGTTGCCTCGTCGTGATGCAAGACGGCCCCCGGGGTGCAATCCCCGGGGGCCGGTGCCGGCTCTCGCGCGGTGGTCCCTTGTCTTCGCCCCTTGAAAGGCAGTCTTTTATTTTCCCCTGGGGATGTTGCGCGGAGAGAAGCCATGGGAGTCGTGCCGCGTTTTCTCGTCGCGGTCCTGGTGGGGCTGTCGTGCGCCGGATGCGGCCCCCTTTATCAAACCCGCTACACGTTTGAATCCCCGGACACGGCCGAAGGACGGCTGTGCGCCAGCCAGTGCGTGATGTGGCAGCAAACCTGTCTGCTGACCTGCCAGCAGGAAACAACGCGCTGCCAGGAACGCGAACGGGACGACGCGCGCCGCGACTATCGGGCCTATGTCCGGGAACGGGAAAGCAAGGGCCTGAAGATCAAACGCACGGAAAGCTCGTTTTACAACGCGGGACACTGCGCGAATTCGGCATGCGCCGACCAGTGCGCGGCCGTTCATCGCCAGTGCCACGAGACCTGCGGCGGAACCGTCAGCACCACGCAAGCATGCGTTGCTTTCTGTGACCAGGCCCCCCCGGTTCCTCCGGCCCTCCCCGCCACGGCGGCGCCGAAACCGCCTCCCAAAGCCCCCGACGCTCCCCCTTCGACCTGCCAGCCGGGGCGGCACGCCGAGGTTTTGTGGGAAGGCAACTGGTACCCGGCGCGGATCCTGGGCCAGGGAACCGGCGCCAGGGGATGCCGGATCCACTACGAAGGATACGAGAGCAAGGACGACGAAACGGTTCCCCTGGGGCGCATCCGCTATCCAGGCTGACGCGAAACCCGAAAAGAGAACGTCCCTTTTCCGAGTCTCGCGCCAAGGGGGGCGCCCCCTCGCGGCGCGCTCCCGTCCTTTTTTTTCCGTGCCCGTGGTTCCGGGAAACACTCGCTGGTTTCCCGCGCTCCGCCTCAGGCGGCGCGCACGGCGAACAGAATGTAGTTCATGCTGACGTCCTGGGTCTTGCTCCACTCGTCGAGCAGCGGATTCCAGGTCATGCCCGCCACATCGCGGGTTTCCAGGCCCGCCCGGCGCAGGCCGGTGGTCAGTTCCGACGGCTTCATGAACTTGCGCCAGTCGTGGGTGCCGCGCGGCAGCCAGCGCAGGACATATTCGGCGGCGTACTTGGCAAGCGCCAGGGATTTCAAGGTGCGGTTCAAGGTGGCGGCGACCACGGCCCCGCCCGGACGCACCAGGGTGCCGATCGACTCCAAGAACAGATCGACGTCGGCGACGTGCTCGACCACTTCCAAGGTCAGGACGGCGTCGAACACCTGGCCCTCGCGCACCAGGTCCTCGGGCGTGGCCTGACGGTAGGTAACCGGCACGCCCGAGCGCTCGGCATGCACGCGCGCGGTGCCAATGTTACGTTCGGCCGCATCGATCCCGATCACCTCGAAGCCCAGGCGGGCCAGGGGCTCGCTCACCAGGCCGCCGCCACAGCCGATATCGAGAAGGCGCAGCCCCTCGAACGGACGTTCGACATCAAGCGAACGGCCAAAATGAGCCGCCATGTGATCGCTGATATACGCAATGCGCAGGGGATTGAACTTGTGCAGGGGCTTGAACTTGCCCTCCGGATCCCACCAGGCATCGGCCATTGCGCTGAATTTGGCCAGTTCCGCCGGCGAGGCAGTGCTGGGACTGCTGGACGTCATCGGGGTTCTCTCCCTTTGATTATGGACGGACCGTCGCGTAAAACAACCCGGTCCGCGTTCGAATGCCTTGTACGGTTGCCTTCCCTTTCGCGGACCAGCAGGGGCGCAACAGGGGTTGGCGCGTATCCCCGCTTGCGGGGCCCGGCCGGCTGCTTTACTACACGGCGCGGAACCGGGGAGCAACCGGACGCAACAGACGAGCAACCGTCGGAAGTGGGGAATACGGCACGCCATGGCGCGCATCGTGATGAAGTTTGGCGGCACCTCGGTGGGCGACATCGAGCGGATCCGCAACGTGGCCCGACGGGTGAAGACCGAGGTCGACGCGGGCAATCAGGTGGCGGTGGTGGTTTCGGCCATGTCGGGCGAAACCAACCGCCTGGTCGGCTATTGCGACGCCATGGCCGAGCTGTACGACACCCGTGAATACGACACCGTGGTCGCGACGGGCGAGCAGGTCACCATTGGCCTGCTGGCGCTGGCCTTGCAAACCATTGGCGTCGATGCCCGCTCGTGGACGGGCTGGCAGATCCCCATCCGCACCGACGACGCCCATGGCAAGGCCCGCATCTTGTCGATTGACACCACCATCTTGAACGAACGCCTGGCCCTGGGGCAGGTGGCGGTGGTGGCGGGCTTCCAGGGCCTGGGCCAGGACAACCGGATCACCACCTTGGGCCGGGGCGGCTCGGATACGTCGGCGGTGGCGCTGGCGGCCGCGCTCAAGGCCGATCGCTGCGACATTTACACGGATGTGGACGGGGTTTATACGACGGACCCGCGCATCGTGCCCCGCGCGCGCAAGCTCGACCGGATCACCTACGAGGAAATGCTGGAGCAGGCCTCGCTGGGCGCGAAGGTCTTGCAAACGCGCTCGGTCGAGATGGCCATGAAGCACAAGGTCCGGCTTCAGGTTCTGTCTAGTTTCGTGGATATGCCGGGAACCCTGGTCTGTGACGAGGACGAAATCGTGGAAAAAGAACTGGTCAGCGGGATCGCCTACAGTCGCGACGAGGCCAAGGTAACCTTGATGGCCGTGGCCGACCGGCCGGGCGTGGCGGCGCGCATTTTCGGCCCGCTGGCCGACAACAACATCAATGTCGACATGATCGTTCAGAACATCTCGGCGGATGGCAAGGCGACCGACGTCACCTTCACGCTGCCGCGCGGCGATCTGTCGCGCGCCCTCCGGGTGCTGGAAGCCCAGCAGGACGCCATCGGATACCAACGGTTGATTTCCGACAAGGGTGTGGTCAAGGTGTCGGTGATCGGCGTGGGCATGCGCAGTCATGCCGGCGTGGCCCAGACCATGTTCTCGGCGCTGTCGGAGAAGGGGATCAATATCCAGGTCATCTCCACCAGCGAGATCAAGGTCTCGGTTCTGATCGCCGAGGAATACATGGAATTGGCGGTGCGGGCCTTGCACACCGCCTATGGTCTGGACGCGGCGTAAGGCCGCCCACGCCCCAAGGGCGCACGCGGAGAACACCCATGAAGGACGCGACCGAGCAGATGACCCTGACCGACGGCGAGGAGGCCGCCCTGTGGGGCCGCGACCGCCTTGACGAGCTGTGGGCGCGCGGCTGCGCCTTCCTGGGCAGCGATGTCGCCATTCTGGGCGGCGCCATGTCGTGGATTTCCGAGCGCCACCTGGTCGCCGCCCTTTCGGGGGCCGGCGGCTTTGGCGTGCTGGCCGCGGGCTCGATGCCGCCCGAGCGCCTGGCCGAGGAGATCGAGGCCACCCGCGCCCTGATGGCGGCGCGCGGCCGACAACGCACGTTTGGCGTGAACCTGATCACCATGCATTCCCAGCTGGACGCGCTGATCGACGTGTGCCGGGAAATGAAGGTGTCGCACGTGGTCCTGGCCGGTGGCCTGCCTTCGGCGGCGTCGATTCGCAAGGTCAAGGACGGTGGCGCGCGCTGCGTGTGCTTCTCGCCGGCGCTGGCGCTGGCGCGCAAGCTGGTGCGGGCCGGGGCCGATGCCCTGGTCATCGAAGGCGCCGAGGCCGGGGGCCACATCGGCCCGGTGTCGACCACGGTGCTGGCCCAGGAAATCCTGCCCCAGGTGCGCGACGTGCCGATTTTCGTGGCCGGCGGCATCGGGCGCGGCGAAGCCATTGTCTCTTTCCTCGAAATGGGCGCGGCCGGCGTGCAGCTGGGCACCCGCTTCGTGTGCGCGAGCGAGTGCATCGCCCACCCCGCGTTCAAGAAAGCCTTTCTCCGCGCGAGTGCCCGCGACGCCGTGCCGACCGTGCAGGTCGATCCGCGTTTCCCGGTCATCCCGGTGCGCGCGCTTTCCAACAAGGGCACGGCGGATTTCGTGGAAACCCAGCGCCAGGTCATTGATCGTTATCAACGAGGGGAAATCGACCAGAAATCGGCTCAGCTGGAGATCGAACATTTCTGGGCCGGTGCCTTGCGCCGCGCGGTGATCGACGGCGACGTGGAAACCGGCTCGCTGATGGCCGGCCAAAGCGTCGGGCTCGTCACGCGCGAGCAACCCGTGGCCGAGATCCTCGACGAACTCGTGACCCAGGCCGTGGCTTCCCTGGCCCGGCGCGCCCCTCAATCCACTCCATTCTGACCCCCAAGGGGGAATTCAAAAACCATGTCGTTGCGCGATCCCAATGCGCGCAGCCTGCTGGGACGCCTGCGCGACGTCATGGCCGGCGGCGGGTCACCCCAGGACCGCCTGGACCGGGTGACCGCCCTCATCGCAAAAGGGATGGGAACCGATGTCTGCTCGTGCTACGTGCTGCGAGCCGGCGAGGTCCTGGAACTGTTCGCGACCGAGGGTCTGACCCAGTCGGCGGTGCATCACACCCGGCTGCGGGTGGGCGAAGGCCTGATCGGCGAGATCGCGGCCATCGCCCAGCCGTTGCGGGTTAGCGACGCCTGGGCGCACCCGCGTTTTGTCTATCGCCCGGAAACGGGCGAGGATGTGTACAAGTCGCTGATGGGCGTGCCCCTGGTTCACGGGGGGCGGGTCATTGGCGTGCTCGCGGTGCAAAACCGCGAGGGCCGCGAATACCGGGAGATCGAACAGGAATCCCTGGAAACCGTGGCCATGGTCCTGGCCGAGCTGCTGGCCGGGGCGGGCCTGATCCCGCGCGAGGAACTGGGGCCGGCCTCGGGCAACGCGGTGCTGCCGCTGCGCCTGGAAGGGACCAGCCTCAACCCGGGCATCGGCCTGGGCACCGCCGTCTATCATCAGCCCGAGGTGCACGTCACCACGCTGCTGGCCGACGACCCCGAGCGGGAGTTGGCCCGGCTGCGCGCGGCCATGGACGAAATGCGCGAGGCGCTCGACGCCCTGCTCGCCATCACCGCCACCGCGCCCAGTGAATCGCGCGACGTGTTGCGAACCTTCCGCATGTTCGCCGACGATACCGGATGGATCAACCGCATCAGCGAGCACATCCAGGCCGGCCTGTCGGCGGAAGCGGCGGTGCGCAAGGTCGATAACGACATGCGGCTGCGCCTGTCGCAGGTGTCGGATCCCTACATCCGCGAACGACTCCACGACCTGGAAGACCTGGCCAACCGCCTGCTGCGCCACCTGACCGGCGAGCGGGGGACGGCGGCCAAGGGCGACTTGCCCGACCATGTGATCTTGATCTGCCGGACCCTGGGCCCGGCCGAGCTGCTGGACTACGACCCGGAGCGTCTGCGCGGCGTGATCCTGGAGGAAGGCAGCCCGGGCATGCACGCGGTGATCGTGGCCAAGGCCCTGGATATTCCGGTGATCGGCCGCCTGCCCGGCGTGTTCCAGCGCATCGCGCCCCTGGACCCGGTGGTGGTAGACGGGGATCACGGCCAGGTGTTCGTGCGCCCGGGCGAGGACGTGCGCGAGGCCGTGATGCGCGGCATTCACGAGCGCAAGCGCCGCCGGGCGGAGTATGACCGCCTGCGCGACCTGCCCGCCGAAACCCAGGACGGCGTGCGCGTGCGCCTGATGATCAACGCCGGCTTGATGATGGACATGGAGAACCTGGGCGCGACCGGGGCCGACGGGGTGGGGTTGTACCGCACCGAAATCCCCTTCATGGCGCGGCCCAGCCTGCCTTCCGTGGAAAGCCAGACCTCGTTGTATGGCAAGGTGCTGGCGCTCGCGGGCGACCGGCCCGTGGTGTTTCGCACCATCGACGTGGGGGGCGACAAGCTGCTGCCCTATTGGCAGAGCCAGCCGGAGGACAACCCGGCGCTGGGCTGGCGCTCGGCGCGGATCACCTTGGATCGTCCGGCCATCTTGCGCCAGCAGTTGCGGGCCTTGCTGCGCGCCGCCTCGGGCCGGGCGCTCGATGTCATGTTCCCGATGATCGCCACGGTATCAGAATACCGAACCGCCCGTCATGCCCTGGAGCTGGAACTGGCGCGCGAACGCGAGCGGGGCACGCCGCCCCCGGCCTCGATCCGGGTGGGAACCATGCTGGAAGTGCCCTCGCTGCTGTGGCACCTGCCCGCCCTGGTGCAAGAGCCGATCGATTTCATCTCGGTGGGCAGCAACGATCTCTTCCAGTTCACCTTTGCCGCCGATCGGGGCAACCCCCGGGTGGCCAGCCGCTACGACCCGCTGTCGCCGCCGGTGCTTTCGATGCTGCGCCATCTCGTGGAGGTCTGCGACGCGGCCGGCAAGCCGCTGTCGTTGTGCGGCGAAATGGCGTCGCGCCCCCTGGACGCCCTGGTGCTGGTGGCCCTGGGCTTTCGCACCTTGTCGCTGGCCGCGCCCGGCATGGGGCCGGTCAAGCGGGCGCTGCGCTCGGTCGACATCGGCCGGCTGCGCCCGTTTGTCCTGGGTCTGAGCACCCTGCCCCACGCCTCGGTGCGTGACCGGCTGGCCGCTTTCGCCCGCGATAACGGGTTCTTGCTGGACTGATCCCGGCCCGTCGTCGTCCATTCAGGGCGATCGGGTGAAGCCCTGGATGCCCTTGGAAGAGGGTTCCTCAACGCCGCGACGGCGGCCGCGCGGCTTGTGTCGCGCGCGGCAGGCGCACGGAGTGCGCGCCAGACGCTTGAGGGCCTCGAAAAAACGCCGGGGCAATCGGTTCACCCGATTGCCCCGGTCGTCCATTGCTTGACGATTGGGCCGGATACTCCGACATTATAGGGGCTTTGCGGTGCCTCGCGGGGACCGCACGCCATGGGCGCCGGCAACGGGCCCCATGCGGAGTCGCTCAAGACGACACCTTCGTCGATTGCAGATGAGGACACCCATGACCAGACTGTCCGTGTTCAACAGCCCCCTGCTTTTGGGGTTTGACCACTTCGAAAGGGTCATTGACCGGGTTTCAAAGAACCAGGCCGAGGGCTATCCGCCGTACAATATCGAGCAGATCGGGGAAACGGCCCTGCGGATCACGCTCGCCGTGGCAGGATTCGCCGAAAGCGATCTCACGGTGTCGGTGGAGGATAACCAGCTTGTCATTCGCGGTCGCCGGCAAAACGACGACGGCGAACGGATTTACCTGCATCGCGGTATTGCGTCGCGCCAGTTCCAGCGGGCGTTCGTGCTGGCCGAAGGAATCGAAATCACGGCCGCCACCTTGGAAAATGGTTTGTTGCATATCGATCTGGAACGGCCCGTGCCCGAGCCCAAGGTGCGCCACATTCCCATTGGCGCCAAGAACGCCTCGGCCGGCGCTTCCGGTCCGCAAACCATCGACGTCGCCCCGCGTGAGGGCCGTTGAGACTCCGCCCCCCGCCGAATGCCGGGATGAAGGAGAAAAACAATGGATACCGCCAAAGACCGTTCCCTCGCCGACCTTGCTCCGACCCCCGTTGACGTGACCGAGCTGGCCGCGCTGGGCTTGAACGTGGTTGCCTATGTCCGGGACCTGGATCCCGCGACCGAACCCGCGTTGCCCGGCATGCAGCCGGGCGGTTTCGCCATCCACGCGGCCAATGGCCAGCGCATCGGCTGGGCGCCCAGCCGGGATCTGGCCGTGCAGGCCATCCGTCAGCACGAAATGGAACCGGTCGCGATTCACTGACCCCGCCCAGGCTCCTCGACCCGGAAGGCCTCCCAGGGATCCCTGGCCGGGTTCGGGACCTCGCAAGCCTAGCAGGGCTCGTCTCCCGGGCCCTCGTTTCCCGAGGCCAAGGCGCGCCGCCCGTCTTGGGGCCAGTGCGGCGCGCGCCGGGATCCGCCGGGCGGGCAGCCCCTTGCCGAGGCCCCCGCTCCTGCCGGCTGTTTAGTCTTCCTGGGACGAGCCCAGGCGTTCGATCACCCGCATCATCTGCGCGCGGGCTTCCTGGGCCACGTGATCAAGGCCCGGGTTGTCGATGACGTGCATGGCCGCGAAGGGATCGATGGCCGAAATCTGGATTTCTCCTCCCTCGACTTCCCGAATCGCCACGTTGTAGGGCAGCATCAGGCCGCTCAGGGGCTCTTCGTGGATATCGCGCAGCATGAAGCCGGGATTGCACGCTCCCAAGATCACATACGGCGCGAGATCGGCATCCAGCGCCTTCTTGACCATGGCGCTTGCGTCAATGGTGCTGATGACCTGGAAGTCGTTGTCGGCCAGGGCGGCCCTGGCGTCGGCAACCGCCTGGTCGAAGCCGCCGGAACCAGCGTACCGGGTGGAAATATGATAGGTCATGGGTGTTCAGGCCCCTTGCACAGGAAATACCACGCCCAAGGATAGGGGCTTGTCCGGGGCCATGCCAAGGGATTTCGCGGGCCGCTCTTATTCCAAATTCACGCCGCACGTCCTTGTCAAACAACTGTCATCCCTTCGGGATGGGTGTCAAACAAGTGTCACCCCTCCGGGATGGTCCTTGCCGGCACACTTTGCCTGGCATGTCCGGACAGCCGGCTGCCCGACCTCTTTTCCCGGAGAACAAGACCATGACGTTTTCCTACCTTGTGGTTTCCCTGGGCCGGCGCGGGGCGCTGGGCCTGGGGGCGGCCCTCGCCGGCCTGGTCCTGGGCGGCACCGGCAAGGCCCAGGCCGCCAGCGGCGCGGTTTCCAGCGGGCGCTGGGTGTGCACCAACAACGACTGCGACCCGTTCATCTACGATCCCAATGTGGGCGACCCCGACAACCTGGCCAGCCCGGGCCACCCCATTCCCCCCGGCGTGCGCTTCGAGGATCTGCCGGAAACCTGGAAATGCCCGTTGTGCGGATCTCCCAAAAGCTGGTTTCGCCCCACCACCCGCTGACGACCGCCCCGGCTCCGGTCCAGGCCGGGGCGGCCCTGCCTCAGGCCGCGCGCAAGGTGGCCAGGAAGCGATCCACCTGAAGACGCAAGGTCTTGTTGTGACCCGCCAGGGCTTCGGCGGCGGCGGCGATGGCCGCGGCCGAAGCCCCGGTTTCACGCACCCCGACCTGAACCCCGGCCACGGCGTGGCTGACCGCGCTGGTGCCGCCACTGGCTTCTTGGATATTGCGGGCGATTTCGTCGGTGGCCGCGCCTTGCTGGCCCACGGCGACGGCGATATCGGCGCTCAGCCCTCCCACCCGTTCAACGGTGCCGGCGATCTGGCGCATGGCGGCGACCACCTCCAAGGTGACCTGGCGCATGGCCCCGATCTGGCTGGTGATGTCGGCGGTGGCCCGCTGGGTCTGGCTGGCCAGGGTCTTGACCTCGCCCGCGACCACGGCGAACCCCTTGCCCGCCTCGCCAGCCCGGGCCGCCTCGATGGTGGCGTTGAGGGCGAGCAGATTGGTCTGGGCCGCGATGCCATCGATCAGGTGGACGACGCTGCCGATCCGCTCCGCCATCTCGGCCAGGGAATCGACGCACTGGTTGGTGCGGGCCGCTTCCTCGGCCGCCTGCCGGGATACCCGGGCGCTTTCCGCCACCCGACGCGCGATTTCCTGAATCGACGCCGCCAGTTCCTCGGCGGCGCCGGCCACGGTCTGGACGTTGGCGCTGGCCTGCAAGGCGGCGGCGGAAACGGTCCCCGCCTCGCGCCCGCCCCGGTCGGCCGCGTCCGTCAACGTGGAGGCCGAGGTGTGCAAGGTGTCGGCCGCCGCCCCGATCGAGGCCACCACCGAGGCCACCTCGTGTTCCAGGGTTTCGCCCATGCCCATCAGAAGCTGGCGCCGCGTGGCCTCGGCTTCCACCCGCTCGGCGTCGCGCTGGGCCTTGATCTGCTCGGCCTCGCGCAGCCGCTGGCGGAAGATTTCCAGCCCCCGGGCCAGGGCCCCCAGGTCGTCGCGACGAAGCCCGCCGGCGACGGGGGTGTCCAGCCGTCCCTCGGCCAGATCCTCGGTCGCCCGGCCAAGGGCGCGCAGGTTGTTGAGAATGCTCCGGCGCAGCACGATGACGATCAGCGCGCACAAGGCCAGCGTGGCCCCGGCGACGCCGAGAAGAACCTGGAACCGGCGAACCTGATCGCCGATGTGGGCGTCGGTCAGGGCATGAAGACGCGCGCTCAAGGCATCCTCGATCGCCTTCATGGCGTCGATGCGCGCGCTGGTCGCCGCGAACCAGTCGGAGGCGCCCAGGCCTTTGAAGATCCCGATCAGGCCGCCCTTGTAAATGGTCTCGCGCATGGCCGCCACCGGCTCCAGGGCCGCGCCCTCGACCGTCTCGTCGAAGCGCTTCACGATGTCGGCCGGCGCCAGGGCGCGAAACGACGCGAACAGCCCGTCTTGCGCCGCGCCCAGGGCGATCAGCCGCCGGTGGATGTCGGGGTCGAAGCGGCCGGCGGCCAGACCCTGGGCACCGGTCGCGCGTTCGCGCCCCGCCATCTCCTTGGCCCGGGCGAACACCTCGCTGGTGGCGACCAGGCCCCGCAGATCGCCTTCGGTCGCCAACGCGCCCAGGGCGCCCGTGGCCCCCATCAGGGTTTCAATGATGGTGGTGTAATAGGCGAAACTCTCGGCCGGCTTCAGCGAAAGATCGTGAATGGCGGCGCGGGTCCGCTGGCGTTCGTCCAGCAGGGTTTCCCCCTCGCGCAGGGCGGCCACGGCCGGCGTATGCCCGGCCACCCCTTGCGCGAGGGCCGTGAGCGCGTCCGAGAACGCGCTCACGGCCTCCTCGGTCAGGTGTTGCTGGGTGGCCATCTCCTCGCCGAAACGGGTTCCGTGCCCGCCCAGGAACAAGGCGCTGGCGCCGCGTTCCTTTTGCAGTTCGTGGACCAGGGCGCTGGCACGGGTTTCCGTTTCGATGATCGCCCGCACCTGCTGACTTTGGAGCATGTCCTGGCGTTGCTGCCAGACATCGTATGTTAGAATGGATAATAAAGCCGTAAGGGGTATAAGGGCAACAACCCAAAGACTAACACCCAGCGGCAAGAGTTGCAAAAACCGCCGTATCATAAGAACCCCCGGACTAAAGGATATATCGCCATTTGCACTCTGGCATTTGTTTGTTTCCTCATATCATATTTTATTCTTTATTCAAACGACCTTTCGATGTATCAACAATTTTATGTAATACAAGGGACGGAGGCTTTCACTGTTCTTCATCGGGGCTCCTCCTTCTTGCGCCTGGGAACCTGCCCAAGCGCCCCATTTTCAAGGCTCTTTTGCCTCCGATAAAGATTGCGATCAAGTCGCATTCGCGATATAACCCCGGCAGGTTTCAGGGACTTTTCCTCGCTCCTCTTCCCTTGCTCCCTCCTTGGAAGGAAGGCCCGCATGACTCCGCTGCACGCCCGGCCCTTGCCGCCCACCCCTGCCCTTCGCGTGTCCCCGGGCCTTGCGCCTGCCCGGCCCGCCCGTCTTCTGGTCGAGGCCGCCCGGACGTGGGCGCGGACTCCCGATGGCCGGGGAGGATTCGAGCCGGCACTGGCCCGGCAGGTGTGCGCGGCCGGACTGGGCAGCCTGCTGCCCGCGCTGGATGGCCTGATGGTGATCATCGCCGTGCACGCGCCAGCGCCGCTTGCCCTGGGGGCGCCGGGGTCGGAACCGACCACCTCGGATGCCCGCCTGCTCGTGGCGGCCTTGAACGGACTGGTCACCACGGGCGAGTCCGGCGGGCCGGCCATCGACCGCCTGGCCTTGCGCCTGGGAGCCCGGGGAGGCGCCCTGGCGCGGGCCTGCCTGGCCCGGCTGGCCCAGGCGCTTCCGGCCCCGGCGGTGCGCATGGTGTGGCCGTCGGCCGATGCGACGCAGGCGGCCGTTTTTCCGGAAGCAACGGAAGAGAAAGCCTTGGGCTCCTCCGGCGAACGGCGGTCCTGTCGCGCATTTTTTCCGTCTTTAGAGGCGCACTAACCCTTTTTTCTCGTCCCAAGGGACGGGATGTCTTCAAGACTTCCCCAAAGCTTCATCAAAGGGACGTTTTTGACCTTTGAACGGGTGGCGATACTGCCGGCGCGGCCTTCCCTGACGCCACGGGGGGGCTGGGAAGAAGGATCCCGCGCCCGGCCATCCGGTCGGTGGCGGGGTTTGTCTTGATGTCTTCCCAAAATTTCCTTTCGGACGAGGTTTCCATGACCCAGAATCCCCCCGAAGGCCTGTCGCCCGCCGTGGGCGCGCCGGGCGAGGCTGATTATTCCAACCCCTCGGTCACCACGACCCTGGGCGATCTCATTGCCGCCCGGCTTGGTGGGCTGGCCCAGGCGCCGGTCGGCCGGCGCGATGCCCTGCGCGGCCTTGGCGCCCTTTCGGCGCTGGCCGCCCTGCCCGCCGCCGCCACCGGCCTGGTGGGCGCGGCTTCCAAGGCCCACGCGGCGGGCTCCGCCAGCCCGTCCACCCTGACCTTCGCCGAAATCCCCCACATCCTGGACGCCACCACCCACGTGGCCGAGGGCTACAACGCCCAGGTGCTGATCCGCTGGGGCGATCCCGTCCTGCCCGGCGCGCCGGCCTTCGATCCCAACGCCCTGAAGGCCGCCGACCAGCTCAAGCAGTTCGGCTACAACAACGACTTCCTGGGCTATTTCCCGCTGGAGCGCGGCTCCAACACCTCGACCCATGGCCTGCTGACCATCAATCACGAATACGTGGACCGCAAGCTGATGTGGTCGGGCCAGGACCCCGACGCCATCGACACCCAGACCAAGGAGCAGATCGATTACGAGATGGCCGCCCACGGCCATTCGGTGATCGAGGTCAAGAAGGACGGCGACACCTGGAGCGTGGTTCCCGACAGCCGCTACGCCCGCCGCTTCTCGGCCCTGGAAACCGAGTTCACGCTTTCGGGCCCGGCCGCGGGGCACAAGCGCCTGCGCACCAGCGCCGATCCGACCGGCACCAAGGTGATCGGCACGGTCAACAACTGCGCGGGCGGCGTCACCCCCTGGGGCACGGTGCTGATCGCCGAGGAAAACTTTGACCGCTATTTCATGGGCGAAAGCCTGCCGGCGGCCGAAGAGCAGAACTACAAGCGCCTGGGCATCAAGAAGCCGGATTACGGCTGGTACCGTTTCCATCCGCGTTTCGACACCGCCAGGGAGCCCAACGAGGCCAACCGCTTTGGCTGGATGATCGAGATCGATCCCTACGATCCGACCTCGACCCCGATCAAGCGCACCGCCCTGGGCCGCTTCAAGCACGAAGGCGCCAACGTCATTGTCAACCACGACGGCCGCCTGGCCGTGTACGCCGGCGACGACGAGCGCTTCGAGTTCCTGTACAAATTCCTGACCAAGAACAAGGTGGATCTGGCCAATCCGGCCAACAACAAGCACCTGCTCGACGAAGGCACGCTGTACGTCGCTCGCTTCAAGGACGATGGCACCATGGCGTGGCTGCCCCTGGTTCATGGCCACGGCCCGCTGACCGCCGCCAACGGCTTTAACAGCCAGGCCGACGTGCTGATTGAAACCCGCCGCGCCGCCACCTTGCTGGGCGCCACCCCGATGGACCGCCCGGAGGACGTGGAGCCCAACCCGGTCACCGGCTCGATTTTCGTGGTGCTGACCAACAACACCAAGCGCAAGCCCGATCAGGTGGACGCCGCCAACCCGCGTCCGGCCAACGAGCACGGCCATATCCTGGAAATCATCCCCCCCGGCGGCAAGGGCGCCCAGGCCCGCCACGAAGCCGAAACCGCGACCTGGATGATTTTCCTGCTGGCCGGCAACCCCGCCAAGCCCGAGGACGGCGCCCGCTACCACCCGGCGACCACCGAAGCCGGCTGGCTGTCGTGCCCCGACAACATCGCCTTCGACCCCAAGGGCCGCATCTGGATCGCCACCGACGGCGCCACCAAGGCCGGGATCGCCGATGGCATCTGGGCCTCGGACGTGGAAGGCGACGGTCGCGCCCTGACCCGTCACTTCTTCGCCACCCCCACGGGGGCCGAGATGTGCGGGCCCTTCCTGACCCCGGACGGCACCACCTTCTTCTGCTGTGTCCAGCACCCGGGCGACGACAAGGACAGCACCTTCGACAAGCCGTCCACCCGCTGGCCCGACTTCAAGGACGGCATGCCGCCCCGCCCGTCGGTGGTGGCCATCACCCGCAAGGGTGGCGGCGAAATCGGCCAGTAAGTTAGCCTGCCCCTGATCCCCACCTGGGAAGGGGCCTGGAGACCACCGTCCCCAGGCCCCTTCCCTTCCTGTTCAGCCCCGCGGCTCTTCCAGCGGATAGGTGGCCCAAGGCTCGTAATGGGGCCCCTCGCGGCCCAGGTGGCTGGAAAACAAGGTAAAGGAGTCGGCGACAAACGTGCCGCCCACCAGAAGGCTGGCCCCTTCGATGAAAGCCTGCAACCGCTCCTCGTGCGGGCGGGTCAGGCGGGCCAGGGTGATGTGCGGGGAAAACTGGCGCGCGTCGCCGGCAATGCCCAGGGGCCGCAAGCTGGCGTCGATGCGCCCCTTGAGGCCGGCCAGGGCGGGCCCGGGCTCCACCCCCGCCCATAACGTATGCCTGCGCGCCCCCTTGCCGAACACGCCAAGGTCCCGCAGGCGCACCGGCACCGGTGACCAGCGCACGCCCAGCAAGGCGGCGTCGATCTCGCGCGCCAAGCCTTCCTCGACCTCGCCCAGGAAGCGCAGCGTCAGGTGCAGGCTTTCGGGGGGCATCCAGCGCACCCCGGGGATCCCCCGCCCGAGGTCGGCCAGGCTTCCCCGCACGCTCTGCGGCGGAACCAGGGCCACGAACAGGCGGATCATCGCCCCTCCTCCACCCGATCCAGCAGGGTTTCAACCGCCGGCAGGATGCGGGCCACGACCTCGTCCACGCCTTGGGCGTTCGGATGCATGCCGTCGGCCTGGTTCAAGGCCGGGTTCAGCGCCACGCCTTCCAGGAAAAAGGGGTAGAACACCACGTCGTGGTCCGCCGCCAGTTGGGGATACACCGCGTCGAAAACCTGGGCGTACTCGCGGCCCATGTTGGGGGGCGCCTTCATCCCGGCCAGCAAAACCGCCACCCCGTGGTCGCGCAGTGTCCGCAAGATGCGATCCAGGTTCGTTCTGGTGGCCACCGGGTCCAGGCCGCGCAGGCCATCGTTGGCCCCCAGTTCCACGATCATCGCCTGGGGTTCGTCGCCCAGCACCCAATCCAGCCGCGCAAGCCCCCCGGCCGAGGTATCCCCCGAGACGCCGGCATTGACCACCCGCACCGCGTGCCCTTTCTCGGCCAGGGCCCGGCCCAGGCGGGCGGGAAAGGCCTCGTCGGCCGGCAGGCCATAGCCGGCGGTCAGACTGTCGCCCAGCACGCTCAGCACCACCGGCGCCCCCCCCGCCCCCGCCCCGGGATCGGCGTGGGCCCGCCCGCCCCCAAGGGCTGCCAGTATCACCGCCAGGGCCAGCCCTCCGGCGCGCGCCCCTCGCGCGGCTTGGCAGACGAGGCCTTTTCCCCCATATCGGGGCAGGATGCGACACGGACCGGGCAAGGAAACAGGCATGGAAGACTCCTGGCATGACACGGCCCCCCTTCAGCTTGAAGGGGTTCACCTCAGCCTGAAAGGTCCGGCGGGCGAGGTCAACATCCTGAAGGGCGTGAGCTTCCAGGCCGCGCCGGGCGAAAGCGTGGGCGTGGTCGGGCCCAGCGGATCGGGCAAGACCTCCCTTCTGATGCTGTGCGCCGGGCTGGAGCGCGCGACCCGGGGATCCGTGCGCCTGGCCGGCCACGACCTGGGCCCCTTGTCCGAGGACGCGCTGGCCCGCCTGCGCCGCGATCACCTGGGCATCGTGTTCCAGTCCTTTCACCTGATCGCGACCATGACCGCGCTGGAAAACGTGGCCCTGCCCCTGGAGCTGTCCGGGCGGCCCGATGCGTTCGACCGCGCCCGCGACGCCCTGGCCGCCGTCGGCCTGGGTCCCCGCCTGGACCACCGCCCGGGGCAGCTTTCGGGAGGCGAGCAGCAGCGCGTCGCCCTGGCCCGGGCCTTTGTCATCAACCCCCGCGTCTTGCTGGCCGACGAACCCACCGGCAACCTGGATGGCGACACCGGAGCCCTGATCATGTCCTTGCTTTTTGATTTGCACGCGCGTTCGGGCACCACCTTGGTCCTGGTCACCCACGACATGGCCCTGGCCCAACGCTGCCAGCGGGTTGTTACCTTGCGCGACGGCCAGATCCAGGACGACACGCGGGCCCTGGCGGGAGCCGGCGCATGAACGCCCCCGATCCCCGCCCCGCCCGCTTCGAGGCCAACCGGGCCCAGGCCTACGACGACACCATTGCCCGCGCCCTGCCCGGCTACGCGCTGATCCACGACATGGCCGCCGTGCTGATGAAGGTCCTGTTGCCGGCCGGGGCCCGGGTGCTGGTGATCGGGGCCGGCACCGGCACCGATATCCTGCGCCTGGGCCAGGATAACCCGGGCTGGCGGTTCCTGGGGGTTGATCCCTCGCCCGACATGCTGGCGGTCGCCCGCCAGCGGGTGGCCACCGTGCCCGGCCTGGAAGAGCGGGTGGACTGGCACGCGGGTGCGCTCGACACCCTGGCCGCCGACACCCCCGCCCACGACGGCGCCTTGTCGGTGCTGGTCAGCCATTTCCTGCCCGACACGCCCTCGGGCAAGGCGGCCCTGCTGGGCCATGCCGCCCGCTTCCTGCGCCCGGGCGCCCCCCTGATGCTGGCCGACTTCCTGCCCCCCGGCCCCGACCTGCCCGACGCGGCCCTGATGGAAGCGGCGTGGGTGGCCTGGCAGCGCGAACGCGGCATCGAAGACGACGCGATCATGCGCGGGCTCTCCCACGCCCGGCGCGCCATTCACCCCATCGGGCCCGAACGCCTGGGCGCCTTGCTGACCGACGCCGGCTTCACCCCCCCGGTCCGGGTGATGCAGGCCTTGCATGTGCACGGCTGGCTCACCCGCAAGCGGGAGGACGCATGACCAAGCCCTTGCGCCTGCCCCTGTCCACCCGCCTTGCGCTGCGCGACCTGCGCGGTGGGCTGGGCAGCTTTCGCCTGTTCCTGGCCTGCTTGTTCCTGGGGATCCTGACCCTGGCCGGGGCGGGGTCCTTCGACCGCGCGGTGAAGGCCGGGCTGGCCGACAACGCCCGCACCCTGCTGGGGGGCGATCTGGCGGTGCGGCTTTTGCACCGCCTGCCCACCGACGCCGAACAGGCATCCCTGGATGCCCTGGGCCCCACCACCCGCGTGGCCGAGCTGCGCACCATGGCCCGCCCGGAGGCCGACGCCACGCGCCGCGTCCTGGTGCAGCTGAAGGCCGTGGACCCCGCCTATCCCCTGGTGGGTACCTTGACCGTGCAAGGCCCCCTGACCCTGGCCCAGGCCCTGGCGGCGGTCCCGGGCGAGCCCCCGGGCGCCGTGGTGGCGCCCACCCTCGCCGCCCGGCTGGGGGTGGGGGTGGGGGACAGGCTGCGGATCGGCGACGCGACCGTGGTTTTGCGCGCCTTCATCGCCCACGAACCCGATGCCCTGGCCGGCGCCTTCCAGATGGGCCCGCGCGTGATGATCGCGGCCGACACCCTGGCCCAAACCGGCCTGATCCGCCCGGGCAGCCTGGTGGAATACACCACCTTGATCCGCCTGCCCCAAGGGATCTCGCCCGCAACCGCCAAGGCCACCTTGACCCGGGCCCACCCCGAAGCCGGCTGGCGCATCCGGGGGCCGGACGAGGCTTCGACCGGCGTGCAATCGTTCCTGGACCGTTTGGTGCTGTTCCTGGTTCTGGTCGGCCTTGCCACCTTGCTGGTGGGGGGGATCGGGGTGGCCAACGCCATCACCGCCCACCTGGAGGGCCGCCGCCCCACCCTTGCCATCCTGAAAAGCGTGGGCGCCTCCTCGGGGCTGGTCTACCGGGTGGTGCTGACCCAGGTGGCCCTGATGACCGGGCTGGCGCTGGCCCTGGGGCTGGGGCTGGGGGCCGCCCTGCCCGCGCTGGCGATCGAGGCGTTGGGGGACGCCCTGCCCCTGCCGGCCCGCGCCGGTGTCTATCCCGGCGCGCTGGCGCTCGCGGCCGGGTTTGGCATGCTCAGTGCCCTGCTGTTCACCTGGATTCCCCTGGCCCGCGCCCGGGCGCTGCCGGCGGCCTTCCTCCTGCGCCCCGGCGCCGAGGCCCTGCTTCCCCCACCCCTGCCCTGGCGTGACCGGGGGGCGGTTGCCCTCACCGCGCTGGCCCTGGTCGGGCTGGCCGTGGCCACCGCCAGCGATCCGCGCCTTGCCGGCTGGTTCGTGGCTGGCACCCTTGCCGCCTTCGCGCTGTTTCGAGGCGTGGCGGCCCTCTTGATGGCCGGCGTGCGTCGCCTGCCCCTGCCCGCCCGCCCCACCGCGCTGCGCCTGGGCCTCGCGGCCGTGGCCCGCCCCGGGGCCTCCACCCCCACCGTGGTGGTATCGTTGGGCCTGGGCCTGAGCGTGCTGGTCACCATCGCGGTGGTGGAACGCTCGCTCAACGCCCACATCGCCCAGGGCCTGCCCGAGCGCGCGCCGGGCTTTTTCCTGCTCGACATCCAGCCCGATCAGGTGGACCCGGTGCGCGCGGCGATCGAAACCAGCGCGCCCACGGCCACGCTCCAGATGGCCGACATGGTGCGCGGCCGCCTGCTGGCCGTGAACGGCGTGCCGATCAACGAAGAAACCGTTGCCCCCGATGCCCGTTGGGCGGTGCGGGGCGATCGGGGATTCACCACCGCCGCCACCTTGCCCACCGGCTCCACCCTGGTGCGGGGCGCGTGGTGGCCCGCCGACTACCAGGGCCCCCCCCTGTTCTCGGTGACCGAGGACATCGCCAGGGGCATGGCGTTGAAGCTGGGCGACACGATCACGGTCACCATCCTGGGCCGCGCCCTCACCGGCACCCTGGCCGCGACCCGGCGGGTGGACTGGACCAGCCTGGGCATGAACTTTGCCTTCGTGGTATCGCCCGGGGCCTTTGCCGGCGCGCCCCGCACCTGGATCGCCACCGTGCACGCCCCCGCCGCCGAGTTGGGCGCGATCGAGCAGGCGGTGGGGGGAGGCTTCAGCAACGTGTCGATCATCGACGTGCGCGAGGTGCTCGCCCAGGTGGGGGCGATCCTGGGCCAGGTCAGCCGGGCCGTGCAAGGCGCCGCCGCCCTCACCCTGGTCACGGGCGTTCTCGTGCTGGCGGGCGCCTTCGCCGCCACCCAGCGCCGGCGCCTGCGCGAGGCCGTGACCCTCAAGGTCCTGGGCGCGACCCGCCCCACCCTTGCCGCAGCCTTTGCCGTGGAATACGGGCTGATGGGCCTTGCCGCCGGCCTGATCGCCTCGGGCGTGGGCGTGGGCGCCGCCTGGGCGATCTTGCGTTTCGGCCTGTCCACGCCGCTGGTCGTGGCCCCGGGAGGGATCGCGGCCCTGGTGAGCCTCGCCCTCGTGCTCAGCCTCGCCACCGGCTTCGCCGGCACCGGCCGCGCCCTGGGCATCCGCGCCGCCCCCCTTCTGCGCGACGCGTAACCCGGCCCTGGCTTCCCCCCGCGTTGGGCTCATGGCCCTGCGGGGGGCGACAGGAGGCGCGCTCTCCCTCGCCCCGACGGTGGCCAACTGAAGGCAGCGGCGCCCGGCCTCCGTCGGTATCGGTATGATACTCCGCCGCACGGGTGTGGCGCAAGGCGACCAGACCCCGATGCGGCGTGTGCTTCCTATCCACGCCCCCGCACGGGGGGCGACTTGACCAGCGCCGTAAGCTGTGCGCCCTCATCCCCGTTTCTATCCACGCCCCCGCACGGGGGGCGACTGTCTACCGGCTGGTCTCCCAGGTGGGGGTAAACGTTTCTATCCACGCCCCCGCACGGGGGGCGACACCTCTCCGCCCTCGTCAAGGGGCAGGAGGTCGGGGTTTCTATCCACGCCCCCGCACGGGGGGCGACACGAGTGGGTGTCAGATCCGGCCAGGATCTGCCGGGTTTCTATCCACGCCCCCGCACGGGGGGCGACGTCGTTGGCATGGCGTATAGCGGCTCGGGGCATGGGTTTCTATCCACGCCCCCGCACGGGGGGCGACACGTCGTCCAGCTTCAGCTCGGCGCGCAGCTCGTCGTTTCTATCCACGCCCCCGCACGGGGGGCGACAGGTGCGGCCATTCTTACCCCTTTGAATAAGGACGTTTCTATCCACGCCCCCGCACGGGGGGCGACCCGACACATGCAAGCCGGCCCCGCCCGCATTGCTGTTTCTATCCACGCCCCCGCACGGGGGGCGACTTGCCGCGCTTTTGCAGTCTCCCTACGATCAACGTTTCTATCCACGCCCCCGCACGGGGGGCGACCGCGTGGCGCGAAGGCCACGACGCGCGGATTGGCCGTTT
>NZ_BJZO01000021.1 GCF_007992075.1 Pararhodospirillum oryzae
CCCGCCGCTAGCCGCCTCCTGGCCGAGGCCGATAAGTTTCTATCCACGCCCCCGCACGGGGGGCGACGAGGCCGGTGACTGGTATGGAGCCAACCTCGACGTTTCTATCCACGCCCCCGCACGGGGGGCGACGCCAGACCAGCGCATCGGACGAGACTTCGGCGCTGCGTTTCTATCCACGCCCCCGCACGGGGGGCGACTGTTTTGGAAAAGGACGTGAGCGTCGGGCGGGAGTTTCTATCCACGCCCCCGCACGGGGGGCGACCAAAAGGCGCGGATGTCCCCCCAGATGGTGGTGGTTTCTATCCACGCCCCCGCACGGGGGGCGACAGGTCAAGGCCGATGCCCCGGGCGTAGCGCAGGGGTTTCTATCCACGCCCCCGCACGGGGGGCGACGCGGTCGCATTAACCGCGCCGGCCGCCTTTTCAATGTTTCTATCCACGCCCCCGCACGGGGGGCGACTAAGCTCGGCAGAGGCGCCGGATTGCTGTGCAGCGTTTCTATCCACGCCCCCGCACGGGGGGCGACGCTGACTGGCATCGCAGACCTATTCAAGGGCGCGGTTTCTATCCACGCCCCCGCACGGGGGGCGACATTCCGTGATCATAGCGCCAGCGGGAGTCATGGGTTTCTATCCACGCCCCCGCACGGGGGGCGACGCGGCCCAGGCGGTGCTGGCGCCGGACGATCAAGGTTTCTATCCACGCCCCCGCACGGGGGGCGACGCGCGACGCGGGCGAGTTCGCGGCGCCGGCAGAAGTTTCTATCCACGCCCCCGCACGGGGGGCGACAAGCGGGGTATTTCGGATCGGACGATGTGGCCGCGTTTCTATCCACGCCCCCGCACGGGGGGCGACGCCCAGTATCACCGTCGATACCCTGGAGGTGGTCAGTTTCTATCCACGCCCCCGCACGGGGGGCGACGTGGCGCTGGCCGATATTGCCCGCTCGGCCTGGGTTTCTATCCACGCCCCCGCACGGGGGGCGACTTGCCGAACAAGGGCAACAGCCACCCTCGTCGCTGTTTCTATCCACGCCCCCGCACGGGGGGCGACGGTCGGGGAGTGCGGCGTCTACCTGACCGAGAAGGGTTTCTATCCACGCCCCCGCACGGGGGGCGACTTGAGCGCTCTGGCAGAGCTACGCCGGAGGACCTCGTTTCTATCCACGCCCCCGCACGGGGGGCGACGAGGTGGATTGATGTCTCGGCTTAAAGCAGCCTGGTTTCTATCCACGCCCCCGCACGGGGGGCGACGCTAGCCTTGATGAGTAACCCCGCACCTGCGGGGAAGTTTCTATCCACGCCCCCGCACGGGGGGCGACATCGCCGCAACCGGCCTTTCTGGCGCGACGGCATGGTTTCTATCCACGCCCCCGCACGGGGGGCGACGCCTTGAGGAGGGCCGCTGGCCGGGGCCAGCGATGGTTTCTATCCACGCCCCCGCACGGGGGGCGACCGCCCTGGACAACCATCCCTTGGAGCCAATCGACGTTTCTATCCACGCCCCCGCACGGGGGGCGACTCTCGATCGTCTTGTCCCACGCTACCGATTCTCCGTTTCTATCCACGCCCCCGCACGGGGGGCGACCGGGGCCTTCCGCCGCGCTTGTCCATGCGGCCAGTTTCTATCCACGCCCCCGCACGGGGGGCGACGATCAAACCTTTCGCGCTTCCATCTGCTCTGGGTGTCGTTTCTATCCACGCCCCCGCACGGGGGGCGACCGGCCAGGAGGGGACATACCAGGCCAAGGCCGCTGTTTCTATCCACGCCCCCGCACGGGGGGCGACGTTCGTACTATCGATCAACGACGTGCCTGAGATTCGCGTTTCTATCCACGCCCCCGCACGGGGGGCGACCAGCCCGGCGCCCAGGGTCAGCACACCGCCGAGTTTCTATCCACGCCCCCGCACGGGGGGCGACTTGTTGCCGCGATTGTCGCCAGCAACAAGGGGCGGTTTCTATCCACGCCCCCGCACGGGGGGCGACGCGCCCGGGTGCTGGTCGGCTTCCCAGGGGTCCACGTTTCTATCCACGCCCCCGCACGGGGGGCGACCGCTGTTCTACTGCGATCCGCCCTATGTCGGCGTGGTTTCTATCCACGCCCCCGCACGGGGGGCGACTCATGGCCGCGCCATAGTGCGCAAGGTACCGACCGTTTCTATCCACGCCCCCGCACGGGGGGCGACGTTCAGCACGAGTTGGCGGCACTGCTGGCGCGCGACGTTTCTATCCACGCCCCCGCACGGGGGGCGACCAACCTTGAAATCGTCCGCAAAATCGTCGGTCTCGTTTCTATCCACGCCCCCGCACGGGGGGCGACGCCATCAGGCCGCAGGTCAGACGACCATCCCGCGCGTTTCTATCCACGCCCCCGCACGGGGGGCGACCTATTGGCATGTACGGTGTCCGCACTGTGGGGTCGTTTCTATCCACGCCCCCGCACGGGGGGCGACCCTGGCGGATTGCCGCCGTCATGGGGGCTCCATCGTTTCTATCCACGCCCCCGCACGGGGGGCGACACCGCGCCAGATCGCGCTCGGTCAGGGACTGGATGGTTTCTATCCACGCCCCCGCACGGGGGGCGACTCCACGATGATTTCTCGGGCTGGGGATGTGTCTGGGTTTCTATCCACGCCCCCGCACGGGGGGCGACATTTTCCGCCGTGGCCAATGCTGTCGTATGCGCGTTTCTATCCACGCCCCCGCACGGGGGGCGACGGCCGGAGTGTATCATGCTGGGGGGATTGGAGAAAACAGGACGGGAGTGCGAACCGGGGGCGGGGGGGACGAAAAAAGGGGGCCGGTGCAACGGCACCATGCCCCCTTTTCCTTGAAATCAACGGGTTAAAGCCGGTGCGATCCTCCCGGAATTCCGGCGTTCCCTTGGGGTTCGCACCCGGCGGGTTCGCATCCGAGAGGACGCGCGGATCAGGCCGGCAGGGCGGCGAGGCGGGCCAGGGATTCGGCGCGGCCCAGGATTTCCATGATCTCGAACAAAGGCGGCGACACCGTGCTGCCGGTCAGGGCGGCGCGCAGGGGCTGGGCCACCTGCCCCAGCTTGAGGCCGCGCGCCTCGGCCTGGGCGCGGGCGAAGGCTTCCAGGCTTTCGCGCGTCCACGGCTCCAGGGTCGCCAGCTCGGTGGCCAGGGCGCCGAGCAAGGCCCCGGCATCGCCACTCACCGCCGTCTTCGCCTTGGGCTCGAAGGGCAGCGGCAGGGGGCGCACATAGAACGCGGCCGATTCAGCCAGATCGACCAGGGTCTTGGCCCGTTCCTGAAGGCCCGGCATGCCAGCGGTCAGGCGCGCGCGGGCGTCGGCGTCCAGGGGGGCCTCCAGCAGCGCCTCCAGGCGGGGCACGATGGCCTCCACCAGCCGGGCCGGCTCGGCCGTGCGCAGGTAGTGGCCATTGAGCGCGGTCAGCTTTTGCATGTCGAAGCGGGCCGGCGAGCGCCCCACCCCTTCCAGGGTGAACCACTCCGCCGCCTGCTCGCTGGAAAAGATCTCGGCGTCGCCATGGCCCCAGCCCAGGCGGGTCAGGTAATTGCGCAGGGCCTCGGGCAGGAAGCCCATGTCGCGGTAGGCCTCGGCACCCAGGGCCCCGTGCCGCTTGGACAGCTTGGCGCCGTCGGGGCCGTGGATCAGCGGAATATGGGCGAAGCGCGGCGTCTCCCAGCCCAGGGCGCGGTAGAGCTGCGTCTGGCGAAACGCGTTGGTCAGGTGATCGTCGCCCCGGATCACATGGGTGATGCCCATGTCGTGATCGTCCACCACCACCGACAGCATGTAGGTGGGCGTGCCGTCGGCGCGCAACAAGATCATGTCGTCAAGCTGGCTGTTGGCCACGGTCACCGAGCCTTGCACCAGATCATCGATCACCGTTTCGCCGCTTTGCGGGGCCTTCAGGCGGATGACCGGAGCCACGCCCTCGGGGGCTTCCGACGGATCGCGATCGCGCCAACGGCCATCGTAGCGCGGGGGCAGGCCCTTGGCCTTCAACTCCTCGCGCATCGCCGTGAGTTCCTCGGGCGAGCAATAGCAGCGGTAGGCCAGACCCTTTTCCAGCAGCGACAAGGCCGCCTCGGCATGGCGGGCGGCGCGGGCGAACTGATAGACCGGCTCGCCTTCCCAATCGAGTCCCAGCCAGGCGAGGCCATCCAGGATGGCCGCCACCGCTTCCGGCGTGGAGCGGGCCCGGTCCGTGTCCTCGATGCGCAGCACGAAACGCCCGCCATGATGGCGCGCGAACAGCCAGTTGAACAACGCGGTGCGCGCCCCCCCGATGTGCAGGAAACCGGTGGGCGACGGCGCGAAACGGGTAACAACGGTCATGGGATGGCTCGATTCGGTTCGATCTGGGATCGGGAAGGAAGGCGAAAGGCGGTTGTTTACCATGCCCCCCCCGTCCAGACCAGGGGGGCCGCCCGCCCGAGCGCTTCTTTCAGGGCCAGGGGCAGGCGGCACACCCCGCGCGATGAATCCAGCAGCGGGCCACCAACGGATCAACAGCGGGTCTTGCGCCCGCCCCGGGAACGCCTCACACTTGCAGGAGCCATGCCTTTTCCCCTGATCGTGCGCCGTGCCATGCCGCGATGGCTTGCCCGTTCCCCGCCCTTGCCCGCCGATGCCCCCGACCCGGCGCCCGGCTGGCTGCCGCGCACCCTGGGCCAGGAACGCGAGGCCTGGATTTTGTGGCTGCCCGTCGCCGTGGGTCTGGGGATTGTCCTGTACTTCGCCCTGCCCGCCGAGCCCTGGCCCCTCTTGTTCCCGCTGGCCCTGGTCGCGGGGCTCGCGGTCCTCGCCGTCGTGCCGCCGTGGCTGATCCCCACCCTGGCGGCGCGGGCCGGGGTGGCGGTGCTGGCCGGGGCGGTGCTGGCCCAGGCGGGCGCGGCGCGGGTCCAGGCGCCGGTGCTCGCGCATCCCCTGGGGCCCACCGTGATCGAGGGCCGGGTGCGCCAGGTCGAACCCCTCCCCCACGGCTGGCGGGTGGTGCTGGAGGATCTGGCCCTGGAGCGCCCCCGCGCCGTGACCTTGCCCCACCGGGCCCGGCTGCGCGTGCATGCCAAGGCCGCGCCCGACGGCGCGATGCCCCCCCCGGGCACGCGGATCGCCCTGCTCGCCCGGCTGGAGCCGCCCCGCTGGCCGGCGCGCCCCGGCGGCTACGATCTGGCGCGGGCCTTGTGGTTCAAGGGGATTGGCGCGGTGGGCTACGCCCTGGGCCCGATTTCCGTGCGCCCCGCCCCCGCCTCGCCCTCCGATCACGCCCTGGCCGGCTTTTTCGTGCGCCTGGAGGCCGTGCGCGCCCATGTCACCGCCCGCCTGATCGCCGGCGGCCCCGGTGCCACCGGCCCGCTGGCCGCCGCCCTTCTCACCGGCGAGCGCCGCGCCGTGCCCGAGCCGGTCCAGGAAGCCCTGCGCGGCGCCGGGCTTGCCCACCTGCTCGCCATCTCGGGCCTGCACATGTCGATGGTGGGAGGGCTTGTGTTCGTGGGCGTGCGCGCCGTGATGGCCTTGTGCCCGCCCCTGGCCCTGGGATGGCCGATCAAGAAACTCGCCGCCCTGGTCGCGCTGGCCGCCTGCCTGGGGTATCTGGCGTTGTCCGGGGCCTCGGTGCCCTCGCAGCGGGCCTTCCTGATGACCGGGCTCGTGTTCCTGGCCGTGATCGTGGACCGCCGCGCGCTGTCCATGCGCTCGGTCGCCCTGGCCGCGCTGGTGGTGCTGGCCGCGCGGCCGGACAGCCTGCTGGGCCCCAGCTTTCAAATGTCGTTTTCCGCCGTGATCGCCCTCATCGCCGCCTACGAGGCCCTGAGCCGGTACCGCGCCCGCACACGCGCCCCCCGGGGCGCGCGGGCCGGCGGGTTCGCCCCGGGCCGCCGCCTGGGGCTGTACGTGGGGGGGCTTTTGCTCACCACCATCATCGCCACCCTGGCCACCACCCCATTCAGCGCCTTTCATTTCCACCGGGTGGCCCTTTATGGCCTGGCCGCGAACGCGGTGGGGGTGCCCCTGATGGGAACATGGGTCATGCCCTGGGGGCTGGCGGCCCTGGCCTTGATGCCCCTGGGCCTGGAGCACTGGGCCCTGGTTCCCATGGGCTGGGGGCTTGATGTCATCGTGTGGGCGGCGCGCGGGGTTTCGAGTTGGCCCGGGGCGCAGGTCGCCGTGCCCGATGGTCCGGCCTGGGCCCTGGGCCTGGCCGCGCTGGGGGGCTTGTGGCTGTGCTTGTGGCGCCAGCCCTGGCGCTGGGCCGGGGTACCGGTGATCGCGGCTGCCATGATGGTGCCCTTCCTCACCCCCACCCCCGACGTGCTGGTGGGACCGGCGGGCAAGCTGGTGGCGGTGCGCGCCGACGACGGCGGCCTTCTGGTCAGCGACCGGCGCCGCGAGCGCTTCGCGCGCCAGGTGTGGACCGAGGCCCACGGTGGCGAGGCCGGGCGTTTTCCCGGCGAGGGGACCTCGGCGCTGGCCCCCCTGCGCTGCGATGCCCTGGCCTGCCTTTACCAGCGCCACGGGGTCACGGTGGCCCTGCCCCGCACCGCCGAGGGCGTGGTCCACGCCGCCGGGCAGGCCGACGTGGTGGTGGCCGGGGCCTGGACCGTGCCGCCCGACACCCCGGCGCCTGTGATCATCGATCGCCCCCGCCTTGAGCGCGAAGGCGCCTGGGCCTTGTGGATCGACAAGAACGGCCACGTGCGCGCGCGCTCGGTGGCCGAAACGCGGGGACGGCGCCCATGGACCGCCACCCCCGCGCCTTGAGGGGGCAATGCCCCCTTCGTTGTGCGACGCGGGCCTGGTTACGCCAGGACCGGATAGTCGGTGTAGCCCTTTTCCTCGCCCTGGAAGAAGGTTTCCGGGTTGGGGGTGGCAAGGGGGGCGCCACGGCGGAAGCGTTCGACCAGATCGGGGTTGGCGATGTAATGGGTTCCAAAGGCGACCAGATCGGCCCGTCCGCTGGCCAACGCCGCCTCGGCCTTGGCCGCGTCATAGCCACCGGCCGCGATGTAGGGCCCGCCAAACGCCTTCTTGAGGGCGGCGAAGTCAAGGGGCTGCTCGCCCAGCTCGACCACGTGCAGGTAAGCCAGTCCGTAGCGGGAGAGCGCGCTGGCGGCGGCGCCAAAGGTGGCGGCCGGATCGCTGTCCTTCATCGAAAACACCTCGAACACCGGCGACAGGCGCACCCCCACCCGCTTGGGCCCCATCACCTCGACGACCGCTTCCACCACCTCGATCAGGAAGCGGATGCGGTTTTCGACCGAGCCGCCATAGGCGTCGGTGCGCTGGTTCGAGCCATCGCGCAGGAACTGATCGATCAGGTAGCCGTTGGCCCCGTGAACCTCGACCCCGTCGAAGCCGGCCTTCAGGGCATTGCGCGCCGCCTGACGGTACGCCTCGATGAGGCCGGGGATTTCATCGGTTTCCAAGGCCCGGGGAACGACCAGGGTCTTGAGCCCGGCCTCGGTGTAAATCTCGCCTTGGGCCGCGATCGCCGACGGCGCCACCGGCAGGCCTCCGTCGGGCTGGACATCCGGATGCGACAGCCGGCCCACGTGCCAAAGCTGAAGGAACATCCGCCCGCCCTTGTCGTGCACGGTACGGGTGACCTCCGACCAGCCGGCCTCCTGCGCCGGGCTGTAGCAGCCCGGCGTGCGCGGGTAGCCCTTGCCTTGCGCCGACACCTGCGACGCTTCGGTGATGATCAGGCCGGCCGTGGCCCGCTGGCCGTAGTATTCGGCCATCAGGGGCGTGGGCACGTCCCCGGGCGCCGCGCGGCTGCGGGTCAGGGGCGCCATCACCACCCGGTTGGGCAAGGACAGATCACCCAGGGAAAACGGCGAAAACAGACGCTCAAGGGATTGCGTGGCCATGGTGTCCTTCCTCTGTGCGGGAGGCTCCTTGGAAAAAAGGCCTTCCCGATCAGGACCAATCGGTCCGGAACCAACATGGGCACGCCCCCCGTCTCCGTCAAGAAGGGGGCGCAAGGGAATCCAGCAGCATCCGAACCGCGTCTTCCAACACCACGGACGCGACCCGGGCCCGGATCATGGTGTGCATGCCCACCACGAGAACGGTCATGAAGCGGGCCCGCGCCCGGTCGTCCCCGGGACGGATGGAGCCATCGGCGCGTCCGCGAGCCAGGGCGGCGGCGAAGGCCTCCTCGATATTCTGGAAATCGCTTTCGACCAGGCGCTGAACGTCGGCGTCGTGCGGGCCCAGTTCGACCGCCTCGTTGCAGCTCATGCAGCCAAAGGGGCGATCGCCCTGCAAGGCGTGCGCCACCGTCTTGTGAAAAAAGGCGGCGATGGCCTCGAAGGCCGTGGGGCCCTGGGCCAGGAGATCGTGCAGCACGCGGCGCCGTTCGTCGCGGTAGGCCTCGAAGGCCGCCAGGAACAGGCCGTGCTTGCTGCCAAAGGCCCCGTACAGGCTGCTTTTGCTCAGGCCCGTGGCCGCCATGAGGTCGGCCATCGAGCTGGCTTCGTACCCCTGGCGCCAGAAGACCTTCATCGCCGCCAGCAAGACTTCATCACAGTTGAACGAGCGCGGACGCGCCATGAGCGATTCCCTTCCCGGGCGCCGGACGGGTTCCTTCCCACCGCACGGGGGGGAGCCCCCCTGCCGGAAGAGAGGGGGCTTCAGGAAAACCCGGTTTCCAACCCCGGCCTGGGGGCGTTTCCCCCAGACCTTCTCCTCCCGCTTGCCCCGACAAAACGCCGGGGACGTAGCCCAACCGTTTTATGGTACCTTGTCGGTCTCCCCCACGCCAGCCTTGAGAGCAAGGAGCCCTCTTGAGAGGGTATCCAAGGCTTCACCCGATTGACCGCACCAGACCACGAGCCGCCGCCTCAGTTTCCCCTTGCATCCAGGCGGTCGTCCACACATGCCATGGCAGCCGGCTCAGCCGATCACGGGACGCGAAAGGTCGCGGCTCCATTCGAACCAGGAGCCATCATACACCGCGATATCGCGCGCGCCGGCCAGCCACGCCCCCAGGGCGATGACGCACGCCGTCACCCCGGTGCCACAACTGGCGATCAACGGGCGGGCGAGATCGACCCCGGCGCGGGCGAAGGTTTCGCGCAGGGCCTCGGGTGCCGAAAACGCCCCGTGCGGGCCGGTCATCAGGTCGCCAAAGGGCACGTTCACACTCCCGGGCATGCGCCCGCCGCGCGGGCTGTCCCAAGGTTCGGGTTCGGTGCTGTTGAATCGCCCGGCCGAGCGGGCGTCGATCACCGTGCGCCGGCCGTCGCCCAGGGCCTTTTCGACCTGATCGGCATCGGCCAGCCAGGGGTGGCACAAGCGCGCGGTGAAGGCCCGGGGCCGGGGGACGACCGGGGTGGCGTCCTGGACGCCGCCGGCGGCGACCCAGGCGTCCCAGCCGCCATCAAGGACCGACACCTCGGCGTGCCCGAACAACTGGAACAACCACCAGGCCCGGGCCGCCGCCATGGCGCCGGCGTGGCGATCGTAGACAACGATGTGATGATGGCTCCCCAGGCCCAAGGCCCGGCAGGCACTGGCGAACACGTCGGGGGGCGGGACCGTGTGAGGCTTGGGCGCGCCGGCGCGGGCCACGGCATCGATATCGAAGAACACGGCCCCCGGAATGTGGGCGGCCTCGTATTCGGCCCGGGGGTCGCGGCCGCTGGCGGGCATCACCCAGGTGGCATCCAGGATCCGCACGTCGGGGGCGTCCAGGTGGTCTTGCACCCAGGCGGGTGAAACCAGGGTTCTTTCGGCGGCACGGGGCATGCGATCCTCCAAGGGCACGAAACGGGCCCCGATGCTCTATCCTGGAACCCGCCCCCCCGAAAAGAGCGTTTATTGCCCGCGAAGGACAAGGGGCCCGCCCCGAAGCCGGGCTTGGCGCGGGAGAAGGCCCTTCCAACCAACGGCCGGGGATGTCATACCACGAGGCAGCCGCCTGGCCCGATGCGCCCCCTCCCCGGGAGTGCCTCGAACGGCGCCCTGACTTGCCTCTCGACCGGAAGGACCCCCCCATGACCGGTGCCATGCCCTCCCCTTGCGTCGGCATTTGCGAGATGACCCCCGATGGCGCCTGGTGCACCGGCTGTGCTCGCACCGCCGACGAAATTACCGCCTGGTCCTCGATGGACAACGACGGCAAGCGGGCCTTGCTCGTGGAACTGGCCGAACGCCGCGCCCGGATCGGCATGGGCGTGCCCGTGCTGGGGCACCCGGTGGCCGTGCTCGACCGCGTGCTGCTGGGCTCGCTGGACAAGGCCGGGGCCAAATGGGCCATCGGCGTGCCCGGTGCCACCGCCACCTTCTGCCCCGGCGACGGCACCTTGGTCACCGCGCGGCTGTGGGAGTATGGCGGCGATGCCATCGGCGGCTATGGCGGCACCCGCGTGGTGCTTGATCACAAGGCCAAGCAGATCAAGGCGATCGGCACCCTGGGCCCCGACGGCGAAACCCTGACCCGCATTGATCTGTGCGTGTACGCCCGCAAGGGACTGATGTCCCAGCGCCGGGTGCTGACCGAAATCGGGCTGGATACCGAGGCCCTGCGGGTCGGCGACCGGCGCGGCGTGCTGTTCGACCTTGGCCTGGGGCTGGCTCACATCGATTTTTGCGCGCGCGTCGACGACGAGGACCTGCTGGCCCTGATGCGCGCCGAGGCCGGCAAGCCGGTGCTTGATCCGGCCTCGCCGGTGCTGGCGGCGCTGGAGGAAGCCCAGGCGCACCGCGTCGCGCTGACCCGGCTGGGGCGCATCGAATCCTGGGGCCGGCCGCCGCTGCCCCCCGAAGAGGCCAGCCCGTGCTCGGGCACCCGGATCCAGATCCAGCCCGAGGTCCTGGCCCAGGGCCTGGACCGCGAGCCCGGCTCGCCGGTGCCCGCGACCTTGCACCCGGTCATCACCTTGTTCCCCGGCCAGCGGGTCGGCCTGGTTTAGAGCCCCTCGGGGAAAAGGGGATACCACTTTTCCCGAACAGACAGGGAAAAGGGGATACCACTTTTCCCGAACAGACAGGGAAAAGGGGATACCACTTTTCC
>NZ_BJZO01000022.1 GCF_007992075.1 Pararhodospirillum oryzae
AACCCCCTGGGGGAAAACAGGGAAAAGCACGGCTCGCCATGTCCGGGAAGCCCGGTTGTGGTTGGGTCTCCAATCCCATGGCGGGAAAGTCGCGTTTGGGTGGGGCAGGGCAGGGGAGGCGCCCGCTGGTTCTTGCCGGAGTCGCGCCATCGTCCCGGGTCCGGGGAACGCCGCACGGAAAGAAAGCCGCCCCGGTGCGGGAGCGGCTTTCCTTTGACAACCGTTCAGATCAAGGGCCGCCACGTCTTGTGGCGCCCCACGGGAGCCATGCCGCCCGGGCGTTCCGCGTCCGGCATCCCCGTCCGTGATTTCGTCGGTCGTGTCTTACTTGTCGCTGGTCAGGCGGGCGCAGCACGAAAGGGTGCGTTCGGTGTACTTCAGCGCCTGGGGGGTGCCGACGTGGAACCATTCGCCATCGTGGGCGATGGCGCCCAGCCGGCCCTCGGACAGGGCGCGGTCGTAGAGCAGGTTCAAGGAGAACGGCCCCTCGGGGGTGCCTTCGAACAGGCGCGGGTGCAAGATCTGCACGCCCGTGAAGATGAAAGGCGCCATCAGGCCGGGCTGGCGGCGCTCCAGCCGGCCCACGGGGTCCATCAGGAAATCCCCCTTGCCGTCGTAGCCATAGGCCGACGCCAGGGGATGGAGCAACAGCAGGGCGTCCATGGTTTCCGGATCCCAGGCCTCGGCCATGCGGGCCAGGGCGAGCCGGGCGCCGTTCAGCCAGATGACATCCGTGTTGACCACGAAAAAGGGATCGTCGCCCAGCAAGGGGAGCGCGTGGCGCACGCCGCCCCCGGTTTCCAGGCGCGCGTGCGTTTCGTCGGAGAACACCAGGCGGGGCGGGGTGGTCCGCTGGGCCAGGTGGCAGCGCAGCATCTGCGGCAGGTGGTGCAGGTTGACCACGGCCTCGCTCACGCCGGCTTCTTCCAGCCGGTCCAGGGCCCAGTCGATCAGGGGCTTGCCCTGCACGCGCACCAGGGGCTTGGGCACGCTGTCGGTCAGCGGACGCATGCGGGTGCCCAGCCCGGCGGCCAGCACCATGGCCCGCGATGGCACGGGAACGGTGGAGAGCATCGAGATCGGGGCGGGGGTCGGAGAAACCAGGACGGTGGCCATGCGGGGTTCCTTGAAGGGCAAGAACGGCAAGACTCTCAGGCCACGCGGGGGGAGGCGGCGGCTGGGACGAGGGGGGCGGGCAGGCGGGCGGCCGGATCGGGCGCGTGGCGTTCCAGCCAGCGGGCGAGGGGGGCCAGAACGGGATGGGTCAGGCTGGCGTCGAGCAGGCGCAGCAGGCGGGGCAGGTGGGCAAGATAGGCGGGCTTGCCGTCGCGCCGGTCGAGGCGGGTGAAAATGCCAATGACCTTGAGATGGCGCTGGGCCGCCAGCACCGCCCAACTGGCCGAGAAAGCCTCCGGGTCCAGGTCGGGGCGCGTGGCCAGGGCCCGGGCGCGCAGTCGTGCGATCCGGTCGGGGTCGATGTCGCGCCGCGCGTCCTCCAGCAGGCTCAGCAGGTCGTAGGTGGGCGGGCCGGCCAGGGCGTCCTGGAAATCCAGAAGGCCGCACGCTTTTATCCCCGGACGCTCGGGCAGGTAGAGCAGGTTGTCCACGTGGAAGTCACGCAAAACCAAGGTGGGAGGCAGGGCGTTGGCGACGACGGCCAGCGGTTCCCAAAGCGCATCGAAGGCCTTCAGGGCCTCGGGCGAAACCTTCACCCCGCACGCGGGCAGGTACCAGTCGGGGAACAGCCGGGCCTCGGCGCGCAGGCGGGGTTCGTCATAGGGGGCAAGGCCGGCCGGAATGGCGCGGGCCGCCGGCAGGGCCTGCAAGGCGCAAAGGGTATCCACGGCCAGGGTGTAAAGGACTTCCTCGTCGGCGCCCCGGGCCAGCAGGCGGGTATAGGTATCGTTGCCCAGGTCTTCGAGCAGCAGGAAACCGGCCTCGGGCTCGGCCGCCCACACGGCGGGCGCGGAAAAACCGAGCGCGTTCAGGTGATCGGCCAGCGCGTGAAAGGGACGGGTGTCCTCGTGGGGGGGCGGCGCGTCCATCAAGATGGCGCTGGCGCCGTCGGGACGGCGCAGGCGCTCGTAATGGCGAAAGCTGGCATCGCCGGCGAGGGGGTGGGCCGAGGCCTCGCCCCAGCCGGCCCGTTCCAGAAGGCTTCGGCGCCGCGCGGCCCGTTCGGCCGGATCCAGGGCGCTCAAGGGGGGAAGGCACGCCCCGGTCATCGCAGCAAATCCAAGGGGTCAAGGGGAAGGCGCTGGTCCCAGTCGCCGCCCTGGGGCACCAGGCGGGCCTCGCGCCCCGTCTCCCCGGAAGGGCGCGGGCGCAAGGCAACGTCAAGGCGGCTGTCGGGCAAATAAACCCCCAGGCGCTCGGGCCATTCGATCAGGCTCAGCGCCTCGGCGAAGGCGTCGTCGAGATCCAGGGCCAGGGCTTCCTCGGGGTCGTCCAGCCGGTACAAGTCGAAGTGCCACACGGGCGGACGCCCGGGCTCGGTGGGGTCGTAGGTTTGAACCAGGGTGAAGGTGGGGCTGGGCACGTCCTCGCCGGGGGTGGTCAGGGCCCGCACCGCGCCCCGGGCCAAGGTGGACTTGCCCGCTCCCAGGTCGCCCCACAGGGCGATCACGTCGCCCGCGCGCGCCAGACGCGCGAGCCCCGCGCCCAGGCGGGTCGTGGCGTCGTCGTCGGGCAAAATCAGGTCGCGGGGCCGGGGTGCATCGTTCATGGCTGGGGTTTTAGCCCTGCCCGCCGCCGGCCGCAAGCGGGGGAAAATGCCCCCCAGGGGGAAGCCGCCTGGGGCGCTCTCCCCCGAACAAGGAAACGGGGGAAGCCCGCCGTGGGCTTCCCCCGTTCAAGATCAGGCCCCGATCACGTCCTTGACCTTGGCGGCCACGGCCTCGGGAGTGAAGCCAAAGTGCTTGAACAGCACCGGAGCCGGCGCCGATTCGCCAAAGGTGGTCATGCCGATCACGGCACCGTCCAGCCCGACCAGCTTCCACCAGGGGTCGGGATGCCCGGCCTCGACCGCGACCCGGGGCAGGCCCGCAGGCAGGACGGCGTCGCGCGTCGCCTTGTCCTGGGCCATGAACAAGCCGAGGTTGGGCACCGAGACCACCGACACCGCCACGCCGTCCTTTTCCAAAAGCGCCTGGGCCGACAGGGCCAGCCCCACTTCCGAGCCACTGGCCAGGATCACGGCCCTGGCATTGGCGCGGCCCGACAGGACATAGCCGCCCTGGGCCACGGCCGCCTTCTGCTCCGGGGTGCGGGGCTGGGCGGGCAGGTTCTGGCGCGACAGCAGCAAGGCGGCCGGACCGTCGGCGTTCCTGAGGGCCGAGATCCAGGCCACGGCGGTTTCATAGCCATCGCACGGGCGCCACACGGCCAGATTGTGGATCAGGCGCAAGGCAGCGGCGTGCTCGACCGGCTGGTGCGTGGGCCCGTCCTCGCCCAGGCCGATGGAATCGTGGGTCAAAACGTGGATGACCCGGCGTTTCATCAAGGCCGCCATGCGGATGGCGTTGCGCTCATAGTCCGAGAACACCAGGAAGGTCCCGGCGAACGGAATGAAGCCGCCATGCAAGGCCATGCCGTTGAAAATCGCGGCCAGCCCGAACTCGCGCACGCCCGCCGACAGGTAACGCCCGGCCGGGGCATCGTTGATGCGGGTCACGCCCTTCCAGTCGGTGAGGTTGGACCCGGTGAGGTCGGCCGAGCCGCCGACCATTTCCGGCACGGCCGGCGCCAGGTGGCCGATGACCATCTGGCTGGCCTTGCGGGTGGCGACATCGCCGGCCTTGTCGAGGGCATCCAGGGTTTCGGCGGCCAGGGCGTCGAAGGTGTCGGGCAGGCGCCCCGCCAGGCGGCGCTCCAGCTCGGCGGCCAGATCGGGGAAGGCGGCGCGGTAGGCGGCCAGGCGGTTGGTCCAGTCGGCTTCGGCCTCGGCGCCCCTGGCGCGGGCGTCGAACACGGCGCGGACCTCGTCGGGGACCACGAACGGCGCGTGCGGCCAGTCCAGGGACGCGCGCATGGCGGCGATCTCGGCGTCGCCCAGGGGGGCGCCGTGCACGTCGTGGGTGCCGGCCTTGCCCGGGCTGCCCTTGCCGATCACCGTCTTGCAGCAGATCAAGGTGGGGTGGGTAGTGTCGGCCCGGGCCTCGGCCACGGCGCTGGCCACGGCGGCGACGTCGTGACCATCCACGTCTTCGATCACCTGCCAGCCGTAGGCGCGGAAGCGGGCCGGGGTGTCGTCGCTGAACCAGCCCTCGACATGGCCATCGATCGAAATGCCGTTGTCGTCATAAAGGCAGATCAGCTTGCCCAGGCCCAGGCGTCCGGCCAGCGAGCAGGCTTCATGGCTGATGCCTTCCATCAGGCAGCCGTCGCCCAGCAAGACCCATGTGTGATGGTCGATGATCGCGTGCCCGGGGCGGTTGAACGTTTCGGCCAGCAGGCGCTCGGCCAGGGCCATGCCCACGGCGTTGGCCAGCCCCTGGCCCAGCGGGCCGGTGGTGGTCTCGACGCCCGGGGTCACGTCCACCTCGGGGTGGCCCGGGGTGCGGCTGTGCAACTGGCGAAACGAGGCCAGATCCTCGGCGGTGAGCGCGTAGCCGGTCAGGTGCAAGACGGCGTACAGCAGCATCGAGCCGTGCCCGTTCGACACCACCACGCGGTCGCGGTCGGGCCAGGCCGGGTTGGCGGGGTTGTGGCGCACGGCGCCACCCTCGGCCCGCCACAGGGCGAGCGCGATTTCCGCCATGCCCATGGGCATCCCGGGGTGCCCCGACTTGGCCTTTTGCACCGCGTCGGCGGCGAGCATGCGGATGGCGGTCGCGGCCTGGGAAAGGGCGGCGGGCGAAACCAGGGTCATGGAGTCATCTCCTGCGCGGATCAAGGGAGAAGAAACAGGCCGGACCCGCTAGCGGGTGCGCCGGTCCATCAGGCGCCAGATGAAAGGCGTGAAGATCAGCTGCATGGCCAGCTCCATCTTGCCGCCGGGGACGACAATGGTGTTGGGCCGGGACATGAAGCTGTCGTGGAGCATGTTCAGCAGATACGGGAAGTCGATTCCCTTGGGGTTGCGAAAGCGGATGACCACGAAGCTCTCGTCGGGCGAGGGCACGTGTCGGGAAATGAAGGGATTGGAGGTGTCCACCGTCGGCACCCGCTGGAAATTAACGTCCGTCCGGGTATATTGAGGGCAGATATAATGCACATAATCGTGCATGCGCCGCAAGATGGTGTCGGTGACCGCTTCCGTTGAATAGCCCCTCGACGCCTTGTCGCGATGTAATTTCTGGATCCATTCCAGGTTTATCACGGGCACCACCCCGATTTTCAAGTCGGCGTGCTGGGCGACATCGACGGTTTCGGTGACCACGGCGCCGTGCAGGCCTTCGTAGAACAGCACGTCGCTTTCGGGCAGGTCTTCCCAGGGCGTGAAGGTGCCGGGCTCCTGGCCGTAAGGCGCGGCTTCCTCTTCGTTGTGAAGGTACAAGCGCCGCCGGCCGGTGCCCGTTTCCCCATAGGTGCGAAACAGGGCTTCCAGGTCCTCGAACAGGTTGGCGTCGGGGCCGAAGTGGCTGAAGTTGGGGTTGCCGGCGTCCAGGGCTTCCTTCATCGCCGCCTTCATGGGCTTGCGTTCGTAGCGGTGGAAGCTGTCGCCTTCAACAATAACGGCGTTGACACCTTCGCGCCGGAAAATCTGGTCGAAGGTCCGGGTCACCGAGCTGGTGCCGGAGCCCGACGACCCGGTGATGGCAATGATCGGATGCTTGGCGGACATGGCGTTTCCCCTGGACGGTCGGATGGAGCGATCGGGTAAGCTGGCAAAACGGGGCGCGGGAACAAAGCCCGGGGCGGGAGCCCCGGCTTTCAACGCGACTGGCCTGAAGACAGGGCGTGCAGGGCGCCATGGTCGAAGGGCACGGCGCCCCGGAAGCGAGGAAGCCGGTCAGTCGCGAAACAGGCCGCGCTGGCCGAACAAGGGCGTGATGCTTTCAACGGTATCGGGGTGGCGGTGGAGCGCCTCGACCCGGTCAACCTCGTCGGACGAGCCAAAGATCAGGGGCACGCGCTGGTGCAAGGCGGTGGGCTGGATATCCAGCACCTCGTCCAGGCCGGTGATGCACCGTCCGCCCGCCTGTTGCATGAGCATGGCGATCGGCGCGCCTTCGTAGAGCAGGCGCAGACGGCCGGCCTTGACCGGGGGCTTGGTGTCGCGCGGGTACAGGTAGATGCCGCCACGCAGCAAGATGCGGTGGCAGTCGGCGACCAGGGCCGCGATCCAGCGCATGTTGTAATCCTTGCCGCGCACGCCCGTGGCCCCGGCCAGCAGCTCGTTCACGTAGAGGTGAATGGGCGGCTCCCAGAAGCGGCGGTTGGACGCGTTGATGGCAAACTCGGCGGTGGCGGGCGCCACGGTCATGCCGGGGTGGGTGAGCACGAAATCGCCCAGCAGGGGGTCGAGCGTGAACCCGTGCACGCCGGCCCCGATGGTCAGCACGAACATGGTCGAGGGCCCGTACAAGGCATAGCCGGCCGCCACCTGATCGCGCCCCGGGCGCAGGAAGTCTTGGGTTTCGGGCTCGCGCTCGCCGCCTTCGAAGGGCAGTATGGAAAAGATGCTGCCCACCGTGCCGTTGGTGTCGATGTTCGACGACCCGTCGAGGGGATCGAAGGTCAGCAGCAGGTTTCCCCGGCCGTGCGGACGGGTCAGGTTGTAGATCTCCTCCATTTCCTCGCTGGCGAGGCCGGCCACGTGGCCGGTGCGCTCGGTCGCGCGGATGAAGGCCTGGTTCGACAGCAAATCCAGCCGGGCCTGGGTCTCCCCTTGCACGTTTGTTTCGCCGTTGTAGCCGTGCACGCCGGCCAGCTGGCCCATGGCGATCAGCTTGGCGATGATCTTGCAAGCCTGGGCCACGTCCAGGAGCAGTCCGACCAGGGTCGAGGGATCACCGGGACGGGACTGGGTTTCCTCGACCAGGAACTGGGCCAGGGTCGTGCGGTCGGTCGCGAGCATGAAAGGGGTTCCTTCCGGTTGAAGCGGGCGGTCCCGCGGCCGCGACGCCGCCACGGACCTTCAGGGGGGGGGCTGGAAAGGAAACGGCGGCGTTCAGGCCAGGTGCTGGGCGCGTCCTTGCTGGGCGCGCTCGCGGATGGCGGCAATGGCCTGGGCCCGGTCGCGGGCGCCGAACACCGCCGATCCCGCCACCAGGATGTCGGCCCCGGCCGCGCCCAGCTCGAACGCGTTGTCGGCCTTGACCCCGCCATCGACCTCGATGGCCACGTTCAGCCCGGCCTCGTCGATCATCCGGCGCAGGGCCCGGATCTTGGGCAGCGCCGAGGGAATGAACGCCTGGCCGCCAAAGCCCGGGTTCACCGACATGACCAAGACCAGATCCAGATCCCCCAGCACGTGATCAAGCACGGTGAGCGGCGTCGCCGGATTGAGGACCAGGCCGGCCTTGCATCCCTTGCCCTTGATCAGTTGAAGGGAGCGGTGCACGTGGTCGCTGGCCTCGGGGTGGAAGGTGATCAGGTCGGCCCCGACGGCGGCGAAGGAGTCGATCAGGGCATCGACCGGGCGGGTCATCAGGTGGACATCGATGGGCACGCTGGAATGCGGCTTGAGTGCCGCGCACACCAGGGGCCCGACGGTGAGATTGGGCACATAATGGTTGTCCATGACGTCGAAGTGCAGCAGGTCGGCCCCCCCTTCGATCACCACGCGGGCTTCCTGGGCCAGGAAGGCGAAATCCGCCGACAGCAGGCTGGGGGCGATGCGCACGCTCGGGCTCATGATCAACACTCCAAACGGATCGGGATCCAACGGATCGGGACGATAACACTCGGGGTGCTCGCAGCGCGGGAGTGCCCCGAGGAATGACAAGGGCATGGTCGCCGCCACCGGCCATAAACGCAACAAAGTTATGGTTGCGACGGTCATAAGTTCGGCTTATGTTTTTTGCGGGCTTTGGAGGGAGACGCGCCGATGCGCCACGCCACCTTGCGCCAGATGCAGATCTTCGAGGCGGTGGCCCGTCATCTCAGCTTTTCCGACGCGGCGCGCACCATGGGCCTGACCCAGCCGGCGGTGTCGCTTCAGATCAAGCAGCTGGAAGGCATGGCCGGCCTCAAGCTGTTCGAGCAGATCGGGCGCACCTTGTCGCTGACCCCCGCCGGCCAGACCCTTCTGGGGCACGTGCGGATCATCCTGGGCGCGGTGCAGGACACCGAGGAGGCCATGGAGGCCCTGCGCGGCAGTCGCGCCGGCGTCTTGCGCATCGGGGTGGTGAGCACGGCCAAGTATTTCGCGCCCGGCCTGCTGTCGGCGTTCACGGCCCGTCACCCGGGGGTGGAACTCAGCCTGACGGTGGCCAACCGCGAGCGCATCCTGGCCCTGATCGCCGACAACGCGCTGGATGTTTTCGTGATGGGGCGTCCGCCCACCGACCCGCCGGTGCTGGCCCAGCCCTTCGCCGCCAACCCCATGGTCATGGTGGCGCCTCCGGATCACCCGCTGATCGGGCGCAAGGTGCGCCTGATTGATCTGGAGGGCGAGACCTTCTTGTTGCGCGAGCCGGGGTCGGGCACCCGGATCTTGATGGAAACCCTGCTGGCCGAGGGCGGCGTCACCCCCCGGCGGGTGATCGAGATGTCGAGCAACGAGACCATCAAGCAAGCGGTGATGGCCGGCATGGGCGTGAGCCTGCTCTCGCGCCTGACCATGACCCTGGAGCTTACCGTGGGCCGGCTGCATGAACTGGACGTGGAGGGGTTGCCGGTGCGCCGGCAGTGGTACGTGGTCATCCGCCAGGGCAAGCACCTGCTGCCGGTGGCCGAGGCCCTGGTGGCCTTCCTCAAGGACGAGGGCGCGGGCCTGATTGGCCAGGCCGTCCGGCAACTGGAACACGCCTCCTGTCCGGAGTGTGTCGACGTCTGAACAAGCGTTCAAGGGTCTGATCCTTGCGCCCGTTTGGCGTCTTGGAAGGCACAAGGGGGCGTGATGGCATGGAATCGGAGCGAGCTGCTTCCGTGGATACCTCTTTTCGTCGCACTGCGGTAACAATATTTCGTTTTTTGCCTCTTCCCGGTATTTTCAAGACACTTAGGGTTATTCCGTACTGGAACCCGGGAACGAAGGCGGCTAAGGTCGCGCCCTTGATCGAGACCAGGAAACAGCGAGGGCACCCCTCGAACGGCAAGGGTGCCCCGTCGGGCGCGCGGCCAGGCGGCGGGTGAACGGACGTGCACCGGCCCCTTGGGTTCGGATGCTGCTCCTTCGCCCTGATCTGGACACAAGCAAAGCCGAAGCTGTTCAAGAAAGCGTAACAAGACCGCGTTCCTTCATCATCGGCGGGTCGTCCCTTCGGGGGGGCGGCCTGGTTCCCTTCCCCAACCCGACGATAGTTAAGACGAGCAGGCAAGGAGGCTCCCCCCCATGACCGACGGCACAACGATCACGGTTGACGGCAACGAGGCGTGTGCCTCGGTCGCCTACCGCTTGAGCGAAGTCGCGGTGATTTATCCGATCACACCTTCGTCCACCATGGGCGAACTGGCCGATGAATGGTCGGCCAAGGGCCTGCCGAACCTGTGGGGCGACGTACCCCAGGTCGTGGAAATGCAGTCGGAAGGGGGGGCCGCCGGCGCCTGTCACGGCGCCATCCAGGCCGGTTCGCTGGGCACGACCTTCACGGCGTCCCAGGGCCTTTTGCTGATGATCCCCAACATGTACAAGATCGCGGGCGAGCTGACGCCGTTCGTGATCCACGTGTCGGCGCGCACCCTGGCCACCCACGCGCTTTCGATCTTCGGCGATCATTCCGACGTGATGTCGTGCCGGCAGACCGGCTTTGCCATGCTGGCCTCGAACTCGGTGCAAGAAGCGCAGGACATGGCGTGCATCGCGCACGCGGCCACGCTGAAAAGCCGGGTGCCCTTCTTGCACTTCTTCGACGGCTTCCGCACCTCGCACGAAGTTTCCAAGATCACCGCGCTGCCCGACGACGCCTTGCGCGAGATGGTCGACGACGCGCTGGTGGCCGCGCACCGCGCCCGCGCCCTGACCCCCGATGCCCCGGTCGTGCGCGGCACCGCCCAGAACCCGGACACCTTCTTCCAGGCCCAGGAGGCCCGCAACCCCTGGTACACGGCGTGCCCGTCCATCGTTGAAGAGACCATGGACCGTTTCGCGGCCCTGACCGGGCGGCGCTATGGCCTGTTCGACTACGTGGGCCACCCCGAGGCCGAGCGCGTGATCGTGATCATGGGCTCGGGCGCCGAAACCGCCGAGGAAACCGCCACCTGGCTGGCGGCCCGGGGCGAGAAGGTTGGCGTGCTCAAGGTGCGCTTGTTCCGTCCGTTCTCGGTCGATGCCTTCGTCGCCGCCTTGCCGGTGAGTGCGCGCGCCATCGCGGTCATGGACCGCACCAAGGAATGCGGCGCCCTGGGCGAGCCCTTGTTCATGGACGTGGTCGGCGCCTTGCACCGCGCCCGTGCCATGGGCCGGCCGACCGCCAGCCAGCCGGTGGTGATCGGCGGCCGCTATGGCCTGTCGTCCAAGGAATTCACGCCCGCGATGGTCAAGGCCGTCTTCGACGAGCTGACCCGCGAAACCCCGGCGGCCGAGTTCACCGTGGGCATCAAGGACGATGTCACCCACCTGTCGCTGGCCTACGATGCGTCGTTCTCGATCGAACCGGACGACGTGGAAGGCTCGCTGTTCTTTGGTCTGGGCTCGGATGGCACCGTCGGCGCCAACAAGAACTCGATCAAGATCATCTGCGACGCCGGCAATATGTACGGCCAGGGGTATTTCGTTTACGACTCCAAGAAGTCGGGCGGCACCACGGTCTCGCACCTGCGCTTTGGCCCGCGCCCGATCAAGGCGCCCTACCTGGTCGATCGCGCCGGCTTCATCGCCTGCCACCACTTCGATTTCCTGGACAAGCTCGACGTCCTGGAGGCGGCCCGCGAGGGCGCCACGCTGCTGCTGAACGCGCCCTACAGCAAGGATGAGGTCTGGGATCATCTGCCGGCGCGCGTCCAGCGCACCTTGATCGATCGCAAGATGCAGCTGTTCGTGATCGACGCCAACCAGGTCGCGGCCGAGGTCGGCATGGGCCGGCGTATCAACACCATCATGCAGGCTTGCTTCTTTGCCCTGGCCAAGGTGTTGCCGCGCGACAAGGCGATCGCCGCGATCAAGGACGCCATCGCCAAGACCTACGCCCGCAAGAGCCAGAAGGTCATCGACGCGAACTTCGCCGCCGTGGATCAGGCGGTGTCGTACCTGACCGAGGTCACCATCCCCGCCGAGATCACCGGGCACGAAGTGCCGCCCCTGGTCGCCGACGAGGCTCCCGACTTCGTGAAGCGTGTCACCGCCGTGATGCTGGCGGGCAAGGGCGACCTGCTGCCGGTCAGCGCCTTCCCCGTGGATGGCACCTGGCCCACCGGCACGGCGCGCTGGGAAAAGCGCAACATCGCCCAGGAAATTTGCGCCTGGGACGCCAGCCTGTGCGCCCAGTGCAACAAGTGCGTCATGGTGTGTCCGCACGGAGCCCTGCGCGTGAAGGCCGTGCCCTCGGACGTGGCCGCGTCGTTGCCCGAGGGGATGCAGCATGCTCCGTACCGGGGCGGTGGCGACCTGAAGGGCTCGGAATACGTGTTCCAGATTTCGCCCGAGGACTGCACCGGCTGTACCTTGTGCGTCGAGGTTTGCCCCTCGTTCGACAAGGAAGACCCGAGCCGGCGCGCCCTTTCCATGCAGCCCAAGGAACCGGTGCTGGAGGAAAACAAGGCCAACTGGGCGGCCTTCCAGGATCTGCCCGAGGTCGAGCGCGAAACCTTGAAGGCCAACGTGCGCAGCACCCAGTTCATGACGCCCCTGTTCGAATTCTCGGGGGCCTGCCTGGGCTGCGGCGAGACGCCCTACCTGAAGTTGCTGACCCAGATGTGGGGCGATCGCATGATGATCGCCAACGCCACCGGCTGTTCGTCGATCTACGGCGGCAACCTGCCGACCACGCCCTACACCACCGATGCCTTCGGGCGCGGCCCGTCGTGGTCCAACTCGCTGTTCGAGGATAACGCCGAGTTCGGCCTGGGCTTCCGCATCGCGCTGGATCAGCACCGCGCCGAGGCCCGGCGCCTGCTGGAGCTGCTGGCGCCCCGCCTGGACGGTCAGCTGGTCGAGGGCCTGCTGGGCGGCCTCCACCACAACGACGAAGCCAAGGTCGCGCTTCAGCGCGAGCGGGTGCGGGTGCTGAAGGAAGCCCTGGCGGCGATCGACGGCGCCGAGGCCCGCGCGCTGATCTCGCTGGCCGACTACCTGGTTGAAAAGGTGGTGTGGATCGTCGGCGGCGACGGCTGGGCCTACGACATCGGCTACGGCGGCCTGGACCACGTGCTCAGCTCGGGGCGCAACGTCAATATCCTGGTGATGGATACCGAAGTGTACTCCAACACCGGCGGCCAGCAGTCCAAGGCCACGCCCCTTGCCGCCTCGGCGAAGTTCGCGGTTGCCGGCAAGTCTTTGCCCAAGAAGGACCTGGGCCTGATCGCCATGGCCAACGGGCACGTCTACGTGGCCTCGGTCGCGTTTGGCGCCAACGACAACCAGACCATCCGCGCCATTACCGAAGCGGTGTCGTATGATGGTCCGTCGCTGATCATCGCCTACAGCCACTGCATCGCCCATGGCTACGATCTGTCGTGTGGCCTGGGCCAGCAGCAGCTGGCGATCGACAGCGGGTACTGGCCGCTGTACCGCTTCGACCCGCGCCGTCAGGCGGCCGGGCAGCCGGGCCTGGCCCTCGACGCCCAGGAGCGCAAGCGCGCCCTGGCCGACTACCTGGCGGGCGAGGGCCGCTTCCGCGTGACCCGCGAGGCGCACCCCGAGGCCTACACGGGCATGATCAGCGCCGCCGAACGCGAGATCGAAAACCGCTGGGCCCTGCTGCGCCACCTGGCCGGCCTGGGCGCGGCGCCCGACGCGGCCGCCGACAGCAAGGCCGCCGAGTAAGAGGCCCGTCAACGACTCTCACAAGGCGGGAGGGGGGCAACCCCCTCCCGCTTTTTTTATGGGGGAACGGGAGGGGCTCAGACCGGCCCGGAAAACGCCTCCCGCACGGCGGCGTGGACCAGCCGGGCCGGGCGCGCCAGGGCCTGCGATCGGCGGGTGACCAGCAGCAGGTGCCGGCCGGCCCAGGCATCACGCAGCCCGACCAGAACCACCGGCAGGGACGCCGGGCGGGCGGCGGCCGGAACCACGGCGACGCCGGCCCCCAGGGCAACCATGCGCAAGACACCGTCCAGGGCGGGCAGGCGGGCCCGAAAGCGCAACACAGCCCCGTGACGCAGGGCGTGGCCGGCCAGCAACTGGTGCAAGGCGCTGTCGTGACGCAGGCCAATGAAGCCTTCATTCAGCACGTCGGCGAACCACACGCCGGGCGCGCTTGCCAGGGGATGGGACAGGGGCACCGCCAGCGCCAGGGGGTCGGGCCCCAAAACGGTGGCTTCCAGGCCGGTGGGGTCGGCGCTGTCGGCGATCACGCCGAGGTCGGCCCGTTCCTCCAGCACCGCGTGCACGATCGCCGGGCTCGGGCGTTCCTCCAGCTCCAGGCACAGATCGGGGTGGGCGGCCAGCAAACGCCCCAGGGCCTCGGGCAGGAAGGTGGCCAGGGCCGCCGTGTTGGCCAGCAGGCGCACCGCGCCCCCGAGGCCCTGGGCGTGCTCGGTCATTTCCCCTTGCAGCACCACCGCCTGACGCACGATGCCCCGCGCGTGGGTGGCCAGGGTTCGCCCGGCGGCGGTGGGCTCGATCCCCCGCCGGCCGCGTTCAAGCAGGGGAACCCCCAGGCGCGCTTCCAGTCCTCGCACCCGGGCGCTGGCCGCCGCTAGCGACAGGCCCGCCCGTGCCGCTCCCTGGGTGATGCTGCCGGCCTCGATCACCGCCAGGAACAGCCGCAGATCCGTGAGATCAAAACGCACGTGCTTTCCTCCGGCCAGGGCGCCCGCATGGATCAGCCTCAAGGCTTAACGAAGGCTGGGTCAAGGAATGCCGCATTGTGGCTGGGCGTGGGGCCTGCCACCCTTCGGCCCATGATGGATCACACTCTTCTTCTCGGGCTTTGCCTCGTTGTGTTCCTGGCCGCCGGCGTGGTCAAGGGTCTGCTGGGCATGGGCCTGCCCACCGTGGCCATGGGCCTGCTGGGCCTGGTGTTGAGCCCGGCCGAGGCGGCGGCCCTGATGCTGGTACCGTCACTGCTCACCAACCTGTGGCAGGCCCTGGCCGGGCCGTCGCCCTGGCCCTTGCTCCGCCGCCTTGCGCCCCTGCTGGCGGGCATCACCTTTGGCACCGCCCTGGGTGCCCCTTGGATGCACGCCGAAACGACGTTGGTGCGGGCCGGCCTGGGGGGAATCCTGGTGGTGTACGCGCTGGTGGGCCTGGGGGGCGTCCGGTTGCCCCGGGTGCGCGCGACCCGTGGCCCGGTTCCGATCGCGGTGGGCCTGGTCATGGGCCTTCTGACCGGCCTTGCCAGCGGGGCGACCGGCGTTTTCGTGCTGCCGTCGGTTCCCTACCTGGCCAGCCTGTCCTTGGATCGGCCCCGGCTGGTTCAGGCGCTGGGCCTTGCCTTCACCACCGCGAGCGCCGCCCTCGCGCTGGCCCTGGCCGCGCACGACCGCCTTCCTTTTGCGTCCCTGGGCTGGTCAACGCTCGCGGTGGTGCCGGCGGTGGCGGGCATGGCGGCGGGGGCGTGGCTGGGGGCCCGGGTTCCCCAGGCCCTGTTCCGGCGCCTGTTCTATGGGGGGCTGCTGGTCTTGGGGGGCGAAATCATGCTGAAAAGCCTGGGGGGGTGAAAAAGGGCGCGCGCGGCGGGGCCATGGGCCTATGATAGGGGCCTGGCCCGTGGTGGTCGCATCCCTTTATCTCGTGGAGAGCCGTCATTTCTTCCCTGGAAAACCCATTGCCCGTGACCGTGGTCGGAGGCGGCCTGGCCGGGTGCGAAGCCGCCTGGCAACTGGCCCGCGCCGGCGTTCCCGTGACCTTGATCGAAATGCGCCCGCACCGCGCCACCCCGGCCCATCGCACCGGGGATTTGGCCGAGCTGGTGTGCTCCAATTCCCTGCGCGGCGACGATCCCCTGTTCAACGCCGTGGGCCTGCTGCACGAGGAAATGCGCCGCGCCGGCTCGCTGATCCTGACGGCGGCCGAGGCCACCAAGGTGCCGGCGGGCGGGGCGCTGGCGGTTGATCGCGCCGGCTTTTCCCAGGTCATCGCCCAGGCCCTGGAAGCCCATCCGGCCGTGCGTATCGAACGCGCCGAAGTCACCGAACTGCCCCCGGGCCCGGCGATCATCGCCACCGGTCCGCTCACCGCCGACCCCCTGGCCCAGGCCATCCAGGCGGTGACGGGGGCCGAAAGCCTGGCCTTTTTCGATGCCATCGCCCCCATTGTCCACCGCGACAGCATCGACTTCGAAAAGGCCTGGTTCCAGTCGCGCTACGACAAGGGGGACGGCCGCGACTACATCAATTGCGGTCTCAGCCGCGAGCAATACGACGCCTTCGTGGACGCCCTGCTGGAAGCGGCGGTGACGCCGACCCGCGAGTGGGAGGGCACGCCCTATTTCGACGGCTGCCTGCCGATCGAGGTCATGGCGGCGCGCGGGCGCGAAACCCTGGCCTTCGGGCCCATGAAACCGGTGGGCCTGCGCGATCCCCGCGCGCCGGAACAGCGCCTGCATGCCGTGGTGCAGTTGCGCCAGGACAACACCCTGGGCACGCTTTACAACATCGTGGGCTTCCAGACCCGCCTGCGCCATGCCGAGCAGGTGGCGGTGCTGCGCCTGATCCCCGGCCTGGAGCATGCCGAGTTCGCCCGCCTGGGCGGCATGCATCGCAACACGTTCCTGAACGGGCCCTTGGTGCTCGATGGGCGGCTGCGCTTGAAAACCCGGCCCGACCTGCGCTTCGCGGGCCAGATCACGGGCTGCGAGGGCTACGTGGAAAGCGCCGCCATCGGGCTGCTGGCCGGGCGCTTCGCCGCCGCCGAGGCCCTGGGGCTGGATCTGGCCCTGCCGCCCGCCACCACCGCGCTGGGCGCGCTTTTGGGTCACGTGACCGGGGGCGCCGACGCCGAAACCTTCCAGCCCATGAACATCAACTTCGGTCTGTTTCCGCCGCTTGATCCGGTCATCGCCCGGCCCGGCGCCAAACCCCGGGTGCCCAAGGGGCGCGAGCGCAAGCTGGGTGTCTCGCGCCGCGCCCTGACCGATCTGGCCGGCTGGCTGGAAGCCCCCGGCCCGTGGGCCGAGGACGACACCCCGCGCGCGCGTCAGCCGGTGCCCGACCCCCCGCCCCGGGGCGACGACAAAACCGCTTCGGAGGCGTGAAACAAGCGCGAAGAGGCGCACCCACCCCCTGGGCTACCCCTTGGCTGGAGGCGGCGGAGAGGACCTTGCCGTCTCCGCCCGCCCGGCCTGATCGCGAAGGGAGGGAGCGGGAAGGGGGCTCCGTCAGGGAGTCCCGGCGCCCTCGGGCGGTGGCTCGTCATCGTCTGCCTCAAGATGGGCGATTCCGATGTCTTGATAAAGCTGGAACAAAGCCTGATGCGCCTTGTAGGCCAGCTCGAACCACGCGGGGTTTTGCACGACGGCAGGGTGCCCGAGAAGGCTTCGATCCACCGATTCCATCAGGAAATCAGCCATGTGCAGGGCTTCGTGGCACCCGAAGCTGCCGGGGCTGACCTCGTCGGGGACAAAGTCATCCCCCATTTCATCAAGGAAGCGCTGTCTCAGCTCCTCGATTTCATCATCGGACATGATGGTTTTCCTTCGTTTCAAGCCGACCCAGGGCAACCGGTCGGGCGTATTGGCTCGCAAAACGCTCTCTCGCCGGAGGCCCCCTTGAAAACGCCCGGGGTGATCATGTGGGAGCAAAGGCGAAGCGGTCCTGGGGTGTGTTAACCCTCTTGAAAGTTCGGGTCGATATCAAATGTATTGACCATGAAAACCACACTGACCCGACTGGCCGCGATCTGGGCCCTTTTTGCACTGCTCTCTCCCGCGCGCGCGGCGCAGGGCGAGCAGCAGGTGGCCTATCTGCCGCCCCCTGGCGCCATTCCCGCCGTTGTCGTCGAGGTTTACGACGGGGACACGGTAACCGTCGATGCCTATCCCTGGCCCGGCCTGACCGTTCGCACCAGCGTGCGGCTGGATGGAATCGACACACCGGAAATCCGGGGGAAATGCGAGGCGGAAAAAGAAGCCGCCCAGGCGGCCCGCGATCGCCTGCAAGAGCTGCTGGGCACTTCCGTCACCCTGACGGATGTGCGCGAGGGCAAATATGCCGGGCGTGTTGTGGCGCGCATCATGCTTTCCGACGGACGCGACGCCACAACCGTGCTGCTCAACGAAGGCCTGGGCCGCCCCTACGACGGAAAGGCCCGGCAGGGGTGGTGCGCCGGGCCGTCGTAAGCCTTTCCCCGCCAGCAAAGTCCCCCGCCGTTTTGACTCTCACCCGGTTCAGGGCTGTCAGGGAAAGGGGAACACCGTCTTTCCCGAAAAAACAAACTTAAACAAAGAGATGCGCACCAAACGGCGGGGCGCGGTCTCGGTTGTGATGTCGTCGCGCGGCGCGCGCCTGACCCTCCCGCCACCCTTGTTTTTCTTCAAAAAAGAGAAAACAGCGCCTAAAATGCGTTGAAGAAGAAAAAACACGGAGAGGGAGAAATGATACTGTCTCGTGGACAACGCCTTCCGCTGGAGACCCTGGTGGGAGCGTCCCCCTTTTCCCTGGCCTGGAAGGTCCAGGGCCTTGGGGTGGACGCCTCGGTCTTCGGTCTCGACGACCAGGAGCGGCTGAGCGACGACCGGTACATGATTTTTTTCAATCAGCCTGTCTCTCCGTGCGGCGGCCTCCGGCTGGAAAACGATCGCGTGGAGGTGAGTCTGGCCCGCTTGCCCTCCTCGTTGAAACGCCTTGTCCTGGTGTTGTCCGTGGACGGTCCCGGCGTGTTTCACGACGTGACGGCGGGATCCCTTGTGATCCAGGCTCCGGGCCACGAGTCCCGCTTCGACTTTTCAGGCGCGACGTTCGCCCAGGAACGGGCGCTGATGCTGGCCGAGATTTATCGCAAGGATGGGAACTGGCGGATAGGCCTTTCCGCTCAGGGCTTCAACGGCGGCCTGGATGCCGTGGTCCGGCATTTCGGGGGAGTCGTGGCGGAGGAAAGCAGGCCAGACACGTCGAGGGTTTCCCTGGAAAAACGCGTGGCGGCCGAGGCCCCTCATCTTGTGAACCTGACCAAGAAAGTGAGCGTGAGCCTGGAAAAGACCGGGCTTGCCTCCTTGCGCGCCCGGGTCGGGCTTGTCCTGGACGCCACGGGCTCCATGCGAAAGCAGTACAAGGAAGGAAAAATCCAGGCCTTGCTTGATCGCCTTTTACCCCTGGCGCTGCGCTTCGACGACGATGGGGCCTTGGATGTGTGGGCGTTCGATGATCGCCAGACGCGTCTTCCCCCCATGTCCCTGGCCAATTGCCGCGATTACGTGGCTCACGCGAACGGAGGGTGGCGGGCCTGGGTGGGCGGGGCTAACGATGAGCCGCCCATCATGCGCGATGTCCTCGATCATTATGAAAAGGATCCCAGCCGGCTCCCGATTTATATTCTCTTTGTGAGCGATGGCGGAGTTCGTAAAAACAGGGAAATCAAAGAATTAATCACCAACTCCTCGTCTCGGCCGTTGTTCTGGCAGTTCATGGGGCTCGGCGGAAAAAACTATGGAGTTCTGGAGCAGCTCGATACCCTTGGTCAGGGAGGGATTGATAATTGCGGATTTTTTGCCATTGACGATCTTCACGATCTTTCGGACGAGGCCTTTTACGACCGCCTCTTGCAGGAATTTCCGCTTTGGTTGAAGGTCGCCCGCAAGGCTGGGATCGTCCAGGACAACCCCTGATCCCGGATTTTCAAGGATTGTTCCCGATGCGTGGGGGGCTTGAAAATTTATCTGGGAAAAGCGGGGACCGCTTTTCCCAGAAAGGCACGGCCAAGCAAATGCCTCGCCCTGTCCGTCCGCTCCCGTCCGAAGCCGACGGATTTCTGAAGCACCGTGCGTTGAACCGGATCCGGGGACGGTGCTCTGGAGTTTGTCAGGGAAAAGTGGGCACCGCTTTTCCCGAAAAACACGCTCGATCAAACGGGCGTCGGGTCTGTCCGCTTCACCGTGAAACGGACCGACTTCAGTGCAGGCCGGACAGGCGCAAAACCGTGTTGCCCCACTCGGGGGACGAAGGGGCCTGGATGCCGCCCAGGGTTCCGGCCAAAGGCGTTTGCAAGCCGCCTCCCAGGCGGGCCTCCCCCATCTGAAGCGCGCCGGCCATCAGGGCGCTGAGCATGATCACGGCAACAAACGCCGTCATGTGCTGGGAGAAAGAATAATGGATCCGAGGCATGATCGCCTCCTTGCGTCTTGTCGGGGAAACCGCACGAAAGCCCCTGCCTGATGCGATTTCACCCGGGCCACACCTGAGTCCAGCGGGACTCTGGTCCCTGCCCTTCTACTAAACATATTATTCCCTAAAGAAGGATTAAACAACATGGAAGAATTATTCTTTAATTTTTATGGATAAAACTGAAAAATTTTCGTTTTCCCGCCGCATGGGGGAGGGCGATCCGATACAAGACGAAAACGAAACGCAATGCCCCGGTTTCAAGGGAAAACAAGAAGGGGGTCCCCGGGGATGGGGGCGTTTTCGCGCCGCTTTCCCCGGGGGCCGGGCCAAAAAGCGCTAGAGTCCGTCCGTTTCACGGTGAAGCGGACAGACTCCGGATCCCTTTGTTTGAGTTTGTTGTTTCGGGAAAAGCGCTGCCCCCTTTTCCCTGACGAACTCTAGGGGGAGACCCGAAGAGGGGAAACCGCTTCTCGGATAGGTCGAACACAAAAACAAAGAGTGAAAGCATCGTGCCTGGCTCCGGGCCAACGCACGATGCTCCAAGGGAAGATCAGGAGGCCATCGTGTCCGGAGCGCGGTACGCGGCCAGAACGTGGATGCGAATCGCACTCGACAGGTTGCCGGAGCGCTGCGCGTCGATGTCGGTGACCAAGTCGTTGACCGAAATCCCGCGCCGGCGGGCCAGCTCCTTGAGGGCCTCCCAAAAAGGTTCCTCCAAAGACACGCTGGTGCGGTGACCGGCGATTGTTACCGATCGCTTGCGCACCATCGGGTCCGCGACGACATTGTCCATGGGTCTGCCAGGCTCCTAGGGATTGGCGAAAAAAGCTCAAAGGGGGAGGAAAGAGGGAAGAATCAGGGGGAGAGCCCCCTATCCGGCGGCCTTGCGGGCGCGCTTGGCCGCCTCGAACGCCTTGCGGCCCCACTCGGCCATCCGGTCCTCGTCGTCCAGCACGAACGGGGGGACCGCCCGGAACTTGAGGCCAGCCGACATGAGAGGGGCGCCAAACAGGCCCGCCTCGGGGGTGGCCTCCCGTTCCCAGGCGTCGTATTCGGTGCGATTGCCGGAATCGACCCGGAAATGGAGGCGTCCGCCCGAAACCAGGCCGAACAGCACTCCATCCAGGTAAAACCCCGTGGCGTCGGTCATGTCACAGACCTCTACCGTCCCCAGGGTGGCGCGCAACAGGGGCAGGAGGGCCTGCACCAAGCGCGCCCGACGGAGATCCTCCCGCCCGCACGCGGGCAGGATCGGCTCCTTAGAGTTGCTTGAAGAAATCATTGCCCTTGTCATCGACGATGATGAATGCGGGGAAGTCTTTTACTTCAATGCGCCAGATCGCTTCCATTCCAAGTTCCGGATATTCCAGCACCTCAACCTTGCGGATGCTGTTCAGGGCCAGCTGGGCCGCGGCGCCGCCGATCGACCCCAGATAGAACCCGCCGTGACGCTTGCAGGCCTCGGTGACCGCCGTCGAGCGGTTGCCCTTGGCGATCATCACCATGGAACCGCCCCGGCTTTGGAACAGATCCACATAGGCATCCATCCGTCCGGCCGTGGTCGGCCCGAACGAGCCCGAGGCGTAGTTCTGGGGCGTTTTGGCGGGTCCGGCGTAATACACCGCCATGTTCTTGAAGTAGTCCGGCAGATCCTCGCCCCGGTCCAGGCGTTCCTTCAGCTTGGCGTGGGCGATGTCGCGCGCGACAATCATGGGGCCACTCAGCGAAACCCGGGTGCGCACCGGATACTGCGACAAGGTGCGCCGGATTTCGTCCATGGGCCGCGACAGATCGATGTGCACGACCTCGTCCGACAGGCGGTCGGTGCGCACGTCGGGCAGGTAATGGGCGGGATCGGTTTCCAGGTGCTCCAGGAACACGCCGTCGCGGGTGATCTTGCCCACCACCTGACGGTCGGCCGAGCACGAAACCCCGATGCCCACCGGACAGCTGGCGCCATGACGGGGCAGGCGCACCACCCGCACGTCGTGGCAGAAGTACTTGCCGCCGAACTGGGCCCCCAACCCCAAGGAGCGGGTCAGGTCCAAGATGCGCTCTTCCAGATCCAGGTCACGGAAGGCATGGCCGGTGGACGACCCCGCCGTGGGCAGGCCGTCGAGGTAGTGGGCGCTGGCCAGCTTGACCGTCTTCAGGCAGGTTTCGGCGCTGGTGCCGCCGATGACCACGGCAAGGTGATAGGGCGGGCAGGCGGCGGTGCCCAGGGTGCGGATCTGTTCGTCGGCGAAGCGCAGCAAGGATTCCGGGTTCAGCAGGGCCTTGGTCTGCTGGTACAGGTAGACCTTGTTGGCCGAGCCGCCGCCCTTGGCCATGAACAGGAACTTGTAGGCATTACCTGGGGTTGCGTACAAATCGATCTGGGCCGGCAGATTGTTGCCGGTATTGACCTCGTCGTACATGGTGAGTGGCGCCATCTGCGAATAGCGCAGATTGAACTCGCCATAGGCCTGGGCCACGCCCTCGCTGAGCGCCAGGGCGTCGTCGTCGCCCGAGAACACCCGCTGCCCCTTCTTGCCCATGATGATCGCGGTGCCGGTGTCCTGGCACATGGGCAGCACCATGCCGGCCGCGATGTTGGCGTTCTTCAGCAGTTCCAGGGCCACGAAGCGGTCGTTGGCCGATGCCTCGGGGTCGTCGAAAATCGCGCGCACCTGGGCCAGATGCGCCGGGCGCAGCAGGTGGGCGATATCGCGGAAGGCCGTTTTGGCGAGAACGCTCAGGGCTTCGGGCTTGACCACCAGCATGGGGGAACCGCGAAACGTTTCTTCGCCAACCAGACCTTCGGTGCCTTCGACCCGACGGTACTCGGTGGTGTCGGCGGCCAGGGGGAACATTTCCGCGAAGGCGGGATCAATCATGCCGGTCTCTCCCGAAGGATATGAGGGTAGGCCCTCCCTTGCCGTCGCCCCGGAAAAACCGGGGGCGCGATCAACAACCAGGGGGCCGTGGACGCGAACGCTCAAGGTTTCTTGCGGAAGCGGTCCAGCGTAATAATATTGCCGGGGCTACCCTCGGCCGGGGTGGATGCCAAGGGCGGCGTGGCGTCGCCCGGAGCCTCGTCGGTGAACACCAGGCCGGGCGTGAGCAAGGCCCCTTCGGGCAGGGTATCGTCGTCCCCGACCCCGTTTTCGGGCACTTCGGAGGCAGCCGGGCCGCCCGGAACCGAAAACTGAAGGCTGAACGTCGCGTGCGGATCGGCAAAGGTGGAAACCGCCCGGAACGGAATGACCAGGCGTTCGCGCCGGCCGCCGAACGACAGGCTGACTTCGAAATGGTCGGGCTCGACCACCAGGTCCCAGAACTGGTTTTGCAAAACGATGGTCATCGCCTCGGGGTGCTGGCTTTTGAGGCGGGGGGCCAGCTGAACGCCCGGGTAATTGGTGCGGAAGGTGATGTAGAAATGATGGGCACCGGGCAGCCCCTGACGCGCGGTCACGTCAAGCGCCTCGCGCACCACGCCCTTCAGGGCACTCTCAACCATCTGGTCATAGGCAAAGTGGGTGATCCGGTCTTCCACGGGCGCTCCTTGGGGTCCCTATGAACGAATAAGCAGGGCGGGGCATGCCACGGTTTCCCAAACGGGAGCGTTTCTCCCCTGGGATCCCCCGGGCCTGTCCGGGCCTGTCCCCAGCATAGCGTCTGGCTCTCCAAGCGCAACCGGGCTCATGGCCCGCGCTTTGCATTTTGCGCATGGCACGATCTCCCGGACGCATGGCCGTAAGGCTGGGCTTGCAGCAGGTGGGAGAAAGGAAGCGATCAGAGAAGAGTCGAAAGGTCGAGCCGCCTGGGCCTAAAGAATGGGGCGGCGCGCTGCTTTTTCGGGGCGCCCATGCGCGAGGGGCAGGGCTCCGAGGGAGCAGGGTTCTTGTTTGGAGAGCAGGGGGAGAAGTGGGGGGGCTTCTGTTGCCCGGTGCCCCCCCGAACCGCGCTTACGGATTTTTAGGCCGCAGCGGCAAGTTCAACGTTATCGTTGGCACTTGTCAGAGTTGGTCCGATAACGGTGGTACCATGCCGAACACAACCCAGGCCTTTACCACGCACGTCGATCCTATTTCGCCCCCGAGGCCGATTCCAAGGGATGGGGCCCAAGGGATCGGGACTGGTGGAGGCGCCGGGTACCGCCCCCGGGTCCGCAACGCTTATTCCGCGTGGGGTTTAGTGTCATAGCCGGCTTGCACCGGCCCTCTTACTATAGGGAGGGATCGCGGCCAGGGAAAGAGGCAAGCGCATTTTATCACGCCGAAGGGGCCGGGGGCGCGGTTGACGACAAAGGGCCAGACGCATGTGACGCCTGGCCCCATTTGTCCCCACGGCCCCGAAGGGCCGGGATTACTGTAGCCGCTCTCCGAAGCAGCATCTTCCAGTTAAAGGCGTTTTAAAGGTACCGTCAACCCTTTGATGAAAATATCGAAGGGAACGGCCATGGGTCTTGGATGGGGTATCGACGTTGGCGTGGCCAGCCTGGGCTTCGCCGTTTTGGACCTGGACGAGGCGGGCCAGCCGCAAGAAATCGTGGACGGGGTGGCGCATGTGTACGACGCCCCCACCGGCGCGGTGGAGCGGCGGCTGTTCCGCTCGATGCGCAGGCAAAACCAGCGCCGGCGCCGGCGACTGGCGACGTTGAAGGCGGCGCTGGTGCAAAACCTGGGCCTGGATCCTGGCTTCGATCAGGTGGTGCCCGACGACGAGACGGTGCGCAAGGGCCACGCCAACGGCGGCCTGTCGCGGGTGCGTCCGCGTGCCCTGGGGCTTGAGGTCGCGTTGTCGCCCGAGGACCTGGGGCGGGCGTTGATGCACCTGGCCCGCAATCGCGGCCGGCGCCTGAGTCGGGGTTTGCGGGATGCCCGTCCCGACGACGCCCCGGAACCCGACCCCAAGGCGGGCACGCCCCAGGACGTGAAAAAGGGCAGGGGGGCGAAAAAGGCCAAGGCGGATCCGGAGTCGCCGGAAGGCATGGCCGCCGCCGCGCGCCGGACCCAGGATCTGCTGGCGGCCCTGGGGCGCGAGTTGGGGCAGGGCGAGCCGGCCACCCCGGGGCAATGGTTGCGCCGCGAGGAGGAGCGCGGGAACCCCACCCGCCAATCCAGGCACACGCCCGATACGCCCGTGTTCACCCGGCGGATGATGCAAGACGAGGCCCGGCGGCTGCTGGAGGCCCAGGCTTCTTTTCATCCGGGCCTGACGGCGGAAACGCGCGCCAGCCTTTTCGGCCTGATTTTCCACGAGGAAACCACGGACGGGCCCAGGGTCGGGAAATGTCGCTATCGGGTGCGCGGCCCGGATGGCGCGATCGAGGACCGGCTTCCCCTGGCCTCGGACCTGTTCCAGACCAAGCGGATTTTGGAGGAAATCGCGCATCTCGTCACCCTGACCGATCCGATCACCGGCACGAAGGAACCGCTGACCCTGGCCCAGCGCGACGGGCTGCGCGACAAGGCCCTGGCCGGCGAAGACCTGACGGCGGCCAAGGTGCGCGCCTGGTTGAAGCTGGGCCGGAGCGCCGAGGCGCCGGTTCTGGGGCTGGAGGTTGCCGCGGGAGCGGCGGCCAAAAAGGCCGGCAAGGGCCGCAAGACCGAGGCCCGGATCGCGGGCCACGCCCTGGCCAAGGCGTTCCGTGAGGCCGGCGCCCATGACCTGTGGCACGGGGCCAGCCTGGCCGAGCGCGACCGTCTGGCCTGTCTTCTGCGCACCGTCGATGACCGGGAAGAGCTGACGGAGGTTCTGGAAGGCGAATTCGGGCTGGAGGCTCCGGTGGCCGCCGCGCTGGCCCAGGCCCGGGTTCCGCAGGGATATTCGGCGGCCGGGGCAACGGCCACGCGCCACATCATCGAGCAGATGCAAGCCGAGGTGATCCCGGTGTCGGAAGCGGTGCGCCGCGCCGGCCTGCGCGATGCCCTGGGCACGCCCGAGGAAGACAGGCCGCCGCGCACGGCTCCCTTGCCCTACTACGGCGAAGTCCTGCCCGAGGCGTGCATGGGCGGGACCGGGGAACCCGGCGATCCCCCGGAAAAGCGCTTTGGCCGCGTGCCCAACCCGGTGGTGCACGTGGCCTTGAACCGGCTGCGGGTGGTGGCGAACGAGTTCCTGAAGCGCTACGGCCCCCCCGACCGGATCGGCCTGGAATTGGCCCGCGACATGCACAAAAGCATCGAGGAACGCGAAGCCCAGGAAAAGGAAAACCAGGCCCGGCAAAAGGAAAACGACCGCCGGGCCGAGATGCTGATCAGCCAGGGCCTGCCGGCGACCCGTGACGCCTTGAAGATGATGCGCTTGTGGGAGTGGCAAAAGCACAAGTGCCTGTATACCGGGCAGGAAATCAGCCTGGAAGACCTGGGGCGGGGCGTGGTCGAGGTCGATCACATCCTGCCCTGGGCCGAGACCATGGACGACCGCATGGGCAATCTGGCCTTGTGCTTGCGCGAGGTGAACGCCTTCAAGGGTAAACGGGCCCCGCACGCGGCGTTCTACCCCCGTTTTCCCCGGGGGGATGGCCGGGATCGGGATTACGCCCACCTTCTGAAGCAGGTGCAGGAAGACCGGCCGGGGTCGTTGTGGCGCTTCGAGCCCGATGCCCTGGAGCGGGTGCGCGGGCAAGAGCGCTTCCAGGAGCGTTTCTTGAACGACACCCGGTACGTGGGCAAGCTCGCGCGCGCGTATCTGGCCCGTCTGGTGCCCCGGGAAAGCGATGTGCTGTGTTTGAACGGGGCCATCACCGCCCAGCTGCGCCGGCAGTGGGGATGCTCGACCCTGATCCGCGAGATCATGATTGACGAAGGGCGTCTGGATCCCGACCTGTTCGCGCCCCAGGGCGATCCCCCGGCCGACGAAGCCGCGCGCGCCGAGCACGCCAAGGCCCTGGCGGAACGGGTGCGGGCGCGGGGCAAGATCCGCTGGGATGACCGCCATCATCTGCTGGATGCCATCGTGGCCGGGTGCGTGACCCGCTCCGACGTGCAGCGCCTGCAAACCCTGAGCGCGCGCGGCGTGGCGGGCGAGGACGCGGCCACCGTGCTGGCCGGGATTCGTCGGGGTGTTGGGGACGCGGCGCCGGCCGGGTTTTGCTGGCGCCCGGATTTCTCCCCCCGGGTCAAGGCCTTCCTGACCACGCTCACGCCCGAGCAGCCCACCCGTGTGACCCGCAAGCCCGATCATGATCCCAAGGGGGCCCTGCACAAGCAAACGCAACTGGGCGTGATCTGCGAAAACCCGGACCGGCCCGGCCTGTTCGTGACCCTGGCCCGCCAGGAGGTGGCCGCCCTGGGGGCGCCATGCAAGGACCGGGCGGCTTTTCAGGAACGTTTGGAGGAGCGCCTGGGGATCGGGGGCCCGGCGCGCGCGGCCCTGGCGGCGGCGGTGAAGGCGGGGCGGCCGGTGTGGTGGGGCCGCCAGAAGGCCACCGACCCCAGCGACGCCCCGCTGGCCGCCCTGGGCAACCTGGAGCGGGCCAACACCCAGCTGCAAGAAGCGCTGCTGGCCGCCTGGGACAGGGCCGCCGAAACCCTGGACGACAAAGGCAAGCCCAAATCCGGCCCCCTTCTGGCCCGCGAGGCGGTGGCCGAGGTGCTGAAGCAAGCCAAACAATACCGCTTCACCCGGGTTGAGCACCAAAAGGTGCGGGTGCTGCGGAGGAACAAGGATGGGCGCCCGTGTGTTTCGTATGTAACGGGTAGCAATCATGCCCTGGTTTGCTTCAAGCGCCTTGATGGGAGCCCCGATCTTGAGGTCATCACGACCTTGGATGCGAACGATACCCGATTCGTTCCGACATGGAGGCGTTTGGGAGGTCATCTTTTGTTCACGCTTCAACAGGGGGATCTTGTCGAAATGACCCCTCCTTCCTTGCGGAGCGACGACGAGGAAGAGAATTTTTGGGGCGGGAACGCGCAATTTACCGGTTGGCCTCGTTTTCTGGAGACATGAAAACCATTGATATCGAATGCTTGCCCGTCCAGGAACCGCGCGGTCCCAAGGAAGTGCCGAAGCAAACGCGCGTTCGTTTTAAAAGCCGGGATAAATTTTTCGCGGCCCGCCCGGTTCCTGTCTTTCTGACGCCGGGCGGGGTTTTGAAATGGAAGCCACCGGTGGGCAATTGAACGAGGGGAGGGGGCCGTGTGGCGAGTCGTGGATATTGCCGGCGACGGCCGGATCCTGACCTTGTCCCACCAGCGGCTGGCGGTGGCGGGACCGGAGGGGCCGCTGGGTCTGGTGCCCTTGTCCGATATCCAGTCGATCGTGGTGCACGGGCACGGGGCCATGGTGTCGGCGGCGCTGGTGGCCCGCCTAGCCGAGGAGGGGATTCCCCTGGTGGTGTGCGGGAGCAACCACCTGCCGGTGGCCTGCTGCGTGCCGGTGGTGGGGCACTTCGAGCAGGCCGACCGGCTGGCGGCGCAAACCACGGCGGCGCTGCCCGTGACCAAGCGTCTTTGGAAGCAGGTCGTGGGCGCCAAGATCCGCGCCTAGAGTGAGACCCGAAAAGTGGGAACCGCTTTTCGGATAAGTCGAACGTAAAAACAAATGCTTAGAGCATCGTGCCTGGATCAGGTTTAACGCACGATGCTCTAGGCGGCGGTGCTGGAGCGTGCGGGCAAGCCCGACGTGGCCCGGCTGCGCACCCTGGCCGGCCGGGTGCGTTCCGGCGATCCCGAGAACGTCGAGGCCTGGAGTTTGTCAGGGAAAAGTGGGCACCGCTTTTCCCGAAAAGACAAACTCAAACAAAGGGATCCAGAGTTTGTCCGTTTCAACGTGAAACGGATAAACTCCAGGCGGCGCGGGTGTATTGGCCGGCCCTGATGGGGGCGGCATTCCGGCGCGATCCCGAAGGTGGCGGGCCCAACGGCGCGTTGAACTATGGCTACACGGTGCTGCGGGCGGCGGCGGCGCGGGCGATCGTGGGCGTGGGCCTGCACCCCAGCCTGGGGATCTTTCATGCCGGCAAGCGTGATCCCTTCCAGTTGGCCGACGACCTCATGGAACCCTTCCGCCCCCTGGTGGACGAGGAGGTCCACCGTCATGGCGACACCTGGGCCGGTCCCCTTGATCCCACCCGCAAGGCGGCCCTGGTGGCCCTGACCACGGCGGGCCTTCCCACCGACCAGGGGGTGGTGCCCGTGGTCCGGGTGCTGATTGGCATCGCCCAGTCGCTGGTCGAGGTGTTCCAGGGGCGCCGTTCCCGTCTCTGGTTGCCCGATGCCTGGGAAATCGTGCGGCAGGAAAGGCTGGATCTCGATGATTGAACCGGAAGTCCGTCGGTTGGTCAGTTTGCGCACCCGCGAGCGGCGCGGGCTGCGTCAGGGAGGCGTTTCGGCGTATCGCAGCATGTGGCTGGTTGTTCTCTTCGATCTGCCGGTGGGGTCCCAGGCGGAACGCCGGGCCGCCAACCGGTATCGGCACCTTCTGCAAGACGAGGGTTTTGTCATGAAGCAGTGGTCGGTGTATGTGCGCTATTTCGACAGCCGGGCCAAGGCCGAGGCCGCCGCCGACCGCCTGGGCGCCCAGGCCCCGCCCATGGGGTTGGTCAGCATGCTGTTCCTGACCGACAAGCAATACGGTCTGACCCGCAACTTCGAAGGCGCGGCACCGCGTCCGACCGAGAAAAAACCGGAGCAACTGGCCCTGTTTTGAGCCGTTTTGCTCCGGTTTTTCGTCACCCTACCCCCGGAAAACAAAGCGAAATCAAGGAGGTGGGAGGGGGTGGACTGTAGCACGGCTTGTTTCGGAGAGCAGCTACAGCTTGGTCGGGGCAAGAGGGTTCGAACCTCCGACTGTAGCACGGCTTGTTTCGGAGAGCAGCTACAGCGCATACGCATGTCCAGGCCGAAAGGCTAAAACTGTAGCACGGCTTGTTTCGGAGAGCAGCTACAGCTGATCAAGGTCCACCAAAAAAAGACCGGCGACTGTAGCACGGCTTGTTTCGGAGAGCAGCTACAGCCGTGCAGAGAGCATCGAAATCCCGGGGCGCCATCGCTCTGACGACGGCCTTGATTCTGGCGAAGAGCATTTCGATGGGATTGAGGTCGGGGGAATAGGCGGGCAAGAAGGACAGCGTGGCGCCGCACGCTTCGATGGCCCGTCGAGCAGCGGCGTTCTTATGGACGTTGAGATTGTCGCAAATCACGATGTCGTCGGCGGCCAAAGTCGGGGCCAGGGCTTGCTCGACCCACGTTGCGAACGCGTCGCCATCCATGGCACCAGGTAAAAGGATGGGAGCGTCCACACGCTCAGAGCGCAGGCCCGCGATAAAGGTATTGTTATGCCAATGTCCGCGGGGAACCGAATCAATGCAGGGTTGGCCCCGCTTGGAACGCCCGCGTAAACGGGTCATCTTCGTATCAAAACCACTTTCGCCGATGAAGACCAACGCCCCGATATTAAGATCCGTCATTCCATTACGCCATCGCATCCGCGCTTCGACAATGTCTTCGCGCTTTTGTTCAGAGGCGACCAGTGTCTTTTTTTTGCGCGTGATGCCATGACGGGCCAACAGGTGCGCGCCCGCAGCACTGGCTGAAAGGCCGTCTTCCAGAAGCGCCACAAAGCGCCCGCGCAAATCACTCGAATACGGCTTTCCCATCCCGGCCGACCTCCTGACGGTCAGCCCGTTGAATCATAAAACGTGATCCTTGGGAATCCCACGCGACTCAACCCGAGATCAGAGCACTCTAGGAGATGCCCAGTGCCTTCAGGCGGCGAGAGACCGTCGATTGGTCTATCCCAAGGATATCGGCAATTTCCTGCTGCGTTTTCTTCTGTCGCACCCGAAGATCCCGAATCGCTTGATCCTGGTCGGTCGATGAAGAATCGGCCCCATTATAAACAACTGCGGTCTGGAGCAGTCCCCCAACTGTGGTCTCGCGCGAAAGGACATTGCCCTCAGGAGTTTTTATATGCTCCCGCTCCACGCCTCCCTTCCTCACAAATTTGACATCGTTTTGCGGATCATCCCGAAGAACATCTAGCTGATTCGAGCCTGCCCCGCTTGTCGGAGTAAGGTCTTTAGCCATGTCATCCTCCATCTAGCACAGGTGCTTTATCGGCGCATTGGTGTCCCAGCGGTGTCCCGATCAAAGAAAAGGCTGATGCTTTGGGACACCAGCCTTTCTTCAAGCCCTTGAAATTCAAGGGAAACTATGGTGAGCCCGGCGCGACTCGAACGCGCGACCCGCTGATTAAAAGTCTATTCCAAGGCACGCCACGAACCCTAGGAAATCCGCGTGTCAGAGGCCCGTCGCGTATTTTTCCATCATATAAACAAGGACATAATTTGACAACCGACTGACAGCGAGAGACACTTAACGCCATCGGATAGCCGCTTTTGGCACTGACACAGTGCTGACACGAGATCGGGGTAAAGCGATGGCCGAGAGCATCACGGATAAAGCTGTCAAGGCGTTGGTGCCCCCGGAGACGGGGAACAGGATCGTGTGGGACGCCACCGTGCGAGGCTTCGGTGTGAGGATCACCGCCAAGGGCGTCCGGGCATTCGTGCTGGACTACAGAGCTTCGGGACGACAACGCCGCCTGACCATAGGGCAATATCCGGATTGGACCGTGACCGCCGCCCGGGACGAAGCCAAGCGGCTGAAGCGGGAAATCGACCTGGGGAACGATCCCCTGGCCGCAGTGGAAGCGGAGCGTGAGGCGCCGACCGTGGGCGTGCTGATCGACCGCTTCAAGGCTGAGGTGCTACCCCGCAACCGGCCTGCTACCGCAACCGAATATGCCCGGATGCTGGATGACCTGGCCCGGCCCGCCCTCGGCAGGATGAAGGCTGAGGATGTGGCATACCGGGATATCGCTGCCCTGCATCGAAAGGTGTCCGCGCGCGCGCCCTACCGGGCGAACAGGCTGGTGGCCGTGCTGTCCAAGATGATGAATTGGGCCGGGAAGGAGGGATTGCGCACTGGCCCCAACCCCTGCAAGGGTATCGAGCGGAACCACGAAGACCGCCGCGAGCGGTTTCTTTCCCCGCTTGAACTGGCGCACCTGTCGGACGCCTTGCACGGACTGCAAGACCGCCGGAGCGCGGATGCCATCCGCCTTCTTTTGCTGACCGGCGCCCGCCGTGGTGAAGTCCTGTCCGCAACCTGGGATCAATTCGACCTGTCGGCCGGTGTCTGGACCAAGCCATCTGCTCACACAAAACAGAAGAAGACGCACCGGATCCCGCTGTCGGCGCCTGCGCGCGCCCTGCTGGCCGACATCCGGGCGCGACAGGATGGAGGCGCCGCCTACCTGTTCCCCGGCGAGGGTGCCGACGCGCACCTGATGGACGTGAAGAAGGCATGGGCGAGCGCAACCCAACGCGCCACCATCGCCATGTGGGACGCGCGCGTGGACACCGAAGCCGGCCGGCTGGTGGCCGACCTGACGACGGACGGGAAGCTGCCGACCTGGACCGCCGTCCAGGCGGAGGCCAAGGCCCGGGGGATTACCTTGTCCGCCGGCCTGACGAACGTGCGCGTGCATGATCTTCGCCACACTTTCGCGTCTGTTCTGGCATCGGCCGGCCTGTCGCTGCCCGTGATCGGCGCCCTACTGGGGCACACACAGACGGCGACCACCGCGCGATATGCCCACCTGATTGACGATGCCCTACGGGCCGCGACCGAGCGGGCCGGAAGCCTGATCGACGCTGCTACCGGGCCGGAAGCTGAGGTGGTGCCGCTGAGTCGAGACAGTCAAAATGGTTCCGATTAGGTACTAATATGCGTAAACGCATAAATTGATAGAGTGAAACTGAAATAGATTGCTGGTTGCGTCAAAAGGAACCACAATGGCCCCCATTGGCACGGGATGACGTGTCTTGCTAACAATGAGGGACTACCATGCACGCGGAGATGTCCACTGGGGCACCCCTGGAGAATGCTGCCCCCGCGCTTGATGAAAACCGTCTTACCATCGAGGGGCGAACGTACCTGACCCGCGCCGGGCTGGCCCGCACGCTGGGGGTGTCTGTGCGCACCTTGACCCGCTGGGAGACCGCCCGGATCCATCCGCCGCGCGTTAAAATCGCCAATCTGGTGCTTTACCCCGAGGCGGAGATCCCGGGGTGGCTGGACACACACACGGTGCGGACGCCGGCCCGGCGCGGGCGGGCTTAAGCCATGGCCCAAAACGGAGAAACCCCGGCCGCGCTGGCGGGCGCTGGCCGGGGTCTGGATACATCGGCGGCGGGCTGTGATGCGGCTGATAGTACCCCTCGCGCTGACCGTAAGCAAGGGTCGCTGGCGAAGCTGACTGTCATCACGGCCGCAAAGCCGGCCCGGCTGGCCAAGTCCTACCGGCTCGACGCCGACGGCAAGTTGGTCAAGGCCGGGGCCGGTCAAATGGTGCGGGGGCGAGCCGAAGTTGTCACTGTGAGCGGTCTGGACGACCTGGCCGCCTACCTGGAGCTATGCCTTGGGCCGGCGCAAGCCCTGACCTACGGACTGCCGGCCCGGCACCCGGTGGATCTGGTGCCGCATCGTGATTGGGTCGCTGCTGGCCAGCCGCACGGGCAGCTACCTCGCACCCTGAATCATTTTTCCTGGCCGTCTGGTCCTGGGGTGATGATGCTAGATCATGACCCGGCGCCCGGCGCCACCGCGCTGTCGCGCGACGATCTGGTGGCCGCAATCCGCACCGCCGCGCCCGGCTTGGCCGATGCCGCGATGCTCTGGTGGTGTAGCGCATCGTCGCACATCATCCACGGCGACACCGGCGAGGATCTGACCGGCCTGCGAGGCCAGCGGCTCTATATACTGGTGGCCGACGCCAGCGACATTCCGCGCGGTGGTGCCGCGCTGGTCGAACGGTTATGGGCCGCCGGATACGGACATATCAGGGTGTCGCAATCGGGCCAGCGGCTGGAACGCACCGTGATTGATGCCAGCGTGTGGCAGACCAACCGTTTTGACTTTGCAGCCGGCGCCGCCTGCGAACCGCCGCTCCGTCAGGAGCGGGGCGCGCCGGTGGTGATCCCTGGCGCCGTCGAAGTGGTAGATACGCGGGCAGCGATCCCGGATCCCGATGCCGAGGTGCGCAAGGCCGCCGACACGGCGAAGGCCAACGCACGGGCCGCTGCGAAGCCCGAGGCCGACCGTGCGGCGGCTCTGTGGGCCGACGCCAGAGCGCGGGACATGGTGGCCGAGGGCGCGACGGAGGGCGAGCGCGAGGCCGCCCGGCGCACTGCCGTCCAGGCGCTGGAAAAGCGCACCTTGGCCGGCGATTGGCCGCTGATCGCGATGATTGACGGCACGGAAAACCCCCTCACCGTGGGGCAAGCCCTGGACGATCCCGACCGCTGGCACGGGGTCCGCACGCTGGATCCGCTCGAACCGGATTACGACGGCCGGCGCGCCGTGGGAAAGCTGTATCTGATCGATAGTCGGCCGCATCTGTACAGCCTCGCCCACGGTGGCATGTCATACCGACTCGTGCGCCAGCCGGCGCGAATCGAGATCGTCAAGGGGCAGGTGTCCGCCACGGTGGACGAGGCCCTGCGCATCATGCGCGCATCGCCTGACCTGTACGATTTCGGCGGCACCCTGGCCCACGTCGAGGGCGGGCAGGTCCGGCCGCTGGACGAGCACACGGCGACATATCACCTGGGCCGCATCACGCAATTCTGGCGATGGCACCGGATCCCCAAAGGCGAGCCGGTGGAAGTGCTGGAGGATCCGCCGGCACGGCTGGTCAAGATGATCGTGGGCATGGGTGCGGCGCGCGGTCTGAAGCGGCTTGATGCCGTCATCACGGCCCCGACCATCCGGCCGGACAAGACCGTACTGGATCGGCCCGGTTTCGACGCCGAAACCGGCCTGCTACTGGAGCCGAGCGACGACCTGGTGGAGGTGCCCGACGCGCCGACGCACGATCAGGTCCGCGAGGCCGTCAACTGTCTGTTGACGCCGTTTGCGGGCTTCCCGCTCGTTGGCCCGGGCGACTGGGGTGTGCTGTTGGCCGCGATCCTGACCGCCGTTGCGCGGCCGGCTCTGCCCACGGCGCCCGGCTTCGCATTTGACGCTCCGGTGCAGGGCAGCGGAAAAACGCTCCTGGCGAAGACAATCGGCACCCTGGCAGCGGGGCGCGAGCCGCAGGCATGGCCGCACACCGCCGGGCGCGATGACGAGGAGACGCGCAAGCGGCTGTTCGCCATGTTGCGGACCGGCGACCGCGTTTTGCTCTGGGATAACGTAATTGGCCGTTTTGAGAGCGCGGCTCTCGCAACCGCCCTGACGGCGCCAATGTACACCGACCGCGTGCTGGGCAAATCGGAATCGCCCGCCGTGCCAAACCGCGCCCTGCTGCTGGTCACGGGCAACAACCTTTCGCTGGGCCGAGACCTGTCACGGCGCATCCTGGTCTGTCGCATCGACCCCAGGATGGAAAAGCCGTGGTTGCGTAAGTTCGACCTGGAGCCGGTGGCGTGGGTACAGGGGCGCCGACAGGCCATGGTCGCCGCCGCGCTGACCGTGATCCGGGGGTATTGGACCGGCGGGTGCGGCCGGGCGCCTGGGGCGTTTGCGTCGTTCGAGCCGTGGGACGATCTGGTGCGCCAACCGGTGGCCTGGATCGGGCGCGACATTCTGCCCGGCGAGTTTGGGGATCCCGTGGGCGCCGTCGAGGCCAGCACGACCGCCGACCCCGATGAAGAGGCAACCGGCGCGCTGTTCGGCGCGCTGCGGGATCGGTTCGGCGACGAGACGTTTTTGGCGAAAGACGTGGCGGGGTGCATGGCCGAGTTGACGCCCGACGATAAGGCCGTGTCGGAAGCAATCCGCGAGATTTTGCCAAGCACCCAAAGTGCAAAATCAATCGGAAAGATTTTGCGAAACAGACGAGACCGCATCGTTTGTGGGCTGGCGATCCGGTGCGCCCCCGACGCGACGGGTACAATGTTGTGGAGGATTGCACATTCGGCCCGTGCTGAGTGTGCATAATTTTACCCATCCGGGTTTACCGGCTTTATCGGGTTTACATACCCTCTAACACGAGGACTCATGAAAGGGTTTGGTATGAGTACGCATATGGAAGGGGAGACAAACCCGGCGAAGCCTGTAAACCCGGGCACGCAAAAAACACACGTTCAGACCGACCCCGACCTGGACCGCCTACGCCAAATCCTGGACGGCTTGGGCCACGGCGGCACCCTGCCGCCCGAGGCTGGACGGATCCGCCGCACCCTGGCCGAACGGTTCGGCCGGCGCTGGGGGCTGACCCTGACCCCGCCGCTCCGCGAGTTTGGCCCCCGGTCCCTGGCCGAGATGGCCGGGCCGAGGAGGTGGCGCCGCGATATCCCCGACTGGCCTTATACGGTGGCGGATCATCACCAGTGCTTCGCCGACGCGACCGGCCGCGCGGCGATGGTCGCATGCCACAACTACAGTTGGCATCCCCATGCCATCCGCGAGTTTGCCCGTCGGCATGGGCTGGTGGCGCTGATCGACCCGGCCGATCCGGAGGGCTGGTGGTGGCCGGGTGGGCCGACGTACCTGGTCATCTACAGGCCCACGACGGCGCGCCCGCTGGACGGGCTGGGGCTGGTGGCATAGCCGCTTGCCCCCTTTGGCCGCTTTCCGCATTTTTTGCACAAACTCCGAACGTGCAAAAACTGCGGGTTCGGCCCCCCAGAATACCCGGGTCCTTCCAGGGGTCTTTAACCGAGGGTGAGCGCCCGTCGCGATGCCGCCCTAGCGTCTGCCTATTTTTTAGGCTAAACTGGCCTAATCGCATATAAAGTAGGCAATTCCGATGCCCGACACCGAAACCAAATCCGCTTTTGCCGCGCGCGTTGGCGTCACCCCTGGCCGCGTCTCGCAACTGATCGGCCAGGGCTTGCCCCTGACCGAGGACGGCAAGCGGGTTCGGGTGGCCGAGGCTTTGGCCTGGCTGGATCGGACCCTATCGCCGCATCAGGTGCTGGCCCAGAGGCGACCGAGGCCCGACCCGCCCAAAGGGGGCCCTGAATCGCAGACCCCTTTGCCCGACCCGCCCAAAGGGGGCGGGGAATCGCACCCCCCTTTGCCCGACGTGCCGGAAGGCGACTATCCGGAGGCCCGGCGCGTACACGAATGGCACAAGGCCCGCCGCGCCGCGCTTGAATACGACCGTGCCCGGGGCCGCGTCATCGATGCCGACGCTGCACGGCAAGAGGCGTTCGCCCGTGCCCGGGCCGAGCGGGATAGCTGGATGGCCTGGATTCACCGGGTGGCGCCGATCCTGGCCGCCGAGCTTCGGGCCGATGAACACGCCGTTTTCGTCGCGTTGCAGCGGGAGGTTGACGATCATCTTTCCTGGTTGGCCGACACGCCGCTTGCCGCCATGGGGGCCAGCGATGGGGATCATTGACGATGCCCGACGCGACGGACTGCGACCGGCGCCACGGCTGACCGTCTCGGAATGGGCGGACCAGCACCGGCGCCTGCCGCCAACCGCCGCCGAACCGGGCCGCTGGCGCACCGACCGCACGCCATACCTGCGGGCGATCATGGATTGCCTGTCGCCATCGGACCCGACCGAGCGCGTGGTATTCATCAAGGGCGCACAAGTCGGAGGCACCGAGGCCGGGCTTAATTGGATCGCCTACGCCATCCATCACGCGCCGGGCCTGATGATGCTGGTTCAGCCCAGTCTGGACATGGCCAAACGCAACACGGTAACGCGCATTGATCCGATGATCGCCGCGACACCGGCCTTGCGTGATCTTGTCGTTGCCCCGCGAAGCCGCGAAGCCGGGAACAGCATGTTCCGCAAGGCGTTCCCCGCCGGGGAACTGATCCTCACCGGGGCCAATTCCGCCGCCGCCTTGCGATCGACCCCGGCCCGCTACCTCTTCCTGGACGAGGTGGACGGCTTCCCCGGTGACGTTGACGGCGAAGGCGACCCGGTAGACCTGGCCGTTCAACGGACGGCGACCTTTCGCGGGCGGCGCAAGATCCTGATGGTGTCCACCCCGACCCTAAGGGGGCTGTCGCGCATCGAGGCCGCTTATCTAGAGAGCGATCAACGCCTGTATGAGGTGCCGTGCCCCGGCTGCGGGCATTTCGCGCCGATCACCTGGGATCGGATCCGGTGGCCCGAGGGCCGAAGAGGCGAGGCGTTCCTGTTCTGTGCAAAATGCGGATCCATCATTGAAGAACACCGCAAGCCCGCCCTGCTGGCTGCCGGCCGGTGGACGGCGACGGCCGACGGCGACGGCAAGACGGCGGGCTTTCACCTGTCGGGCCTTTATTCGCCTTGGACCACCTGGGCGGAAATTGCGTTGGAGCATGGGCGCGTCAAGAAAGACCCGACACGACTTCAAGTCTGGGTGAACACCCGCTTAGGAGAAACGTGGGAAGACCAAGCCGGCGAGCCGATGGCCGAAGCCGACCTAATGATCCGGCGCGAGACCTGGGACCCCGACACCGTGCCCGAGGGGGTGGTGGTGATCACCGTTGGCGTTGACGTGCAAGACGACCGCGTGGAAGTCACCTTCATGGGGTGGGGCGTCGGAGAAGAGGTGTGGATCCTGGACCACGTGGTCATCTGGGGGGACCCCTCGGCTCCGGCCTTGTGGGGCGACTTGGACGCCTTGTTGCAAAAAGTCTGGCGCCACCCTCGGGCCGTGCCTGACTTGACCGTGCGCGCGGCCTGCATCGACACCGGCGGGCATCATACCGTGCGCGTGTACGATTTCGTGCGCGACAAGGCGGCGCGCCGGATCTGGGCGGTCAAGGGGCGGTCAACCCCTGGCTCGCCGCTCTGGCCCCGGAAGCCCAGCAAAAACAACAAGGGACGGATCCCGCTTTTTCTTGTCGGGGTGGACCAGGGCAAGGACGCTGTGGCCGCCCGCCTGCGCATGACCGACCCCGGGCCGGGCTATTTTCACTTCGCGGGCACCCTCGGGCCGGACTACTTCTCGGGCCTGACGGGCGAAAAGTGTGTCACGCGCTTCAAAAAGGGCCGCCCGACCCGGGAATGGATAAAGATATCCGATCGCCGCAACGAGCCTCTGGACTGCGCGGTTTACGCCCTGGCCGCCCTGCACGGGCTGAAGTCTGCCGGCCTTGATCTGGACAGGGAGGCCGCCCTGGCCCGCTCAATGCCCCTCCGAGGTACGCCCGAAGCTGCCCGGGCTGCCGTCCAGCCCGAAGCCCCGGCTGTCATCCGGTCGGCATGGATTGGGTGATTGACTAAATTATAGGCATTGCCTAAAATATAGGCATTCTTCGGAGGAATGCCCGTGCTTGCTCGCCTGCGACGCCTGTTTGCCCCGCCCCGAACCCGCGCCCTTGAAGCGGGAGCGCGGGGACGCCGCTGGGACGGCGCGCCCGTGGTGTCACGGAGCCTGACCAACGACGTGGCCGCCCAGGGGCGCACGGTGTCGGCTCGGGCGTCGCACGCCGCGCGCAACGACCCCCATGCCGCCGCCGCCGTCTCGGCGCTGGTTGCGTCGATCGTCGGGCCGGGCATTGTCCCTTCGAGTCAACATCCCGACCCCGAGGCCCGCGAGCGCGTCAATGCCCTGTGGGCCGATTGGGTGTCCCTGGCCGACTTCGACCGCCTGGGCGATTTCTACGCGCTGCAAGCCCTGGCCGTGCGCCAGATGATCGAGGTGGGAGAGAGCTTCGCGCACCTGTTCGACGTGGGCGACGGGTTGCGCCTGCGGCTGATCCATCCCGACCAAGTGCCTTTCGAGTTTCCGTTGATCGGCCCCGCCTCGAACGTGCGGGCGGGTGTCGAGTTGGACGATCTGGGCCGGGTGGTGGCCTATCACGTCCTGCCCCGGCGCCCGGACGATCCCACGGCGCCTTTCGTTGCCGCCTATACCCCGGTGCGCGTTCCCGCCGACGACGTGGCCCACCTGTTCCAGCCCCTCGAACCGGGCCAGCTTCGGGGCCTGTCCTGGCTGGCGCCCGTCCTTTTGAAATTGCACGACCTGGACCAGCACGCCGACGCCGCCTTGATGAGGGCCAAGGTCGCGGCCTTGCTCTGTGGGGTGATCACCGACCCGGATGGGAGCGGCGCGGGCCTGGGCGGCACTCAAACCGGCGGCACCCTGACCACGGGCCTTGAGCCGGGCACCCTCTTGTCGCTGCCGCCCGGGAAGGGTGTCGAGTTTCTGGACCCGAAGGAAAGCCAACATTTCGACGCCTTCACGAAATCGCACTTGCGCGCCGTGGCCGCTGGTCTGGGCATCCCCTACGAATTGCTGACCGGGGACCTGTCGGGCGTGAACTATTCGAGCATCCGTGCCGGCATGGTCGAGTTTCGACGGAAACTTGAACACTGGCAACACAACGTCGTCGTGTTCCGCTTCTGCCGACCGATCTGGGATCGGTGGATTGAGTATTGCGGTCTGTCTGGCCTGTTGCCCGGATACCTGGACGATCCCGCGCCCTATCACCGCGTGGATTGGCTCCCGCCGCGTCAAGAATGGGTCGATCCGAAAAAGGACACCGAGGCCGAGGTCTTGGCAATCCGCGCCGGGTTGAAGAGCCGGACGCAAGCCATCACGGAACGCGGCTATTCGCCCGAAAAGGTGGACGCGGAAATTGCCCTGGACCGTGCCCGCGAACAACGGCTTGGCCTGGCGTTCGACACCACCTTGCCGACGACTGCGGAGGCCCCTGCCGATGCCTGACACCTTGACCCGCGCCCTGGGGAGCCCGTCCACCCTGTCCAGGGAGGCCCGCACCGTCGAAGCCGTGGCCCTGTCCGGCCCCGCGCCTGCCGTGCGCCCGGCTCCGGCGCCAGACGGAAGCCGGACGGCTTGGGTCGAGGAACTGGACGCCCAGGGCGCCGACCTGTCGCGGTTCATCGGCGGGCCGGCGCTGGTCGATCACACCAACCGCGTTGACGCCGCCGTGGGGCGCGTCGAGACCGCGCGCATCGAGGGCGACAAGATCCTGGCCCAGGTGCGCTTCGACACAAGCCCGGGGGCGGATTCCCTCATGGGCAAGCTGGAAGCCGGATCCGTGCGCGGCGTGTCGCTCGGCTACATCGTCCAGACCTGGGAGCGCGCCGGAACGCGCGATGGCCTGCCGGTGTTCTGCGCGGTGGCTTGGACCCCGCATGAAATCTCATTCACCCCGCTGCCGGTCGATTCCGGCGCCCTTGTCCGATCGAAGGATCACCCCATGCCGAACACTACCCCTGCCGCCGACGCGGTGCCCGTTGACGACACGGCGCCCGAGGATCGCCTGGGCAAGCTGGAAGCCCTGGTTGCCAAGCTGGCCGAAACCGTCGAAGCCCTGGCCAAGCCCAAGGACGACAAGCCCGCCGCCCCTGCCACGGGCGCCCGGTCGATCGTGCTCAACAACCGGCCTTCTGTCGTCCAGGGCGCCAGTTATGACGACCCCGCCGTCATGCGCCGGGGCATGGCCGATGCCCTGGCCGCGAGCTTTTCGCCCTTGGTGCAGGCCGAGGGTCACGCGACGATGTACCGGTCTTGGCGCCCGTCGGACATGGCCGCCGCGCTGCTGTCGGCTCGCGGGGAAACCGTGAACCGCTTCGACCGGGAGGCACTCCTGGTGCGCGCCCTGGGCGCCCATGGCACGTCCGACTTCCCCGGCCTGCTGGCCGACGCCGCCAACAAGGCGTTGCTCGCCCAGTACCAAGCCGCCGCGCCGACCTACCGCCAGATTGCGGCGCGCAAGGCGTTTCAGGACTTCAAGGCGCATCGCTTCTTGCGGGTGGGTGATTTCCCGACGTTCCATGAAGTGATCGAAGGCGGAGAAACCCGCTACGGCACCCTGTCGGAGAACAACGAAGCTGTCACCGCGCGGGAGTTTGCTTCGGGGATCGTCATTGGCCGCAAGGCGCTGATTAATGACGACTTGAGCGCGCTGTCTGACTTCTCGGGCCTGATCGCCACGCGCGCCGCTGCCTTCGAGGACGCGACCGTTTACGCCCTGCTGGCCGACAACGGCCCCACCCTTGCCGATGGCAAGGCGCTGTTCGATGCCGCCCACGGCAACAAGGCCGGCACCGGTGCCGCTTTGAGCGTCACCACCCTGTCGGCTGCCGTGGCCGCCCTGCGCGGCATGACTGGCCTGGACGGGTTGCCGCTGAACGTCCAGCCCCGCTTCCTGGTGGTGGGTGTCGCCGCCGAGGTCGCGGCGCGGCAGGTGGTGGCGACGATCACCCCGGCCAAGTCCACGGACGTGAACCCCTGGGGCGGTGCCTTCGAGGTCATCGTCTCCCCGCACATTGCGGGCAATCGCTGGTTCTTGGCCGCTGACCCTGCCCAGGTGCCGAGCGTGGTCTACGGCTGGGTTGGCGGCGCCGAGGGGCCGCAAATCAGCGTCGAAACCGACTTCGATACGCGCGCCGTGAAGGTCCGGGCCGGGATCGACTTCGGGGCTGGGGCCATCGACTTCCGGGGCCTGTACCTGAACGCGGGCGCTTAATCATGACAACGGAAGACCTGGTTGCGCGCCGGGACGCCCTGCAAGAGGCCATCGATACGGGCGTGCGGGAATGCCAATACGCCGACGGGACGCGGATGGTCTACCGCTCGACCGCTGAAATGCGGGACGCGCTGGCCCGGCTCAATGAGCGGATCGGGTCTTCCGTCCCGCGTGTCTCGCGCATTGTGTTTTCAGCAACGAAGGGACTTTGACCATGGCGACTAATTTTGTCCAAGACGGGCATATCGTGACGATTACGGCCCCGGCGGGGGGCGTGTCGTCCGGGGATGGGATCTTGGTGGGGGCGCTGTTTGGCGTGGCCCTGACCGATGCCGCCGAGGGCGAAGCGGTCAACGTCCAGCTGTCCGGGGCGTGGTCCCTGCCGAAGGCGAGCGCGGCTGTCTTTGCCCAGGGCGGCGCGGTGTCGTGGGACAGCACCGCCGGCCAGTGTGTGGCGCCTGCGACTGGTAAGGTCCCCGTGGGCACCGCCTTGGTGGCCGCCGGATCGGGCACCACGTCGGTGGTGGTGCGCCTGGACGGCACTGCGACGGCTGCCGCGTAGGCACGCTGATGGCCCGCGCGCGCACCAAGGCACCCCGATCCATCGGCCCCACGCCGGAACGGCTGGCAAAGCCCGATGGGCAGTTTGTCACCGTCCCGACCGAAAGCGCGGGCCTGTATGCCGCGCGCTCGGTGCCCACCTGGGAGCGGCTGCTGTCGCGTGGAGTGATCGATGACCGGCAGGCGACGGCCGCCGCCTTCTATGTCCAGGCATGGGAGCGGCTTGAAGGCGCTGGACATGCGCCTTCCATCCTTTTGAAGGCCGGTGCCGCTGTTGACGTGTCGTGGTCGGGCGGCGCATTGCCCGAAAAGGTGATCCGCATTGCCGGGCAATTCCGCAAATGTTGCTCGTTGCTGGGGGCTGACCTTTTTCTCGTTGATGCCGTGGTCCGGCTCGACCTGCACCCGGCGAAATCCTGGCAGAAAAACCGGCTTCGCGCTGCCCTGGGGCGGCTGGCCGATGCCATTGGAGCATGACCTGATGACGCCCGAAGACCGCCATGCCGACGCCCTGCGCCGGATCGAGCAAGCCCTGGATGACCTGAAACAGGCCGCCCGTGACATGGCGGCGGACGACCAGCAACCGCCGCCGCCTCGGGCGCGCCCTGTCCGGCGCCGTCGCGTCACGCGGTCAAAGTGGATGGACCGATGACCGACACCCGGCCCGTCGAAGTGACGCTGATCCAGGTGGACCGCACGCCGGGCCGGGGTTCGCTGGTTGCCCTGGCCGTCGCTGAAATCGACGTAGGCGGGATCGTGTTCCGATTGCAGGCCGTCCCGATCCGGTGCGAGCGCGGGGGGCGGCTGACCATCGGCGAGCCATGCACCCGTGACCCGAGCGGTGCATGGGTGCCCGCCGTCTGCCTGCCGCCTGAGGTGTTCGGGGCGCTGACGGATTTGGTGCGCGCGGAGTTGCGGGAGGCGGCGTAGGTTCACCCTAATTGGGGGCAGAAACCCGTCAAGTCTTATCTGCGAACTGAAATCGCGCCAATTCCTGGCTTAAAATGCTCAAGAACGACAGGTGAGAATCTCTCTCTTTTGTTATTGCTTTTATTTCCGACCTTCTCGAACCAAACGCAAGTCACACCAGTCTCGCCCGTCATGTAGTGATCCCCAACGCTTTCAACGGTCATCGCGGGACCGCCAGACTTCAGTCTCACGACATCTCCCGGCTTGAACTCCATGCTCTTCCTCCATCACAAAAAAGGGCGGACAACACAGAAACGATATTGTGGACCGCAACCAAGCGCAATGGGTGTCATTGTCAACTGGAAACTTCGCCGCTCTTTCCAGTATCCGCGCCCGGCTCTGGCAGGTATCCCCGATCCTGAAGCCACGCTTTCAGAATCCGCTCGACCAGCGACGAGACCGAGCGGTCATCGTCCGCTGCCGCGCGGGTGAGGGCGTCCTTCACTTCGGGTTCGACCCGGAAGCCGAGCGGAGCCGTTCGGACCATATTCTAACATCCTCTAACATTGTTGTTGACGTTATGCATATTGGCGTTACTATACTAACATTGTTAGAGGATGCAAGCGCCCCAAACGGAGACACCACGATGACCAAAACAACCAATACCACGGCGCCCGCCGCCCTGGATCACAAGACCCTCAACGCCTGCATTTTGCGCATGGACGCGCTGGCCGGGCTGCTGGATTGGCTGTCTGCCGCTGAGACAGCCCTTATCGACTGCGCCGAGGATCAGCCGGCGGATCGAAGCCGGTCCTTGGCCTTGTGGGCCCTCAAAGAGTATGTGGACGACACCGCCGCCATGCTGGACCCCGAGCGGCGCACCACCGCCTGACCCTCTCCGCAGATTTTGCGGATTGACGCCCGCCCTGGGGAGACCTGGGGCGGGCTTTTCTATGTCAGTGCTGACACGCCGTCTGACACGGGTTCTGACACGCCAACGGACACGGCGGAAATTGCTGACACAGTGCTGACACGAACGACAAAGCCCCGGAACTGTGTCCGGGGCTTTGCTGCAAGATACTGTTTTTCTTGCCTAATTTGGTGAGCCCGGCGCGACTCGAACGCGCGACCCGCTGATTAAAAGTCAGCTGCTCTACCGGCTGAGCTACGGGCTCGTCAAAACAGCGGCGGGCCGGGAAAACCGGGGCCGTCTGGCGCCATGCAAAGTCTTCGCCCCCTCGCCGGAGGGCCGTCCGCAAGGCGTCGTGCATGTAAGGCAGATCGCTCCCGCTTGTCAACGCATCTCGCGCCCTTCCGTCACGGAAATTCGTCCTTGCCCGTTCCCGAGGGGGGCGGACAAAAGGCGTGCGGGGTTACCGGTCGGTCAGGGCCTCCAGCATGGCGGGGTAGCGATCGCCCGCCACCGGAATCCGGCCGGCGGCCTCGTCCAGGGCCGCCAGGTCCCCGGCGCTCAGCACCACGTTGGCCGCCTTGATGTTTTCTTCCAGCCGGCTCAGGCGGCGGGTGCCGGGAATGGGCACGATCCACGGCTTGCGGGCCAGCAGCCAGGCCAGCGCCATCTGGGCCGGAGTCGCGCCCCGCGCCTCGCCTTGCGTGCGCAAGAGCTGGGTCAACGCCTGATTGGCCGCCAGGGCCTCGGGCGTGAAGCGCGGCAGCATCGAGCGGAAATCATTGGCCGGGAACGTCGCCTGGGCCCCGATCGCCCCGGTCAGGAACCCGCACCCCAACGGGCTGAAGGGCACGAAGCCAATCCCCAGTTCCTCCAGGGTTGGCAACAGTTCCGCCTCGGGACCCCGCGTCCACAACGAATATTCGCTTTGCACCGCCGTGAGCGGCTGCACCGCGTGCGCGCGGCGGATGGTGCGGGGCGAGGCCTCCGACAGGCCGAAATGGCGCACCTTTCCCTCGGCGATCAGGTCGCGCACCGTTCCCGCCACGTCCTCGATCGGCACGTCGGGGTCAACCCGGTGCTGGTAAAACAAATCAATCACTTCAAGGCGCAGGCGCTTCAAGGACGCCTCCGCCACCGCGCGGATGCGTTCGGGGCGACTGTCGAGCCCGTTCCAGCTCCCCGCGCCATCGGGGGCGATCTTGAAGCCGAACTTGGTGGCGATCACCACCTGATCACGCACCGGCGCCAGGGCCTCGCCCAGCAGTTCCTCGTTCTTGAACGGCCCGTAGGCCTCGGCGGTGTCGAAAAAGGTCACGCCCCGATCCACGGCGCCCCGCAACAGGGCTTCCGTCTCGGCCTTGTCGCCGGCCGGGCCATAGGCGAACGTCAGCCCCATGCATCCCAGCCCCAGGGCCGAGACCTCCAGCCCCCTTCCCAGCATGCGCCGCTTCAGCATGAGCGTCCTCCCTTGTTTCCTGGGGCCTTGTTTCTTGGGGCCTTGTTTCTTGTGGCCTTGTTTCTTGGGGCCCGCGCGCCTTCCCTGGTCATGCCCCGCCTTTCCCGGAAGCCTCGCCGTCGGGCGGCTGGCCCAGGCGGCGGCGGAGTCGATCCAGGCCCTGATTGAGCAAACGGGCCAGTCGCCACTTCAAAGCGGTAGCCTCGGTGTAAGGGGGCGTCGTCGGCTCGGGCGGGGCCGCTGGTTCGGGCGCGGGCTCCAGCACCGGCGGGGTGAGCGCGAACACCGGCACGGCGGTGGCCCACGGCCGCGCCAGGGCCTGATCGAAGGGCCGCACCAGGCGCGGCGTGTTGGTCAGGAACCGCACGGCGGCCCGGCGGGTGATTGCGTATCCGGATACCACGGGCAGATCCCCGCCGACCAGGGGGTTCAGGCGGGCCAGGGCGAACGGCGCCACGGCCAGGGGGCGCGGAGCCTGGGCCGGCACGGTGCCGGCCTCGCCCAGCAGCACGATCCGGTCGTGCCCGTCGTCGCCGGCTTGCGCAAGTGCCCGCGCCGCCTGCGCGAGGGTGGGGGCGGGCACGATGGTGTCTTCCAGGATCAAGGCGGCGCCGGGGCCGTTCAAAACCAGCTCGATCAGGGCGCGGCGATGGCCCAGCCAGCGGGCCACGGCCCGGTCGCTCAAGGGGCGCTCGGCCAGCCAGCGACGGGTCGCGTCGTCCACCGGGGCGCGATCCCCCGGGGCCAGGGCGTTGGCGTCGTTGGCATCGACCACCGTTGTTTCCAGGCCCTGGGCCTTCAACGTGGCGGCAAGGGCAGGGGCCCGCCCGGGGTGGCCGGGATCACGGATCAAGATCACACGCATGACGTTTTTCCTTGGCGGGCCGGTCGGGCCGGTGTGCTCGCTGGAGATCGTCCCCAACAGGGCATATCACGGGTTGAGCAGGCGATACACCCGCTTGTTCAAGCCGTCCCGCCAGCGGTTGAACCGGCGCCGCCACAAGGTCCACCGGCTGCCCGCGTAGCGCCGTTCCGGGTCGCGCGCGCCAATCGCCGAGGGCAGCTCGTCGCGGTGCGTCACCACGAACGGATGCACCAGGAACGGCACCAGGCCGTTTTCCCAATAGCGATCCACGGTGTGATCAATGGGCATGAACAGGCGCTGGGTGTAGGCCAGCACCCGCCGCGCGCCTTCGCGCGTGATCACGTATCCTTGCAGGCCCAGGATATGGGTGCGCGGGCGCACCAGCACGTGATCCGGGCCCAGGGGCCCCTCGGCCGGATGGCGGGCCACGGCGCGGGCCATCGCGGCGGCGCGCAGGCTGCCCAGGCGCACCAGCGCCCAGGGGCGGGGCCAGGGGGTGGGGGGATGCAGCAAGGCATCGAGCACCCCGGGCAGGGCATCGTCCAGGCGCACGTCGTCCTCCAGGATCAAGGCCGCGTCCAGATCCTCGTCCACCACCTTGCGGATCGCGCGTTCATGGGCCAGGAAGCAGGCGATTTCCGTGGGCAGCATCTCGACCCCATACACCCCCAGGCAGCGGGCGCGGTCGTAGCGGGCCCAGTCGGCCGGGGTGAGCTGGGCCGGGGTGATGCCATCGACAAAGGTGGCCTCCAGGCCCACCCGCGCCAGTTCCCCGGCCATCAGGGCGCGGCGCTCCAGGGCGTCGGGAAGGGAGACGACAAACACGGGCAACGACATGGCGCAACCTTTCCAGGGACAAGGAGCCGCGGGCGCGAAAGGGCAGGGGAGGGCGCGCCGCCGGGGCGAAACGCCTGGGGATATGTACCATGGCGGGCAGGGGCCGGCAAAGATCAGCGCGGCAGGCGGATGCGCGCGCGCAAGCCTCCGATCGGGCTGCTTTCCAAGGTGATGTCGCCCCCCATGGCGCGGATCAGGTCGCGGGCAATGGTCAGCCCCAGGCCGGTGCCGCCGGTGCGGGGATTGCGCGACCCCTCGATGCGGAAAAAGGCGCGAAAGACATCCTCGCGCCGTTCGGGAGGAATGCCGGGGCCGTCGTCGTCCACCAGGATTTCCACGTTGTGGTCGCGCATGCCAACGCGCACCGCCACGTGATCGGCGAAGCGTTGCGCGTTGCCCAGGATGTTGGCGAGGCAGCGCTCGGTGGCGTGGGGCTTGACGGGCACGGTCAGCGGCTGTTCCACGTGCACGTCAATGCGCGCCCCGTTGCGGCGCATGCGCGCGACCACGTCCTGGACCAGGGCGTTGATCTCCACGGGACGGGTTTCCTCCGACCCTTCGCCCCGGGCAAAGGCCAGATAGCCTTCGATCAGGCGTTCCATCTCGGCCACGTCCTCGGTCAGGTCGTCCACGCCCTCCATCCCTTCCATGAGCGCGAGTTGCAGGCGCATGCGGGTCAGGGGGGTGCGCAGGTCGTGGCTGACACCGGCCAGCATCTCGGTGCGCTGGGCGATCTGGCGGCGGATGCGTTCGCGCATGCGGATGAAGGCAAGCCCCGCCTGGCGGACCTCGACCGCGCCCCGGTTCTGGAACTCGGTCACGTCGCGGTCCTTGCCCAGGGCATCGGCGGCGGCCGCCAGCGAGCGGATCGGGCGCACCTGGTTGCGCATGAACAAGGTGGCCACGGCGAACAAGATCAGCGAGGAAATGGTCATCCACCCGATGAAGATATAGGTGGTCACGCTAAACAGGCGCTTGCGGGGCACCACCACGTCCAGCACCCCGTCCACCACCTGGATGTGCAAGATCAAGGTGCGCTCGTCGAGAACATCGACATGACACGAAAGCCCGGTGTGGGCGGTGACCGTGCGGTACAACTGGCGGGCCACGAAATCCTGGGCCTGGGCCTCGGGCGGCTCGGGCGGCAGGAACGCCCCGGGCTGGAAACGCATTTTCAGCTGCTGGCGCACATGCACCAGGGCAAACATCCATTGCCGGTTGCTGGGGTCGGGGTGGCGGGCCATGAAATCCAGCACGACCCCGATTTCCGAGGCCACGGCGTCATTCATGCGCCGGCTCATGGTGTCCCAATGGCGATCGAAAAAGATGGTGGCCGTGATCACCTGCAGCACGATCAGCGGCGTGACGATGATCAGCAGCGAGCGGCCCATCAGGCTCTTGGGCAAGATCGCGTGCAGCATCCGCGCGATGGGGCGCACGGCCGAGCGCTCCAGGTGCACGAGGCGCGCGAACAGGCCGATCGGAGGATGATGGCGCGCGCGCGGGCGTGGAGGGACCTGGGCCAGGGCCGCCCACGGATCCGTCCCTTCGTCGGGGCTCCCTTCCGCGCCCGGACTCCCGGCCTTCGTGGGAGGCACGGTCTTGGCGGGAGATAAACGCGATCGGGAGAAAAACGGGAGGCGCATGCGCGTTATCCCGGGAACAGCTGGTAGCCCTTGCCGCGCACGGTGCGCAGGTGGCGGGGCGCGCGGGGGTCGTCCTCGATCTTCTTGCGCAGCCGGGTGACCTGGACATCGATGGCGCGGGGATTGCCCTCGACTCCGGTCAAGGTGGCGAGATCCTCGCGGCTGATGGCCTCGCCCGCGCGCTCGGCCAGCACGCCCAGCAAGGCCAGCTCGGCCGTGGTCAGGTGCACGGGCTGGTCCTCGCGGCGCAGCTCCTGGCGGTCGGGGTCGAAGACGCAAGCGCCCAGGGCGATGGGCCCCGGCCCCGGAGCGACGGGAAGGGCCGGTGGCGGTTCCTGGACCCGGCGCAAAATGCCCCGCACGCGCAACACCAGCTCGCGCGGGTCGAAGGGCTTGGCCAGATAGTCGTCCGCCCCGCTTTCAAGCCCGCGCACCCGGTCGTCCACCTCGCCCCGCGCGGTCAGCAGCAAAATGGGAACGGTGGAGCTTTCCCGCAGCCAGCGGGTCAACGAAAGACCGTCCTCGCCGGGCATCATGACGTCGACCACCAGCAGGTCGAATTGCAAGGCGCCCAGGTGACGGCGCGCCTCGGCGGCATCGGCGGCGGTGGTCACCACGAAGCCGCGCTCCCCCAGGAACCGACGTAGCAGGTTCAAAATGCGGGCGTCATCGTCCACCAGCAAAAGGTGCGGGGGCGGTCCCTCGGTCAGGACGGGTTCGCTCACCGCCCATCCCCGGACGACCGGCCAGGCGGGCGGTGTCCGCCGGCGGGCAGGAAGCGTTCGCGCGCCGCGCCGTCGATCATGCCCAGCATGACCTTGCGAAAGCCCTCCACCGCCTCGGCGCCCGCCTCGCGGTAGGCGCGCGCGAAGCGCCGGCGCTGGGCCTCGGTCAGCTGGCGTTCCATTTCAACGCCCTTTTCCGTGAGTTCCAGCAAACGCTGGCGACCGTCGCGCAAGCCCCTGTGCTGCATGATGAACCCGTCGTTGACCAGCTGCGAGAGCACCCGCGAAAGACTCTGCTTGGTGATCCCCAGGATCCCGAGAAGGTCGCTCACGCTGATGCGCGGGTGGCGCCCGACAAAATAGATCACCCGGTGGTGGGCGCGCCCGAATTTATGGCGGGCCAGCATGGCGTCCGCTTCGCTGGTAAAATCGCGATAGGCGAAGTATAGCATCTCTATGCCCTGACGCAGCTCCTCCTCACGCAGGAACAAAGGGTTGGGTCCGCTCTTGACCTCTTTCATCGCCGGATCCCCCGCGAGACCGGCATGGAGGACATGTCTGCCATATGGGTCAGCCTTGTTGACATAGTTCGGGGAAGGATGTTACGTTTCCTGTCGTCGTCAAGAAACAAAACCACACTCCCCGGCGACGGTTCCCCTGCAAGGGCCGCCTGCAATACTCTTCCATCGTAGGAAAGGTCGGTTCCCATGTCTCTTATTCCGTTCGACGACCGCGACGGTTTCATCTGGTTCAATGGCACCTTGGTTCCGTGGCGCGAAGCGAAAGTGCATGTCCTGACCCATGGGCTGCATTACGGAAGCGGTGTGTTCGAAGGCGAACGGGTTTACAACGGCAAGGTGTTCAAGCTGACCGAGCACAGCGAGCGGCTGCGCTATTCCGGTCAGGTCCTGGGCTTCGAGGTTCCCTATTCGACCGAGGAATTGAACGACGCCACGAAGAAGGTGCTGGAAGCCAACGGCATTGTCGATGGCTATGTGCGTCCGGTCGCGTGGCGCGGTAGCGAGGTGATGGGCGTCGCGGCGCAGCAGAGCAAGATCAACGTCGCAATCGCCTGTTGGGTGTGGCCCAGCTACTTCTCGCCGGAAGCGAAGATGAAGGGGATTCGGCTGTGCATGGCCCCGTGGCGGCGTCCAGCGCCCGATACCGCGCCCTGCCACGCCAAGGCGAGCGGCCTTTACATGATCTGTACCCTATCGAAGCACAAGGCCGAGCAGGACGGGTATCACGATGCCGTGATGCTGGACTATCGGGGCCGTCTCGCCGAGGCCACCGGGGCCAACATGTTCCTGGTGATGAACGGCAAGATCCACACGCCGACGCCTGATTGCTTCCTGGATGGCATCACCCGGCAAACGGTCATCGGTCTGGCCCGCCGGCGCGGCCTTGAAGTCATCGAGCGGCCGATCATGCCGGCCGAGCTGGCCAATGCCCAGGAAGTGTTCCTGACCGGCACGGCGGCCGAGATCACCCCGGTGGGCTCGATTGCCGACTACACCTTTACCCCGGGCGAGGTGACCCGCGCCTTGATCCAGGATTATGACGCCGAGACGAAGAACGCCTGATCCGCTTCTTCTCCCTCGTTTTTTCTGACCAAAGGGGGTGGACCCGGCACGCCGGGCCTGCCCCTTTTTTTGTCCGTTCGGGAAAATTGGCGTGTGATACCAACGG
>NZ_BJZO01000023.1 GCF_007992075.1 Pararhodospirillum oryzae
CGCCCGGCGCTTGAGGGCATCGAAAAAACGCCCGGCCAACAAGCGGCCGCCCCCGGAGCCCGGGCCTACGGGTTTCGTGGGTCGGCGGGGGGCGGATCCCAGCGGCCTTGCTCGGGCTCGGCCCGCAGCGCGCCGGAGAGGAAAGCGGGTGCCCGTCGCCCGGCCCCCGAGGGCACCGCCGGGCCGGGTTCGCGCACCCACGCCGCCACGTCGTCCAGAACCACCGCCGCCTGCCGGTCGCGCAGCAGCATGTGCCAGCCCTCGGGATACACCGCGAGACAAAAGCCAGGGTGGTCCGCCAGCCGCCCGGCCACGGCGCGCACCGGAGGCGCGGGGATGATCTGGTCGTGCAGGCCGTACAGCATCAAAACCGGGCCCTTCAACCGGTCGGCGCGGGCATGGGCGCTGTCCATCAGGTCGGTAATCCCCGCCATGGCATCCACGCGGGTGGCGCGGATCCAAAGGGGATCCTGGGCCAGGCGCGCCATCATCGCCCAGTTGTCGCTGGGATAGCGCTTGAGGCCGCGCCCGGTCAGCGTCAGCCCCGGGGCCACGCGCACCGCCACCCACAAGGCCGCTTGCTGATACCAGGGCATGGTCGGGCGCGCCCACACCGCCGGCGCCGACAAAATCACGCCGTCGGCCAGGGAGGACGCGCTTTCGCCCGTCTCCCACCCGGCCAGGGCCACCACGGCCACGGCGCCGCCCATGCTTTCGCCCAGCAGGTACACCGGCACCCCGGGATAGGCGTGACGCGCCGCCTTCAGGGCCTCGCGGGCGTCGGCGGCCAGGGTTTCCCCCCCCGGCCAGCGCCCGCGCCCCGGTGCCCCCCCAAAGCCGCGCTGGTCATAGGCCACCACCGCGATGCGACGCGCGGCCAGGGCCGGCCCCACGGTTTCGAATGCCCCGGCGTGATCGTTGAAGCCGTGCAGGGCCACCACCACCGCCACGGGCCCGTCCTCGCCGGCCGGCACCCATCGGCGCAAGGGCAGGCGCGTGCCATCGCCACTGACAAAAACGCCCCCATCCAGGACGGCCCCGGGCCCCATGACCGGTGGCGGAAGAACCGGGGGCGCGCACGCCGCCGCGAGCATGCCCCAGACCAGGGCCAGGCCACGCGCGCGTCGCCCCGTCACGCCGCCGGGCTTTCGCTGGTCGCGGTCAGGCGCAGGAAAATATCCTCAAGGTCGGCTTCGTGGGTGGCCATGTCGGCGACCGCCAGGCCCGCGTCTTGCACCGCCGCCAGGATCCGCCCCATGGGCGTGGTGCTGGGCTGGTAGGTGACAACCAGGGTCGTGGGCCCGCGCAGCTCGGCCCCCAGCGCGGCCAGCGGTCCCGGAACCGCCGCCACGGGCGCCGCCAGGGTCAGCGTCACCGCCTTGCTGTCCACCCGGCGCAGCAAGGTGGCGGTGGGTTCGCAGGTGACCAGACGCCCCTGGTTGATGATGGCGATCCGGTCGCACAGATCCTCGGCTTCCTCCAGGTAGTGGGTGGTCAGGAGGATGGTCGTGCCCCGGGCGTTCAACGCGCGGATCATCGTCCACAGTTGTTGACGCAAGGCCACGTCCACGCCGGCGGTGGGTTCGTCCAAGATCAGGACCGGCGGCTGGTGCACCATCGCCTTGGCCACCAGCAACCGCCGGCGCATGCCCCCCGACAGCGAGCGCGCGTAGCTGTCGGCCTTGTCGGCCAATCCCACCGCTTCCAGGATTTCCTCGGTCTTCCGCTCGGCGCGGGGCACGCCATACAGGCCCGCCTGCACCGACAGCAGTTCGCGCGGCGTGAAGAACGGATCCAGGTTCAGTTCCTGGGGCACCACGCCAATGGCGCAGCGGGCATTGCGTTCGTCCTTGTCCAGGTCGTTGCCCCAGATCACCACCCGGCCCCTGGTCTTGCGCACCAGGCCCGCCATGATATTGATCAGCGTGGACTTGCCGGCGCCGTTGGGCCCCAGAAGCCCCACCATCGCCCCTTGGGGGATGGTCAGCGACACGTCGGACAAGGCGACCTTGCCGCCTTTGTACACCTTGGTCAGGCCCTCGATGACAAGGGCGTTTTCGGGCACGGGACGGGGAGAAGCTGCGGTCATGGGACGCTCGACGCTGGCGGAAAAACGCGAAACGAGGCCCCGGCTCCCGGAGCCCCACGCAATGAAACAGGGGGCCGACGGCCTTCGCCGTTGAACCCCCCTTCGGGATTGGTATCATCGGCCCGGCAAACGGGTCAATGCGGGCCACGAAGGAGAACCCAGATGACGCAGTCGCAAACCGCCCCGGTCACGGAAACCGTGACCACGGCCACCCTTCACGTGACGTGCGAAGGCTCGGGCGGGGCGCTGGGACATCCGCGCGTGGCCCTGACCATCCGCCCCGAGGTGGGCGAGGTTGTGTGCCCCTACTGCAGCCGCCGCTTCGTTGCCTCCCCGGCCGCCCTGGCCCAGCACGGCGCCCACTAGATGGTTGAGTTTGCCAGGGAAAAGCGGTTCCCCCTTTTCCCTGGCAAACGCCAAGCCCCCCAAAAGGACGCATCCGGCGCCCGCCACGACCGGGCGGCGCCCGATCCCCCGGTTCAGCGCACGTGAACCGGGCGGGGCAGCGCGGCACCGTGGTGGGCGTCGGTTTCGCTTTCGGCATCGCAAAACATCTCGACTTGCCAGAGCATTTCCTCTTCCGACAGGGGGAAACGTCCGTCGTCCGTGGGCGCCAGGATTTCGTCGGGGGGAACATGAGCCAGCTGGCGCTGCAAGATCATGGCGAACTCGGGGCTCAGGCCGGCTTTCCAGGCCACCGACACCACGCCCTTGGCACTGGCCGCGTTCACCGCCGCCGCGACGGCGAACGGTGACACGTTGGCCAGGGTCGCCAGCACCGCGACGGCATCGGCGCGGCCCCGATCCTCGTCGGACAAGGCGATGGCCACGTCGGCCTGGCCCAGGGCATGGGCGGTGCGCCGGCTGAGGCACGAGGCATGGGCATCGCGCAAGGTCCGGCGCCAGTCGGGACCGAAATCGGCCAGGCGGCCGGTTTCACGGGTGGAACCGGACCCGCGCAGGCGACGGTGGACCACCTCGCTGACCGCCGCCGCCGACGACGGATCCAGGTCCTTGCGCAGCATCAGGGCTTCCACCAGGGTATCGGCCACGAACATGGCCAGGCGCTGCGCCGCGCCCGCGTGCAAACGGGGCCGGTGGACCAGGGGCTCGTGCCACAAGGTCACGGTAGGCGCGCGCTCGATCAGGGCATCCAGGGTTTCCTCGCGGATCTGGGCGCCGTGATTGGAAAGCATGGCGGCGATCGCTTCCACGTCGTCGCACGCGGCCAGGGCGTCGGCCACCGGGAACGCAAGGCCCGCGCGCCCGGCGATGGCCGACAGGCGCGCGGTTCCCGGCTGGGTCCGGATGACTTCCAGCAGGTCCTCGTCGGTCAGGACGGGGCTGAAGGCCAGCACCGGCGCGGCCACGGCGATTTCCGCATCGCGGGCGAGGCGGCCGATCACCGAAGGCGGCGCGTCGGCCACGTCCTTCAGGGTTTCGGCCACCACCTGGCGGACCACCGGAATCTGGTCACGCGCGAGGCGGGCCAGGGCCTCGTAGGTCTGGCAGCGCACCCGGTCGCGTTCGTTCTCGCTCAGGCAGGGGGCCAGGGTGGCGATTTTCTGGGCCAGGAGCAACCGGACCTCGGGATCCTCGTCATCGCTCAAAAGAAGGTTGGCCTGGCAGGGGGTGGCCCGGTTATCGGCGATGGCGCGGCGCACCGCCGGATCGGGATCCTCGGCCAGGAAATACAGGACCTCGGGCATGGTGTCGGCCCGCCGCGCCAGGGCGGCGCGCACGTCGGCGTCGTCGTGACGGGCCAGGGACCGGGCTTCCTCGTAGGTCAGGGGTGTTTCCCCCGTGTCCGCCATCAAACGCTGCAACAACGGCGTCATCATGTCCGATCCTGCCCCGGAGGCGGTGCCACGCGATAGTGGTCCTTGCCGCCATGCTTGGCCGCATACATGGCGGCGTCGGCCCGGGCCGTAAAGGCCTCCAGGTCCTCGGGCCGGGCGGGATCGTAGACCGCGACGCCGATGGACATGGTGAGCGGATGGGCCTCGTCGCCGTTGAACCCCCGCAGGGCCTCGGCCGCGCCCAGGAATTCCCGCGCCTTGCCGCAGGCGGCATCCTCGTCCGCCCCTTCCAGCCACACGGCGAATTCGTCGCCCCCCAGGCGGGCGATCATGTCGACCGAGCGGGTATGACGCACCAGGATGTCCTTGGTCGTGAGCAGGGCCTCGTCGCCGCGCAGATGACCATGGGCATCGTTGACCCGCTTGAAGTTATCGAGATCGACATACAGCAGCGAAGCGGGCTGCGGACTTCGTTCCAGCCGGCGGTGCCGGCGTTCGATATCCTCGAAAAAGGCGCGGCGGTTCAAAAGGCCGGTCAGACTGTCGGTCCGCGACATGGTCATGATGCGTTCGTGCTGGCCGATCTGCTCGTTCGCGATCCCGATCTGGCTTGCGATGTCCATGATCAGCAGGCGGTCGTCGTCGGTCCACGGCCCCTTGCGCCGCCATAGGACAACCGCGCCATTGACCTGGCGGCGGTAGCGCGCCGCCGCGACCAGAATGGTCCAGTCGGTGCCGTCGATTTCCTGGGGCAGGCCGCTCGCGTCGGCGTTTTCCACCACCGAGCGCGCCAAGTCGGCCCCTCCGCCGGTTCCGAAACTGCCTCGCAGCACGAAAGGCGTGGAGGGCGTGCCGTTGTCGCTGCCCGCCCGGAAGATGTGGCAGGCCTCGGTGCCCAGGCCCCGCACCAGGGCCTCGGCCGCGACGTTCAGCATGTTGGCCGGATCCATCTCGTCGCGGAAGGTCCGCACGACGTAGGTCAGGATCCTTTCCCGGTTGCGCGCCCGGCTCAGGGCTTTTTCACGCTCGCGTTGCTCGGTCACATCCTGGCAGACGCCCCGGGCGCCGGCCCAGTCGCCCTCGGGCCCCAGCACCGGCGTGGCCGAAACCATCAAGCAGGCCTGGGCGCCATCCTTGCGCCGGGCCCAGACCTCGACGCCGCGCACCCGCGCCGTGGTGCGGAAAACCCGCACCATGCCCTCGGGCTCGCGCAGGTCCAGAAGGGCCGCCGGATCCGATCCCACCAGCTCGCGCGCCTCGTAGCCCAGCGCCCCCACCGGCGACACGAACACGAACTGGTGGTCGCGGCCGGTTTCCCAGGCAAAATCGCTGGAAAGATCCACGAACTCCTTGTAGCGCTGCCGGCTGTCGGCCAGGGCGGTGCGCAGGTTCAGTTCCAAGGTGGTGTCGCGGCCCAGCACCGCCACGCGGGACCCGTCGGCGGTGGGCAGCAAGGTCAGGTCGATGCAGCGCGTCGGCCCGCGCCCACGCACCTCCGCCGACTTCACCGCCGGCGCGCCGTTGTGCAACACCGCCCGGACGACGGCTTGCAAACCCGATTCCGCCTCGGGAGAAAACAGCAGCCGCAACACCTCGCCGCGCCGGTTGCAGGCCACGATCTTGCCGTGCTCGTCAAGAAGCGCCGCCGGCCCGGGATAGGCCAGCACGGTGGCCTGCTGGATGGTGGATCCCTCGCCTCGGGCCGCGTCGATCGCACTGGCGTCGTTGGGACCGATCCCCGCATTCGTTGACATCTCACCACCGGGAGTTTTCATGCCTCGCCCTCACCAGATCCTGGGGCGTTCCGGCCAGAGGCAGGCCACGACGTTGACCGCGTTCCACTCATCGGGTGGCGCATGCCTCAAACACTCAAGAAAGAGTAAAGCCGCGCCCCCCCCTCGTCAACGAGGCAGGCCCGCCCGCCGCCTCCGACCTTTGAGTGAAGCCGTTCATCGCGCCCCGTGGCAAGGCCTTGCACCTTGACCCGGGGCCGGCCGCGCGCCACCTTGACCCCATTCCCGTCCCCGCTTTTCAGGCATGCCGGCCATGTCCTTACTGTCGCTCCTGCTTGGCCCGCCCAAGCGCCCCGCCCCCATTGATCCCTTCTGGCGGCGCAACGGGTCGCTCAAGTACCCCACGCTCGTCTCGCTCGCCACCCGCCCGCAGGAGCTGCGGGGATACGGGGGGGTGTTCGTCGTTTGGCACATCGGCGTGCAGGGGCGCTGGGTTTATTGCGGTCACAGCCCGGCCCTCGACGAAGCCGCGCTCGCCTTGTTCGAGGCCCCCACCATCCGGGAGTGGGAACAGCGCGGCGCCCTGGTTTTCACCTGGGCGCCGGTTCGCGAGGACCGGCGCGACGGGGTGGTGGCCTACCTGCGCGACACCTTGCCCTTCGAGATCAAGAACGAGGGCCTGGACGAACGCCTGGGCATGGCGGCAGGCCGCCTTGCCACCGCCCAGCGCGTGCCCGTTCTGCCGCCCGGCTGATCGGGCCGGCGCAAGGGGGGAGGAGAACCCCTTTCCCCCTACCGCAGGGCGCCCCGGGGGCCCCAGTGGCGATGCCACGCCTCGACCATCAGCACCGGCCACAGCCGGGACGCGAGGCCCGGCGCCCCCGCCTGGTGGGCCCGCCACCAGCCGGCGACAAGATCCGGATCGACCAGCCCCGAGGCCTTGAGCGCCTGGGGATCGAGCAACTCCCCGGCCCACGCCCGCAAGGGACCGCGCAGCCAGGCGTCCAGCGGCACGCCAAAGCCGGTCTTGGGGCGATCGGTCAGGGCCGGGGGAACGTAGCGCGCCAGCACCCGGCGCAGCACCGCCTTGCCCCGCCCGCCGTGCACCAGCCGCGCCGGGTCCAGGCTCCAGGCAAAAGCCACCACGCGCGGATCAAGCAACGGCACCCGGGCTTCCAGCCCCACCGCCATCGAGGCCCGATCGACCTTGGTCAGGATATCGTCGGGCAGGTAGCCTTGCGCGTCCCACGCCCGCACGCGATCAACAGCAAGCGCAAGCCCGCGCCCGCGCCCGTCGATCCAGCGCCCGAGCCCTCCGGGATCGGGCCCGCCCGCCACGGCCCCGCCCGCGACCGGAAGAGCCCGGGCCGGATCGGCGCCCACCAGGGCCAGATAAAAGTCTTCCACGCTGGCCGCGCGCAAAAGCCGCGTCATCTTGTCCACCTTGTCGCCGGCCTGCGGCACCCGCCAGCGGGCCGGCAGGGCGCGGGCCAGGGCGTCCCACCCGCGCGCGGGCACGGCGCCCAGCCCCGCCGCCGCCGCCCGGCGCATCCAGGCCGGCCAGGGTTCCAGGCGGGGCCACACGCTGGCGGCCACCACATGGCGGTTATACCCCGCGAACAGTTCGTCGCCCCCATCCCCCGACAGGGACACCGTCACCTGGGCGCGGGCCAGGCGCGACACCAGCACGGTGGGAATTTGCGAGGAATCGGCAAAGGGTTCGTCGAAAAACGCGGGCAGGGTTTCCACCACCCGGGCCGCTTCGTGCCCATCCACGGCCAGGGTTTCGTGCCGGGTGCCCAGGTGGGCGGCCACGGCGGCGGCGTGGGCCGACTCATCATAGCCCCCGGCCCGGCCGGCGGCCTCGGGAAAGCCGATGGTGAAGGTGCGCACCGGGCTCGACGCGTGGCGGGTCATCAGGGCGACCACGGTGGAACTGTCGATGCCTCCCGACAGGAAGGCGCCCAGGGGCACGTCGGACACCAGGCGCCGGCGCACCGCGTCGCCCAGCAGGGCATCCAGGGCTTCCTCGGCCTCGGCGTCGCTTCGGGGCGTCGCGCGGGCACGCACCCCCGCCTCGGCCACCCGATCCAACGACCAGTACACGGTTTCCCGGCGCCGGCCCGAGGCGTCGATTTCAACAAACGTGCCGGGCGCGACCTGGGTTGTTCCCTCGAACACCGATCCGGGGCCGGGCACGCAGCCCAGGGCCAGCATGGCGGCCAGCGCCCGCCGGTCCACCGTGCCCCGCCACGCCGGATGGGGAAAGAAGCTGCTGGGCTGCGAACCAAACAACAGCGTCTGGCCGCGCTCGGCCACGTAGAGCGGCTTTTCGCCCAGGGGATCGCGGGCCAGGGTCAGGCGTCGGTCGCCCCCGTCCCACAGGGCAAAGGCAAACATGCCGTTGAGCCGGGCCAGGGTGGGCCCCACCCCCCACCGCACGCAGGCTTCCAGCAGGACCTCGGTATCGGCATGACCGCGAAAACGCACGCCGGCGGCTTCCAGGTCGGCGCGGATCTCGGCGGCATTGTACAGCTCGCCATTATAAACGATCACATGGCGCCCGCTGGCCGACACCATCGGCTGATGGCCGGCCGGCGACAGGTCGATAATGGAAAGGCGCCGGTGTCCCAGGGCCAGCCCGGCCCCGGGATCCACCCAGGTGCCGGCGTCGTCGGGGCCGCGATGGGTCAGCTGGTCGGCCATGCGCCGCGCCATGTCGGCTAAGCGCGCCGGGTCATCCGCTTGATTGCGTTGCCAGAAGCCGGTCAGGCCGCACATGCCTCCCCCTTCGCCTTGTATGAAGGACAAAAAGAAAAAGCGGGGCGCTGCCCCGCTCCCCGCCGGGGCCGGGGGCCCCGGTCCCCCTTTGCTTGCGTTCGGGGGAAGAGCCGGAGGGGGCCGCCGGGGGCCCCTCCGGCCGGAACGGCTTACGGCTTCAGGACCTTGGGCACGTAGTTGTTGCGCAGGCGGTAGGCATCGGGCATGCCCCGGCCCAGCAGCGGACGCAGGTACATCAAGAAGGCGTCGGTCACGTCGTTGCCGCCTTCGGTGATGAAGTTATCGGGCATGACCCGGGTCTTGCCGGCCACTTCCTTGAGTTCGGTGAAGTGGTAATCCACCGAATAGAAGCCGGTGCGGTGAATGGTGACGGAGCCATCGCGCTCGCCCCACATGGCGAACTGCACCGCCTTTTCACCGACCTCGCGGGCCTCGCGCTGATCAACGTCGGACACGCAGCCCACGAAGCTGCGCTGGAGATAGCCCAGGGTATCGCCGCGCACGCGCTTGATGCCCGTCTTCTGCTTGACCAGATCCACCAGCAGGTCGGCCAGCGCGCCGGTGCCCGAAAGCTGGATGTTGCCGTGGGCGTCGCGCTCCACATGCTCGGTCAGGCGGGTGATGATCGGCGCGCCCGAGGCATCGTGAATGCCCTCGCTGACCGCGACCACGCAGCGGCCGTAGGTGTCGTAGACCCGGCGCACGTCGGACACGAACTGCTCGGGATCAAAAGTCCGTTCGGGCAGATAGATCAGGTGCGGGCCGTCGTCGGGGAATTTCTTGCCCAGCGCGGACGCGGCGGTCAGGAACCCGGCATGGCGGCCCATGACCACCCCGATATACACCCCGGGCAGCGCCCAGTTATCGAGGTTGATCCCCATGAACGCCTGGGCCACGAAACGCGCCGCCGACGGGAAGCCGGGGGTGTGGTCGTTGACCATCAGGTCGTTATCAATCGTCTTGGGGATATGCACGCAACGCAGGTCATAGCCGGCCTGCGAGGCCTCCTCCGACACGATGCGCACGGTATCCGACGAATCGTTGCCGCCGATATAGAAGAAATAGCCGATCTCGTGCGCCTTCAGGACTTTGAAGATTTCCTGGCAGTACTTCAGATCGGGCTTGTCGCGCGTCGAGCCCAGGGCCGACGACGGGGTTTCGGCCACCATTTCCAGGTTGTGGGTGGTTTCCTGGGTCAGGTCGAGGAAGTTTTCATCGACAATGCCGCGCACGCCATGGGTGGCCCCATAGACCAACTCGACGTTGCGGAACTTGCGCGATTCCAGAACCGCGCCAACCATCGACTGGTTGATGACGGCGGTCGGTCCGCCGCCCTGCGCGACGAGCACCTTGCCCTTGAACATGCTGAACGCCCTCGTGAATGTCTGGGAAATGGAGAACCAGAAGGCCCGCACCCTACCCCAATTCCCTGGCGGAAGGGAGGGGGGAAAGCCTTGGATTCGCGCCTTCGGAAAGGGCGCGAACGGGGGCGGGCGCGAAAGGGGGCCGATTTTTCCGCGCGCCTCGGGTAGGATGCCCGCCTTCGTGTCTTGTCCAGCGCGGGAGCACCCCCACCATGACCGTTCTTGTCACCGGCGCCAGTGGCTTTGTCGGCGCCGCCGTCACCCGTGCCCTGCTGGCCCGGGGGGAGCGCGTGCGGGTTCTGGTCCGCCCGACCTCGCCCCGGCGCAACCTGGAAGGGCTGGCGGTCGAGGTGGTGGAAGGCGACCTGACCGACCCGGACTCGCTCGCGCGCGCGGTGAACGGAGTGGCGGGGCTCTATCACGTGGCCGCCGACTATCGCCTCTGGACCCTCGACCCGGCGGCAATGATCCGCACCAACGTGGAAGGCTCGGTGGGCATCTTGCGCGCCGCGCACAAGGCCGGGGTCGGGCGCATGGTCTACACCAGCTCGGTCGCCGTCTTGAAGCCGCGCCGCGATGGCCAGCCCGCCGACGAAACCACGCCCAGCCGGGTCGAGGACATGATCGGGCCCTACAAGCGCTCGAAGTTCCTGGCCGAGGAAGCGGTCAAGGCCCTGGTCCGCGACGAAGGGGCGCCGGTGGTGATCGTCAATCCCTCCACCCCGATCGGCCCCCACGACATCCGCCCCACCCCCACCGGCCGCCTGATCGTGGAAGCGGCATCGGGACGGGTGCCGGCCACGGTCGACACCGGCCTGAACGTCGTTCACGTGGACGATGTCGCCGCCGGCCATCTGCTGGCCTTCGACAAGGGGGAGGTGGGCGAGCGCTATATTCTGGGGGGCGAGGACTGGACCTTGCGCGCCCTGCTCACCGAGGTCGCGCGTCTGAGCAACCAGCGCCCGCCCCTGCTCTCGCTGCCCCACGGCCTGATCATGCCCCTGGCCTGGGCCGTGGAAACCTGGGCCCGCCTGACCAAACAGGAACGCGAACCCTTCGTGACCCTGGACGGGGTGCGCATGGCGCGCGCGCACATGTTCTTTTCCAGCGCCAAGGCCCGCGCCGCCCTGGGCTACGCCCCCCGCCCCGCCGCCCAGGCCCTGGCCGACGCCGTGGCCTGGTTCCGGGACAACGGCTATCTGGAAAAAGGCCGGGGGTAACCCTCTTCGTCAAGGGAGGGGCTCGGGGGGGCCCGCCTCCCCGGCCTTGTCTTCTTCCTTCCCGTTGCCTGCCTACTCGGCCGGCACCGCCGCCGTCTCCATCCCCGCCAGCAAGCGGGGATGGTTGGCCCAGCGAAGGGTGAGCAGCACGGCCACCAGGATCAGGCCAAGGGCCAGGCCCCACCACACGCCTTGCGGCCCCAGGCCGGCGGCGAAGGCCAGGGTGGCGCCCAGGGGAACGGCAAGGGCCCAGTAGCCGAAACCGACCACCAGCATGGGCACGCGGGTATCCTTGAGCCCGCGCAAGGCGCCGCCGGCCACCACCTGGGCGCCGTCGGCGATCTGGAAAACCCCGGCGATCATCAACAGCGAGGCGGCCAGGGGAAGAACGGCCACGCTGGCGGGGTCGGCACGGTCCAGGAACACGGTGGCGACCAGGGGGGCCTGGGTCAGCAAGACCACGGCCATGGCGCTCATGAAGCCCACGCCAAGGACAAAGGCCACCCATCCGGCCCGGCGCACCCCGTCAAGGTTGCCGGCCCCCGCCGCCAGGCCCACGCGCACGGTCGCGGCCTGGGCAAAGCCCATGGGCACCATGAAGGTGAGCGCGGAAACCTGCAAGGCGATGGCATGGGCGGCCAGCGCGGGGGCGCCCAGCAGGCCGCACAGAAAGGCGGCGGCGTTGAGCCCCACCATTTCGAAGCCCATGGACAGCGACAGGGGAATCCCGACACGCAGCAGTTCGCGCAGGTTCCCCGAATCCAGGCGCCAGAAACGGCCCATCAGGTGATAGCGACGCAAGCGACGCTCGACCAGAACAAAAACCAGGAGCGCCAGGGCCATGGCGGTGTTGGACAAGGTCGAGGCCAGCCCGGCCCCGACCAGGCCCAGGGCCGGCATGCCGGCATGGCCGAAGATCAGCGACCAGCCCAGAAAGGCGTTGAGCCCGATGGCGGCGGCGGTAACGACCAGGGCCGCGCGCGGGCGTTCCAGCGCGGCAATGAACCCGCGCAGGGTCTGGAAGACCAGCGCCGGCAGCAGGCCGGGCATCAGGGCGTAAATGTATAGTTGCGCCTGATCGCTCAGCTCCGGGTCCTGGCCGAGGGCACGCAAAAGGGAATCGGCATGCCACAAAACCAGCCATGCCAGCCCGGTATAGCCGAGCGCCAGCCATAACCCCTGCCGGGTGATGCGGCGCACGACGCGCACCGACGACCGGCGCCGGCCCAGGGTCTGGGCCAGCAGGGGCTGAATGGCGGTGACAAGGCCCACGCCGATCACGAACAGGCCCCAGTACAGGTTGATGCCCAGGGCCCCGGCGGCCAGCGCCTGGGGGCCCAGCCAGCCCAGCAGCAAGGTATCGGTGGTTCCAATGGCGACTTGCGCCAGATTGGTGAGAACAAGGGGTCCGCCCAGCGCCAGCGTGGCGCGGGTTTCGGCCGCCCAGGGGGAGCGGAACATGGGAATAATCCTTGGATGAAATTACACCCGATCCTACCCCCGAGGTAAACCACACTCCACACGGCGGAAAGGCATAGAACGCCGGTACAGTCCGCGCGCGGTATCCCCTTCCCCCTGCCCTACAGGCTGCCCCCGCTCCAGCGCCGCCCCATGGGGATCAGGCGGCGGGCCTCGGCGATTTCGCCTCGCAGACGGTCGCGGTCGCGCGGCAGGGTGCCGGCCAGGGCAAGCGCGTTCGACACGTGGTTGGAACGGAAAATCACCGGGCTGGGCGGGTTCATGTACTCCAGCATCACGTCCAGCTCGGCCAGCAGGCCCTCGTCGTCCTGGGGTTCGAACTGGTTGTCGAAGCGGGCGCGAAAGCCGGCCTCGCGGCCTGGGTCCAGCATCAGGCACAGGGAAGACAGATAGGTGGGCGGATCCTTGTTGATCATCACCGCCGTGGCCCAGGCGTGTTCGCGCCAGCGCGCCCGGCCCGCCAGGCCCAGAATGATGGTGGCCGACACCTTGAACCCGGCCTGGCGGGCGCGGGTGACGGCCCGCCCCGCCGCCTCGGGCGAGGCGCCCTTGGCCGCGCGGCGCACGGTGTCGGGATCGCCGCTTTCCAGGCCCACGTAGAGCATGACAAGGCGCGCCGCGCGCAAGGCGGCCAGCTCGGCGTCGGTCTTGCGCAGGATGTCGCCGGGCGTGGCATAGGCGGAAACCCGGGTCAGATCGGGGAAATGCCGGTTGAGGGCCTCAAGCACCGCGAGCAGGTGGGGGGCCGGCAGGCGCAGCGCGTCGCCATCGGCCAGGAACACCCGCGTGACCCCCGGAGCCCGGGCCGCGACCGCCTCGATCTCGGCCAGAACCGCGTCCAGGGGGCGCACGGTGTAAACCTTGCTCTGATACATCGAGCAAAAGGCACACTGATTATGGCCGCACCCCAAGGTAACCTGAAGAATCAGGCTGTTGGCTTCCGAGGGCGGGCGGTAGACCGGGGGATCGTACAAAAGCATGGCAGGCATCCAAGGCGCGAACGGAAAGAAAAAAGGGGGAAGAAGCCCCTGATCCGGCCTCTTCCCCCCCCCGTTGTCGTGATGCCGGGCCGATCCGAAGGGATCAGCGCGTGGGCATCGGCTTCGGACCACTGTAGTCGTAGAAGCCCTTGTTGGTCTTGCGCCCCAGCCAGCCCGCTTCCACGTACTTCACCAGCAGGGGGCACGGCCGGTACTTGGTGTCGGCCAGGCCTTCGTGCAGCACCTGCATGACCGACAAGCACACATCCAGCCCGATGAAATCGGCCAGTTCCAGCGGCCCCATGGGATGGTTGGCCCCCAGGCGCATGGCGGTGTCGATGGCATCGACCGAGCCCACGCCTTCGTACAAGGTGTAAACGGCCTCGTTGATCATCGGCAGCAAGATGCGGTTGACGATGAAGGCCGGGAAGTCCTCGGCCGACACCGGCACCTTGCCCAGCGCGAGCGCCAGTTCCCGCACCACCCCATAGGTTTCCTCGGCGGTGGCGATGCCCCGGATCAATTCCACCAGGGACATCACCGGCACCGGGTTCATGAAGTGCATGCCGATGAACTTTTCCGGCCGGTCGGTCGCGGCTCCCAGACGGGTGATCGAAATCGACGACGTGTTCGACGCCAGCAGGCACGAGGGCTTCAGCAGCGGGCACAGCTCGGTCAGGATGCGCCGCTTGACGCCCTCGTTTTCCGAGGCGGCCTCGATCACCAGATCGCACTCGGCAAAAACCTTCATGGTCGTTGCCGTGTGGATGCGCGCCACCGTGGCCTCGGCGTCGGCCTGCGAGATCTTGCCCTTGGTGACCTGACGGTTGAGGTTCTTGGCAACCGTGGCCAGGGCCTTTTCCAACGCCGGCTCGTTGACGTCCATCAAATAGACTTGATGACCCGCCAGCGCGCAGACGTGCGCGATCCCGTTGCCCATTTGTCCGGCGCCAATGACGCCAATGTGTTCGACCATGCTGCGACCTTTCAAGGTTGGGGGCAGGCCGGCCGCGGGGTCAGCCCTTCAGGGCTTGTGATAGTTCGGGGACCACCTGGAACAGGTCGGCCACCAACCCGTAGTCGGCCACTTGGAAGATGGGCGCTTCCTCGTCTTTGTTGATTGCCACGATCACCTTGCTGTCCTTCATGCCGGCAAGGTGCTGGATCGCGCCGGAAATCCCGACCGCGACATACAGGTCGGGGGCGACGATCTTGCCCGTCTGGCCAACCTGATAATCGTTGGGAACATAGCCCGCGTCGACCGCCGCGCGCGAGGCGCCAACGGCGGCGCCCAAGGTGTCGGCCAGGGTTTCCAGAAGGGCGAAGTTTTCCTTCGACCCCAAGCCGCGCCCGCCCGACACGATGACCCGGGCACTGGTCAGCTCGGGGCGCTCGGAGACCGAAAGCTCCTGGCCCACGTAGGTGACAAGGCCGGCGGGCAGCTCGGGCACGCTCACGGCCTCGATCACGGCGGCACCGCCAGAGGCGGCGGCGGGATCGAAGGCGGTGGCACGCACCGTCATCACCTTCAAGGCGTCGGCGCTTTGCACGGTGGCCAGCGCGTTGCCGGCGTAGATCGGGCGCACGAAGGTGTCGGGCCCGACCACGGCGACGACCTCGGAAATCTGGGCGACGTCGAGCAGGGCGGCGACGCGGGGCATCACGTTCTTGCCAAACGTGGTGGCCGGGGCCAGCACGTGGGTATAGCCGGGGGCCTGGGCCACGATCAGCGGCGCCACGACCTCGGCCACGGGATGGGCGAGCGCGGGCGCGTCGGCCAGAAGGACCTTGGTCACGCCGGCGATGGCGGCGGCGGCCTGGGCCACGGCGGTTGCCTCGGAGCCGGCGACCAGCACATGCACCTCGCCCCCGAGGGCGGCGGCGGCGGTCACGGTGTTCAAGGTGGCCGGGCGCAGGTGCCCGTCGTGGTGGTCCGCGATAACCAGTTGAGCCATGGTCAGATCACCTTCGCCTCGTTGCGGAGCTTCTCGATCAGGGTTGCCACGTCGGGCACGCGCACGCCGGCCTTGCGCACCGGCGGCTCCTCGACCTTCAACACGGTCAGGCGCGGCGTGGGATCAACCCCCAGATCGGCCGGGGTCAGGGTTTCGATCGGCTTCTTCTTGGCCTTCATGATGTTGGGAAGGCTGGCGTAGCGCGGCGTGTTCAAGCGCAGGTCGGCGGTGACCACGGCCGGCAGGGCGATGTCCAGGGTTTCCAGGCCGCCGTCGATTTCGCGCGTCACCTGGGCGCGGCCGTCGGCAAGGGTCAGCTTGGACAGGAAGGTGCCCTGGGCCCAGCCCAGCAGCCCGGCCAGCATCTGGCCGGTCTGGTTGGCGTCGTCGTCGATCGCCTGCTTGCCCAGGAACACCAGATCGGGGGCCTCGCGCTCGACCAGCACCTTGAGCATCTTGGCCACGGCCAGCGGCTGCAAGTCGGCGTCACTGGTCACCAGGATGCCGCGATCGGCCCCCATGGCCAAGGCGGTGCGCAAGGTTTCCTGGCACTGGGCAACGCCCAGCGAAACGGCGACCACCTCGGTGACGGTGCCGGCCTCCTTGAGACGCACGGCTTCCTCGACGGCGATTTCGTCGAAGGGATTCATGGACATCTTCACGTTGGCCAGTTCGACCCCCGTGTTGTCCGTCTTGACCCGGATCTTGACGTTGTAGTCAACGACCCGCTTCACCGCGACCAGTACTTTCATGGAGTTCCTGTCTTTTGAGTGTGGGCGTTGACCGCGACGGCCAGCCCCTTCACGGAAGGGAACGGACCGCCCCGGCGTGCTTTTTTGGATCCCCTGCCGACCGTCCCGGGCGGGATCATCGCCCTTGGGCAGGACGGCGCCGACCAAACGGTCGAGTGCAGCGCAAAATACGGAAGCAGCGCCATGAAGTCAACGACACGCCCCCCGACCGTCGGTCGGTTCACGGCTTGGGATCCTTGTCGTCGGGCGGCTTGTCCTCGTGCAGCAGGGCCCGCATCGCGGTGAGCATCAGCTTGCGGCGCTGATCGTCGGAAAGATCGGCCAGAATCTGTTGCTTGGCCTTGTGCACGGCCATGGCCTGGCGGATGAGTTCCTCGCGCTCGGGGGTCATGACGTGCTGACGGGCCCCCTTGATCTGGGCCATGGCCTGGGCGCGGGGGTCGGTGGCATCCGCCACCGGCCCGTCGGGCGCGGCGGGCGCCGCCGGGGTCCGGGGGGCCCGGGCGGAGGGTGTCGTCCGGCCGCTCTTCTTGCGAAACAGATCGAACAGTCCCACGGGCTCAATCCTTGCGACGGGAGGGACGAGCGGCCGGACGCGACGAACGCCCCGGCTCGGGCGCCGGGGGTGGCTCCTCGTCGTCGGCCTCAAGGGCGGCGAAGGGGTCGGGCTCCTCGGGCGGCGGCGTGGACACCGAAAGACGCGAGTCCGCGTAGCCGCCGCGCCGGCGCAGCGAGGGGGGGCCGCTCACGCCCCCGGCGGCGCCCCGAACAGCCGCCGGGTCGTCGGGTTCCTCGATGGCGGCGGGACGTGCCGCGCGGCCACGCCCAACGGTGGACGCCACCCGCTCTTGAATGCTGCGCATTTCGTCGCGCGAGATCGGCGGGTAGGGCAGCGTGCGCGGCCCCTCGGCCGGCGGCGGGGCTCCGTCGTCCGCTCCCTTCGCGCCGGGCGGGACGACGCGGCCGCCGCCCTGGTCCAGACGCTCGGCCAGGCTTCCCCGGGGCGCGACCGGCTCGCGCGCGCGGCCCTCGGGCCCGGACGCCATCGCCCCGGCACCGCCTGCCGGCCCGTCATCGGACGCCCCGAACACGGACGCCTCGGAAGCCCCCCCCGCGTTTCCCCGCGACAGGAACGCCGGGGGCGGCTCGGGGTCCTCGTCCTCCGGTTCCAGGGCCGCCGCGCCGTCGTCGCCGTCCTCCGGCTCGGCGGGGAACGGGTACGACGGGTTGAAAGCGACCGGCTCGTCGGACAATTCGAGAGAATCGTCGGGAGACTCGAAGGAGTCTTCCCCCGGCGCGGCGTCGGAAGCGGGCGCCTCCCCGGGCTCCGCGCGCGCGGGAAACGAAACCGCCGGAGCAACAGCCAAGGGCGCCGGGGTCACGGCCGGAGAAGGGTCTTCCCTGAGAAAGGCGGGGGCCTGGACAGCGTCGGGGGCGGGTTCCCCGGCAGCGACGCCGGCCGCCGGGGACGGCGCCGGCCGGGGGCCGGAAGCCTCCCCGCCCGAGGGGGGATCGCCGCCGATCAGGGTGTTGAGATGCCCGTTGACGCTCGTCAGCAGGGCCGCCACGCGATCAAGCGGCCCATCGGCGATCATTTCGCCCAGCAGGCGGCTTTCCTCGTCCTCGCGGATCAGGCGCGACACATGGGCATAGCGGCGCAGGAAACGCTGGACGGCTCCGCCGCCGCTTGAGGTGTGCATCAGGCGCTCGGCCATGAGCGCGGGGAAGTCCGGCCCGGTCAGATCGGCGCAGGCCAGGAAGGTGTTGGCCACGGCCCAGGGATGGCCGGCCGCGCTCAGGGCCCACAGGGTTTCGATTTCCTCGGGACGGGCCAGGCCCACCTGTTCCAGGATTTCGGCCAGGTGGCTGGCCATGTCGCGAAACGCGATGTCCACCGACTCCAGCCGGACGCGCCGGCGGGCCTGCTCTTGCATCATGATGACCGTGCGCCCCAGGGCGTCGATGTCCTCGGTGGCGCGACGCCCGGCCGCCGCCAGGGGACGCAGGCCGCGCGGCAGATCGCGCAGCAAAAGCGCCAGCACGGCCACGCCGGCCACCAGGGCCAGCAAGACCACGGGCACCGCGCCCCCGGCCAGGACCAGGGCCACGTCTCCCGCCGCCAGATCGGCGAGACCGGGCCACGTGCTGCCACCGGTGAGGACAAGACCATACGTGGCAAGCCAGGCCACCGACACGGCGAGGGCGACGGCGATGGGAACAAGGGGTCCGGTCACGCGGGCATTCTCTTGGCTGTGGCGGGACGAGAGCGACGCCCGAGACGCAAAAACCGTTGTTCGGGATCGCCGCACGGAGAAACAAAACGCAAGAACGCCGCCCTGGCACGGGGGCGGATTTCCGGCCGGATCACGCCCAAGCGCCCTTGTCCAGGCGCCCACCCCCGGCCGGCGGGAGTATGACACGTCCCGGCCCCTCGTGCCACACGCCGCAACGCGCCGTTTCGTCCCCCCCTTCCAGGCGCGCGCGCACCTCGGCGGGGGAAACGCCGGCCTCGCGCAGGGCCCGCAAGGTCACGGAGCGGTCGCGCTTGGCATAGCGCCGGCCATCGGGACCACACACCAGCGGGTGATGGTGGTAGGCGGGGGTCGGCAGATCAAGAAGGGCCTGCAGCAGACGGTGAATGTGGGTGGCCTGGAACAGATCCTGGCCCCGGGTCACCAGGGAAACCTCCTGAAGGGCGTCGTCCACGCTCACCGCCAGGTGGTAGCTGGCCGGCACGTCCTTGCGCGCCAGCACCACGTCGCCAAAGCAGGACGGATCGGCGCTCACCGTTCCGGCCAGGGCATCGTGCCACGTCAGCGGCCCCACCCGGGCCACGGCGGCCGTCATGTCCAGGCGCAGGGCAAAAGGCTCGCCGGCCGCCCGACGCCGGGCGCGCTCGGCCGGGGACAAGACGCGGCAGGTGCCGGGATAGAGCGGCCCGTCGGGCCCATGGGGCGCCTGGGCAATCGCCGCGCCCTCGGCCGCGATCGCGGCACGGGTGCAAAAGCACGGATACAGCAACCCAAGACCGTCAAGGCGGTTCAAGGCGGCCCGGTAGGTATCCAGGTGGGCGGACTGCACCCGCACCGGCCCGTCCCAGTCCAGGCCCAGCCAGGCCAGATCCTCCAAGATGGCCGGGCCAAACGCGGGCTTGCAGCGCACCGGGTCGATGTCTTCCAGCCGGAGCAGGAACCGCCCGCCCGCGCGCCGCGCCAGACGATGGGCCAGGACGGCCGAATAGGCATGCCCCAGGTGCAAAAAGCCCGTCGGACTGGGGGCGAAACGCGACACGACAAGAGTGGACAAGGCAGCGAATCCAAAGGCGCGAACCGGGAGGCGTGCAAAAATCGCAACACGTTCTTGACAAAACTGTCATCTCCGCTTTGCGACGGAGCGAGTACAAGCTACCATAAGTCTAGGGTAGTCGGCCATGCCTGGTGAAGGGTGGTGATCGTGCGGATGACAGCGGACGCATGCCCGGCCTTGGTGCTGAACGCGGATTTCCAGCCGCTCAGCTACCTTCCCCTGTCGCTGTGGCCTTGGCAGGAAGCCGTCAAGGCCGTGTTCATGGACAGGGTCAACGTGGTGAGCGAATACGATCAGGTGATCCGCTCGCCTCGCGTCGAGATCCGCTTGCCCAGCGTGGTCTCGCTCAAGGAATACGTGCCCACCGCGCCCCGCGCGGCGTTCACGCGCTTTAACGTGTTCCTGCGCGACGGGTTTACCTGCCAGTATTGCGGCGCCCGCTTGCCAGCCCACGACCTGACCTTCGATCACGTCGTGCCGCGCTCCAAGGGCGGACGCACGACGTGGCTCAACGTGGTGGCCGCGTGCGGGCCTTGCAACATGCGCAAGGCCAACCGAACGCCGCGCGAGGCCGGCATGCCCTTGCGAAAACCCGCCGTCGAGCCGACGGCTCACTGGCTGCGCAACATCGGCCGTTCGTTCCCGCCAGGCTATCTTCATGAAAGCTGGCGGGATTTTCTTTATTGGGATGTCGAGCTGGAATCGTCTTGAGCCTCGTCGCCCGGCGCGCCGCCCTCGACCTCGGCGGCATCGCGCACCGGCACGCCGGGGAGCAGCTTGGCCGTTCGAATGGCCAGCGCCGATTTCACATGGGCCACGTTGGGGGCGGGGGTCAGGCGCGAGGTCAGGAAGCGCTGGTACTCGTCCCAGTCCTGGGCCACGATCTTCAGCAGAAAATCGGTTTCCCCCGCCAGCATGTGGCACTCGCGCACCTCGGGCCAGGCGCCGACCAGCGCCTCGAAGGCGCGCAGATCCGATTCCGCCTGGCTGTTGAGACCGACGTGGGCAAACACCGTGACGTGAAAGCCCATGGCCGCGCCATCCAGCTCGGCATGATAGCCGCGAATGAACCCGGCTTCCTCCAGGGCGCGCACCCGGCGCAGGCACGGCGGCGCGGAAATCCCGGCCCGGCGCGCCAGCTCGACGTTGGTCATGCGCCCGTCGTCTTGAAGGTCGGCCAGGATCCTGCGGTCAATGCGATCAAGCTTTACCCGCTGCGTGGCCATCACCCCTCCCGATGGTATCCCCGGCCCGCCGAATGGGACCCGGGGCCTTTGACGAAAGGAAATTACACGGAGTTGCCGCCCTTGCGCAACAAAGCCGTGGCCCCGGCCGGGTAACGCGCCTCAAGATCATCCAATCTCCGAAACACAACGAAAGGGGGCCGCTCCTCAGCCGGAGCGGCCCCCCCTTTGGTTCTAGAAAGAACCGGGCACGCCATCCCTCAAAGGATGGCCGACGGGCTTAGAAGCCCATGTCGCCCATGCCCCCCATGCCGGGCGCAGCCGCGGCGGCGTCCTTCTTCTCGGGGATGTCGGCGATCATGGCCTCGGTGGTGATCAGGAGGCCGGCCACCGAAGCGGCGTCTTGCAGGGCAGCGCGGACAACCTTGGTCGGGTCGATGACGCCGGCCTTCACCAGATCCTCGTAGACACCGGTCTGGGCGTTGAAGCCGAAGTTGCTGTCGGAGCTCTCCAGCAGCTTGCCAGCGACCACGGCACCATCGACGCCGGCGTTCTCGGCGATCTGACGCACCGGAGCCTGCAGGGCGCGGCGCACGATCTCGATGCCCACGTTCTGGTCGGCGTCGGCGCCCTTGAGGTTGGCCAGCGCGCGGGTGGCGTACAGCAGGGCCACGCCACCACCGGCGACCACGCCCTCTTCCACCGCGGCGCGGGTGGCGTGCATGGCGTCGTCCACGCGGTCCTTCTTCTCCTTCACCTCGACCTCGGTGGCGCCGCCAACCTTGATCACCGCCACGCCGCCGGCCAGCTTGGCCAGACGCTCTTGCAGCTTCTCGCGGTCGTAGTCGCTGGAGGTCTCGTCGATCTGGGCGCGGATCTGGGTGCAGCGCGCCTCGATCCCGGCCTTGTCGCCAGCCCCGTCAACGATGGTGGTGTCGTCCTTGGTCAGGGTCACGCGCTTGGCGGTGCCCAGCATGGCGATGGACACGTTCTCAAGCTTGATGCCCAGGTCTTCGCTGATCACCTGGCCACCGGTCAGGATGGCGATGTCTTCCAGCATGGCCTTGCGACGGTCGCCGAAGCCGGGGGCCTTGACGGCCGCGACCTTCAGGCCGCCGCGCAGCTTGTTGACCACCAGGGTGGCCAGGGCTTCGCCCTCGATGTCCTCGGCGATGATCAGCAGGGGACGGCCCGACTGAACGACGCTTTCCAGAACCGGCAGCAGCGGCTGCAGGCCCGAGAGCTTCTTCTCGTGGAGCAGGATGTAGGGGTTATCCAGCTCGGCGATCATCTTCTCGGCGTTGGTGATGAAGTAGGGCGACAGGTAGCCGCGGTCGAACTGCATGCCTTCGACCACTTCCAGCTCGGTCTCCAGGCCCTTGGCCTCTTCAACCGTGATCACGCCCTCGTTGCCCACCTTTTCCATGGCGGTGGCGATGATCTTGCCCACCTCGGTGTCGCCGTTGGCGGAGATGGTGCCAACCTGGGCCACTTCGTCCGAGGTCTTGATCTTCTTGGAACGCGACTGGACGTCGGCGACCACGGCCGCGACGGCCATGTCGATGCCGCGCTTCAGGTCCATCGGGTTCATGCCGGCGGCCACCGACTTCACGCCTTCGCGCACGATCGCCTGGGCCAGCACGGTCGCCGTGGTGGTGCCATCGCCGGCGATGTCAGCGGTCTTGGAAGCAACTTCCTTGACCATCTGGGCGCCCATGTTCTCGAACTTGTCTTGAAGGGTGATTTCCTTCGCGACGGTCACGCCATCCTTGGTGATGCGCGGGGCGCCGAAGCTCTTCTCGATGACGACGTTGCGGCCCTTGGGGCCCAGGGTCACCTTCACGGCATGGGCCAGGATGTCCACGCCGCGCAGCAGGCGGTCACGGGCGTCGGTGGAGAACTTGACGTCTTTGGCGGACATGTATTGCTATCCCTTATCTTCGTCAGGCGTGCGGACAATGAAACTTCGATCGACGGGAAAAGCCGGATCAGCCGACAATCCCCATGATGTCCGTTTCCTTCATGATGAGGTATTCGACACCATCCAGCTTCACTTCGGTGCCCGACCACTTGCCGAACAGAATGCGGTCGCCGGGCTTCACGTCCAGGGCGACGAGCTTGCCATCATCCCCACGCACGCCAGACCCCACGGCGACCACTTCGCCTTCCATGGGCTTTTCCTTGGCGGTGTCGGGAATGATGATACCACCAGCCGTCTTCTCCTCGCTTTCAAGGCGCTTGACGAGAACACGGTCGTGCAGCGGGCGGAAGTTCATGAAAGGGCCTCCAGCGATGCCCCCGACAAGGGGCGGATGAACATTCGATGCGGCCCGGAGAAGCGATTGTTAGCACTCCTGGCCGGTGAGTGCCACGGAGATATCCCGACGCGAGGCCGCTGTCAAGAGGCCGCGCAACGCGACCTATCCTTTGCCTCTCCGCCGGCCTCCAGCGCAAACCGGGGGCGGCACCCGCCCGACCAAGCAGCCACCGAGAACAAAGGCCGCCCCAGAACTTTCGCAACACTTCTTAAAAGGTTTTTCAAGCTGCCAGAATCCTGCCCCAATTCCGCCTGAACTGGGCGAATCCGTCCGTTCGAAACTAACCTGGATTTCCTCGCCCTGGCGGCGTCCGGCGCGCCCGATCGATCCGGCCGATCGAAAAAAACCATAAACTCCCGTGGACACGACTGCGACTCACTCTTATTCTTATCTTCGGAAAGGGGACGAGGAACCCCATGTCCCCCGACGCGGGAAGGAGGCGTTGACCATGACAGCCTTGATCGCAACCTCGTGGCGCACGGCGAACCAGATCGCGGGACGCGCCCGCGTGCCCTGGCCCCTGGGGGTTTTGACCGTGGGACTGGCCTTGATCCTGGCCGACACGCCGGCGGGCGAGCTGGCGCGGCGCACCGTGGCCGATGCCGCCTTGGGTCTTCTTGCGCTGATGGTGGCGGCGCTGGTGGTGCTGGCCACGCCCTCCCGCCCCCGCGCGGGGCTCCGGCGCGCCTCCCTGTGGGGCGTGGTTTTCCTGGGCGTGGCCAGCGTGCTGATCGTGGCCTGAGGCGGACAGGAAAACGACGGGGGCGCCGGATGGAACCAGGGAGGCCATTGCGGCGCGGCGCACCAGGCTATAAATGGACTCCAGGCCCCTCGCGTGGCATCCCTGGCCATCGCCCTTCCGGGAAGGGGGCGCTCGATTGACTGAAGCGAGAGAGACCATGACCCCAACCGCCCGCCTGACTGCCTGCCTTTGCGCTGGCGCCCTGATCCTCGCGGGATGCGCAAGTCACCGTCCGGTGATCGATCCGCGCACCTCCAACAAGACGATGGCCGAGTACGAGCGCGATCTCGCCGAGTGCCAGTCCTACGCCGAGGAACGCGGCGTGGCCCAGGACGCCCTGCTCGGAACCCTGGGCGGCGCGGCCGTGGGCGCCGCGCTGGGCGCCGCGACCGGAGCCGTCCTCGGCAGCCCCGGATCGGGCGCGGCCCTGGGCACCGCCATCGGTGGCATCGGGGGCGGGACGACCGCCGGCGGCTCGGCCGCCATGTCGCAAAAGAACATCATCAACAATTGCATGCGCGGGCGCGGCTATTCCGTGCTGGAATAACCCCGTCCGCCCCCCGCGAAGGGACGCCCTGCGCGCGCCTCCGGAGCCCGGTGGACAGCAACAAAGGTTGACATCAAGGGGCCTCCCTTCTATCTTCGTGACTTGAAGACACGGGACGAGCGGATCCGAATGACCCTCGACCCTGTCGGGGTAAACTGGGCCTCCGTCTCTATGACAAGAATGTCGCCCTGATCATCCTAGAAAAGGATTCGAAACGATGTCTGACAATTCCATTACCCTTACGGCGTCGACCCGCTCCAACCTGCTGTCTCTGCAACGCACGACCACCCTGATTGGCACCACCCAGTCGCACCTGTCGACCGGTAAGGCGGTCAACAGCGCGATTGACGACGCCATGTCGTTCTTCAAGGCGCGTAACCTCAACAACCGCGCCAGCGATCTTTCGACGATCAAGGACAACATCACCGAAGGCATTCAGGTCCTCAAGGCCGCCACCGACGCCCTTGAGAACGTTGAAGACGTCCTGAAGCAGATGAAGGCGGTCGCCGCCTCGGCCAAGTCCACCGCCGCCGCCGACACGGGCACCCGCGCCAAGCTGGCCAGCCAGTTCAACGAACTGCGCAGCCAGATCGACCACCTGACCAACGATGCCAGCTACAATGGTATCAACCTGATCAAGACCGGCGCCGACACCCTGACCATCAAGTTCTCGGAGTCGACCTCGGCCAGTGATCGCAAGCTGGTCATCTCCGGCCAAGCCACCAACATGATTTCCACCGCTCCGACTGCGGGCACCGGTGGCGGTCTGTATGTGACCACGGCCGGCAGCACCGGAACCAGCGACTGGGCTGCGTCCGCTGGCGGCGCGAGCGGCTACACGGCCACCATCGACACCTCGATCGCCATGATCGACTCCGCGCTGGTCCAGGTTCGTGACACGGCCCAGACCTTCGGTACCAACGCCGCCATGCTGGAAATCCGGCGTGACTTCACCGAGAACCTGGTCAACACGCTGGAAACCGGTGCGTCGAACCTGGTGAACGCCGACGTCAACAAGGAATCCGCCAACATGCTGGCCCTGCAGACCCGCCAGCAGCTGGGCACGATCTCCCTGTCGATTGCCCAGCAGTCCGAACAGGCGGTGTTGCGTCTGTTCTAATCCAGGTCCCGTCCCGGCCTTTTCGCGATAGTGTGACGGCGATCAGTCCTCGACTGATCGCCGTTTTTCTGGAAGGATACCCTCCCACCGCCCGGGGAACACAAGGTTCGGAGCTCACGAACACCGGAAGAGACGAAAAAAAGCTCCAGGGAAGCCCGTTTTTTTCTGCTTCACAGGACACGGGAATTGGCGGATAGTGCGGCTTAGGCTTCTTTTTCATTTCAGGACAATACCGGGCTTATTACCCTCTCCAACAGCCAGATATTTCGTTCATGCCCCTTAAAGTAACCCTACGACCCAATGAAAAAATTCTTGTCGGCACGGCGGTTATCGCCAATGGTCCGACGAAGGCCGAGCTTGTTATTCTAAACAGGGTTCCCGTTCTTCGACAAAAAGATATTATCACTGAAAAACAAGCGGATACCGCAACGAAAAAATTGTACCATGCCATCTTGAACATGTACATTTCCCCCGACCAGGAGCGGAATTTTCATGGCCTTTATTTTTTATTGCTTCAAAAGATTATTGAGCTGCCATTGGATGTCGAGGGACTCGACCTTATGCACGAAGTCTCTCAGTGCGTGATCGCCGGAGATCACTACAGGGCACTCAAGATCTGTCGTAAACTCATTGAGTACGAGGAGGAGGTGATCCGCCATGGCCAAGGATCCGATCAAGGCCTATCAACAGACCCAGAAGGCCAACCTGACTCCGCGTGAGGTCGAGGCCATGGCCTTCACGAAGGCCGCGGTCATGATGGACGAGGCGCGCACCGACCCGACCAACAAAACCGCCTTCAGCCAGGCCCTGCGGTTCAACCATCTTCTGTGGACCATCATCCAGGCGGACATTACCGAGCCGGCCAACACCCTGCCGCCCGAGTTGAAGGCCAATATCATGAGCCTGTCCTTGTTCGTGGACCGGCAGACCACCCTGGCCTTGCGCACCGGGGATGTGACCGAGCTGGAAATTCTCATTTCCGTCAATCGCAACCTGGCCGCGGGATTGCGCAACTCTCCTGGCACGGAGCCGGACTCGGTCGCCGACGCGACCGGAGGGTGAGTTTCCGCGTCCGCTCACAAATCCGGGAGAGACGAATCGGCGCCCCTTCTCCCAGATCCTTTTCTCTTCTTGTCCCTGGGGTTCCATGACTGACGCTGTCCCGCCCCTTTCGTTTTCTTCCCTTGTGCGCCGGGCGGCCGACTGCATTGACGCGGGAGATGATGTCGGGGCGGACATCCTGCTGGACCTGCATTTATCCCGCGTCCCCAACGATGCCCTGGCCCTGGCACTCCAGGCACAGGTCCTTGCCCGACGGGGCGACGGATCCGCCGCCATGAGCCTGGCCCGGCGGAGCGTCGCCCTGGCCCCTGGCCATCCCCTGACCCTGGTGGCGGGGGCGCGCTCGGCCCTGGCCTCGGGGCAAGGCGCGCTGGCCGAAAAGCTGGCCCGCGCCGCGATGAACGCCCACCCCGGGTTTGGCGGCGCTGTTGAGGTTCTGGCGGATCTCTTCCGCCGTGACCGGCGCGACCACGACCTGGAACGGCTGCTTGACCAAGCGCTCGCCGCCGCCCCGGGGCATCCGCTATATTTGTACTGGCGTGCCACCTTCTACCGAATGACCGATCGCCTTGAGGCGGCGGCGCTCGATGTGATCGAGGGCCTTGCCCGCGCCCCCGATCACCCTGCCCTGTGGCAAGCCTGGGCCCATTTGCTGATGACGGTCTCGGAGACGCGGGCGCTCGACGCCGTGCGCCGGGCGCGGCGCCTGGGCCTTGACGACGTCGGGGTGTGGAATCTCGAAGGGGTGATCCTCAACCGCCTCAGGCAGCCCGTGGCGGCCGAGGCGGCGCTCCGCACCGCCATGGCCCGCGACCCCCTGGCTCCCATGCCCTGGACGAACCTTGGCAATCTGTTGTCGCGCGGCCGGACCACGACCGATGATCTGGAGGCGGCGACCGACGCCTATCGCCAGTCGCTGATCCGCGAGCCCGATGGCTTCGAAGCCCTCAACAACCTGGCTCAGGTTCAGCGGGATCGGGGGGAAACCGCCGATGCCGAAACCCTGTCCCGCCGGGCGAGCGCCTTGCGTCCCTCCAGCACCGCCGCGCTCAACACCCTGGCCAACATCTTGCGCGTGCGCGGCAAGATCGGCGAAGGCCTGGCCTTGCTGCGGCGGGCTTTGATCCAGGCGCCCGCCTGCCCCGATACCTTGAGCAACCTCGGATTGTTCCACCTTTCCGAGGAAGACCGTTTTCTCGCCGAGCGCCGGTTTCGCCATGCGGCCCGAGCCGCCCCGACCCGCAGCGAGATTGTCTGCAATCTGGCTTCGTTCCTGGTGAAGGAGCGCGAATCCGCCGAAGCCGTCCTTCTCGCCAGAGGATTGATCGTTCCCGATCCCGTTGACCGGGGTCCATGGCTCATTCTCGCCCATGAAGCGTTTCAGCGAGGAGACTTCGAGACCTCCGCCCGGTATTATGAACGGATTATTCGCCTCCTTCCAACCGACCGTTCCGCAACCTTGTCCCTTGCCGTCACCCGCTGGTACCAGTTCCGCATGACCGAGGCTCTGTCATCGGCCGAGCGGTTGTTGGAACTCGTCCCCGACGATCACGCGGCCCTCAATCTTATTGCCAACATTGTCACCCACGTTCTTGGTCACGAGGCATCCACCGACTGTTACCGACGGATGTTTGACGAGGCCTCGAACCGGTATCCCAATTCAGGCTTTCTCAGCAACTACGCCTTCGGAAGCCATTACGACATTCGCTTGGACAAGGCCGAGATTTTTCGGATCCATCGCAAATGGGACTCCCTTTATGGCGAGGGGGCGTCGCGCCTGGGCACGGTGCACCTCAACAGCCGCGACCCCGACCGTCCGTTGCGCATAGGATACGTCTCGCCGGATTTCCGCCGCCATTCGGTGGCCTTTTTCATCATGCCCATTCTGGCGGGCCACGACCGTTCACGGTTTCACGTGACGTGTTATGGAATGGTGTCCAATCCTGATTTCATCACCCGGGAAGTTGAAACACTGGCCGATACGTGGCGTGACCTGACCCCTCACAGCCCCAAGAGTGCCGCGGCCCTGATCTTGGAAGACAAGATCGATATCCTTGTGGACCTCGCGGGGCACACGGGGGACAACGCCCTGCTTCTTTTTGCCCGCAAGCCGGCCCCGGTCCAGGTTTCCTATCTGGGATACCCGAACACCACCGGCCTGGAAGCCATGGACTACCGGCTGACCGATGCCTACGCCGACCCGCCCGGCCTCGACGAGGATCCGGTAACCGAAACCCTGTGGCGGCTTCCGGACTCGTTTCTCCTGTTTGCCCGGCCCCCCGAAGTCCCCCCCGTAACCCCGCCGCCGTTCCTGAAGAACGGCTACATCACGTTTGGAACATTCAACAACACATCGAAAATCAATCGGGAGTGCGTGCAGGTCTGGCAACGAATTCTTGACGCCACGCCAGGAAGCAGGCTCTTTCTTAAATCAAAATCCTTTTCCGATCCGGGCACCGCCGCCGTTGCCCTGTCTCGTCTCAAGGAATTTGGTCTGGATATCGACCGTGTGGATACCCACCAGTTCGTCAACTCCTTGTATGGTCATGTCGAGTGTTACGCCAACGTCGACATCGCGCTTGATACGTTTCCCTATAACGGCACCACCACCACCTTTGAAGCCCTGACCATGTCCGTGCCCGTGGTCAGCGTGCGGGGAACCCGGCACAGCGGCCGGGTCGGAGCGAGCATCCTCATCAACCTGGGCCTGGCCGACCGCCTGCTTGGAGACTCCCCCGACGACATGGTGGCCAAGGCCGTGGCTCTTGCCAACGATCTGGAGGCTTTGACCGTTTTAAGGGCCACCTTGCGCGACACCTTGAGAACGTCCCCCCTGCAGGACGCCAGGCGGTTCATCGGCAACCTGGAAGAGGCCTACCGCGCCATGTGGCGCCGCTGGTGCGCGGGCCCCCCGACCCACACCCGGGAGCCCCTGCGTGAACACGCCGTGATGGACGATCTTGAGATGTCCATCACCCCTCATGTGTGATGACCATTCACCTGGGATTGGGCTGGCGCTTACTGGAGCGGGGCGAGAGCATCCTGGCCTGGGAGCGGGGCCGGGCCGCCCTGGTCCGGGATCCGGCCAACGACGAGGCCCTGCGGCTTCTGGCTGCCGTGGCGGGGATCGGGGGTGATTCACGCTCGGCCCAGCGCGCCCATGAACGAGCCATCGCCGCCCGCCCGCGCCATCCTCTTCCCCGCGTTGCCTGCGCCCTCGCCCTGCTGGAGCAGGGTCGAACGCATCAGGCCCTGGTCCGGCTGCGCGAAGCCCTGACCCTGGATCCGGCGCTGGGGGCCGCCCTGGTGGCCCTGGCCCGGGCGCTGCAAGCCGAAGGTCAGGGGGAACGGGCGCGCTCCTTCGCGGATCGGGCCCGACGCCTGGATCCCGACCATCCCGGTGCCTTGCATGCCCTGGGCCGGGTCACGCTTGACGCGGGCGCCCCGGCCGATGCCCTGCCCTGGCTGACCCGGGCCCGGGACCTTCAACCCGATTCGCCCGATATCCTGGCCGACCTGTCGCGGGCATTGCGCGCCGTGGGCCAGGACGCGCAAGCGCTGGATGTCGCCCGCTCCGCCCTCGCCTTGCGTCCCGACCGGGCCGATCTTCACGACGTGCTGGCGTGTGCCTTGCTCGGTGCCGGCCAGCCTGACGACGCCGACCGGGAGTTGCGAAAGGCGCTGGCGCGGTGGCCGGCCCACGGAACCGGCTGGACCAACCGGGCGGCGGTGCTGATCGAAACCCGGGCCCCCCGCGATGCCCTGCTCAGCGCCAGCCGGGCCCTGGCCGTGGACCCAGACGACGCCGACGCCCGGGTCAACCGCGCCTTCGCGCTGGGGCTGACCGGCGACTACCCCGCCTCGTTCCATGATTACCGCCATCGCTGGCGCACCGCCGCGTTCCGACGCCTGTACCGACCCGCTGGCACCGAGCCCTGGGAAGGCCAGCCCCTGCCCGGGGGAACCTTGCTCGTTCGGGGCGAACAGGGCCTGGGCGATCAGATCATGGCGGCGCGGTTCCTGCCCGCCCTGGCCGGGATCGCCGGTCGGGTTGTCCTGGAATGCGATCCGGCCCTGCACCGCCTGTTCGCCGGCCTGCCCGGGGTCGATGCCCTGATCACGCGCGGCGATCCCCTGCCGCCGGCCGACGCCTGGGTGGGGGCCATGGATCTGGCCGGATGGGCTGGCACCCGGGCCGATCGCATGCCGGTTCCCGTTCCCTACCTGAAGCCGCCCGTGCCCTCGCCCGACTTGCGGGCGGCCTTGCCGCCCCGGCGGCGGGGCTGGGTGGGCCTGGTGTGGGCGGGCAAGACCTCGCCGCGCGATCGCTCGTGTCCGCTGGCTCCCCTCGCGGCCCTGGTCACCCGGCTGGGCTTCGCGCCGGTGGCCCTGGTGCCGGGGCCGCGCCGGGCCGATCTCGCCCGGCTTCCCGCCGACAGCCCCGTGCGCGACCTGACGCCGGTCCTCGGCGACATGGCCGACACCGCCGCCGCCGTTTCGCTGCTTGACACCGTGATCAGCGTCGACACCGCCGTGGCCCACCTGACCGGCGCCCTGGGCGTGCCGGGCGCCTTGCTTTTGCTGGCCACCCCCGACTGGCGTTGGGGGGAACGCGGGGCGCGCACGGTGTGGTATCCCTCGCTGCGCCTGGTGCGCCAGCCCGAGCCGGGCGACTGGACATCGGCTTTTCGGGCCCTGGAAACCCTGCTGGAGGGGCCCGACGGTCCGCTGCCCCGCCGGGCGTGACCCCCGGCCAGGGCGGGCTCAGGTTTCGATCCCGGCCATGTTGGCCTCGGGGTAGCGCGCGCCGCTGACGGCCTCGGGCGCGAACAGGGCATCCAGGGCGGCCACGTCGCCGGGGGTCAGGATCAGCGACAAAGCCGCGACGTTCTCGGGCAGGCGTTCGGGCCGCTTGGCCCCGAATAGCGCGATGGCATGGGGATGCCTGGCGAGAATCCACGCCAGCGCGACCTGGGCCGGGGTGGCCTCCTTGGCCTGGGCGAAGGCCCGCAGGTGTTCCACCAGTTCCCGGTTCCGGGCCAGGGCGTCGTCGCGAAAACGCGGGTGGCGGCTGCGGAAGTCATCGGGAGTCAGATGGGCGGGATCGAGCGCCCCGGTCAGGAACCCCCGCCCCAGCGGCGAATAGGCGACAAACGCCACCCCCAGCGCGCGACAGGCTTCCAGGATCCCGCGTTCCGGATCACGGGTCCAAAGCGAGTATTCGCTTTGAACGGCGGCGATGGGATGAACGGCATGGGCCGCGCGCAAGGTATCGGGCGACACCTCGGACAGTCCCAGATAGCGCACCTTGCCCGCTTCGACCAGGCGGGCCATGGCGCCCACCATGTCTTCCACGGGGGTCTCGTGGTTGCGCCGGTGGCAGTAGTACAAGTCGATCGTCTCCACGCCCAGGCGTCGCAAGGACGCCTCGCACGCGGCCGCGACGTAGGCCGGCGAATTATCGATGCGCCGTTCGGTCGCCCCAGGGTCGCGCACGATCCCGAACTTGGTGGCCAGCACCACCTGGTCGCGGTGCCCCTTGAGGAACTGCCCCAGAAGCGTTTCGTTGTGACCCGCGCCATACATGTCGGCGGTATCGAGGAAGGTCACGCCCAGGTCCAGGGCGAGGCGCAAGGTATGCAAGGATTGTTCGGTATCACTGGGACCATAGAATTCCGACATGCCCATGCATCCCAGGGCAAGGGCGGAAACCAGGGGACCAGAGGATCCAAGGGGACGCTGTTCCATGACGGGCCTCCCTACACAAAGAGAAATGAAAAAAGCCAGGCACGCGAACCAGGGCATCATGGGGACGACCGAACGGGGCCGGTCGCGCGGCCAGGGCCGACCTCAGCCGGTCGAGGCCGGCCGCGATTCGGACGCGGCCACCACGCGGTTTCGCCCCAGGGCCTTGGCCGTGTACAAGGCCGCATCGGCGGCTTGCATCACGGCATCGATGATCGTGCCATGCGTCCCCAGTTCGGCCACGCCCAGGCTGGCGGTAAAGACCAAGGGGCCGTGCGGCGTTTCGATGTCCTGGTTGGCCAGGGCCATGCGCAGATCCTCGGCCACCTTCATGGCTTCGGGAAGCGCGGCGTGGGGCAGCACGATCGCGAATTCCTCGCCCCCGATGCGCCCCAGGACATCGCTTTCGCGCAGACGATTGCGCAAGGTGACGACAAAAAGCCGCAAGGCCAGATCGCCCACGGCATGGCCATGGGTATCGTTGATGCGCTTGAAGTGGTCGATGTCGGACAAAATCACGCTGAGCGGCTCGTGGTAGCGCTGGGCGTGGCCGATCAGACGGTGCGCTTCGTCCAGGAAGGCCCGCCGGTTCAAGGCCCCGGTCAGGGAATCGGTGGTCGCCAGCCGGCGCAATTCGTTTTCCAGACGTTTCTGCTCGGAAATATCGGTGATCACCCCCACCACGCCCGCCGGCACCCCGTTGGCGTCGGTGAACACCGCCTTGTTGAAGATCAAGGTGCGGGCCGTGCCATCCGGGCCCGGAAAGGTGCGGTCGTAGCGTTCGGCGCCGCCGCGATCGAACAAGGCGGCATCCAGCACGTCGGTCCGCTTCGCGTAGTCGGGCACGGCCAGATCGTGAACGGTCAGGCCCACCACCTCGGATTCATCGCTGCGGCCATACAGACGCGCGAAGGCGGCGTTGCATCCCAAAATGCGACCATCGCGGTCCTTGTAGTAAAGCGGGCTGGGAATGGTCGCGACCAGGGTTTGCAAAAAGCGGCGCTGCCGTTCGGCATCCTCGCGCGCGGCCTCGGCGCGGGCATGCTCCAGATGGGTGGCCTCGGCGAGCGCGATCATCTCGGCGGCCTGGGATTCCAGGCTGCCCCGGCTGAATTCCAGATCACGCTCCCGCTCGACGAACTCCGTGATGTCGCGGAAGGAAAAAGCCAGGGCGTCTTGCCCGTCCCACTGGCAGACCGTCACGGTCATGTCGAGCCAGACGGTACTTTGATCCGGGCGCACGACTTCCAGGTGACGGCGGGCCCGCTCCAGCCGGCCGTTCAGCAAGGAGGAGCAGACCTCGCGGACTTCCTCGGCTTCCGGGGCCATCAGAAACGTGAGAAGCGAGGCACGGGAGGTCAACTCGGCCGGGTGGGCCAGACGCAGCAAGGTGGCCATCGCCCGGTTGGCGTACAGCGGCCGGACCTCGACGCCCTGCGCGACCAGGACCCCCTGCGACGCCCCCTCGACCAGCTTGCGAAAGGGGGTGTCGGGCACGGCGGACGGCGCGCGCACCCGCAAGGACTCCCAAAGGGCCGCCACGCGCTGACGCACGCACTGCCATGAAGGGAACACGTCCTCCCCCCCTGCTTGCATCCAGGTGCCTCGCGGACTGGCTCGCCGATCGACGCCGGAAGGCATCCCCGCGCGCCGTGGTTCTCCCCCGGCCGGCAAGACTCTGGCACCCGAGGAGGGCCAGGCGGGGAGAGACGAGCGTTTCAAGAAGCCTCCTGAAAGCGTGCGCCACGGCCACCAGCGGCGTGCGCGAGGCGCGTTCACAAGCCTTACTGTATCACACCTTTTGCCCCCTGCCAGGGGGAACCCCCGAAACCCTGAGGCGAAAACTCCTCTCCTAGGAGAGGAGATCTCCTTCGACGGTTTCCCAGAGATCCGCCACGCCCAGAAGGGTCAGATCAGGGCGCCGGACGATGGTGACGGATGGTCCCCGGGGCGCGCACAGATCCGGATTGGAGGCATCGGAAAAAAGCACCAGGGCCGGACAGCCGGTGGCGGCCAGAAGGTGCATGGGCCCGGTGTCGTTGCCGATGGCCAGACGGGCCCGGCGCCCGAGGCGGGCCAGATCGACCAGGGTGGTCGCCCCCGTCAGATCGCGCGCGGCCGGGCACGCGGCCCTGATCGCGCGGGCGGCCCCGGCCTCGGCCCGGGTACCCAGAACCACGGGCACCAGGCCGGCGTCGGCCAGCCGCGTGGCCAGCTCGGCGTAGCGCTCGGGCGGCCAGCGCTTGCCCGCCCGGTGCAAGGCGGCCCCTGGAACCAGCAGGGCCAGCGGCGTTTCCTCGGGCACGTCGGCCAGGGCCGGAACCATGGGGCCATCGGGGATCCATCCCAGATCGGGCAGCGCCAGCGGGTCGGCGGGCGGGATTCCCGCCATCGCCAGCTGCTCGGCCTGGCGTTCCAGCGTGTGCTGGTGGTCGCGATCGGGATTGGCGTGGGGGAAGGCGCACCCCGGCGCGATCCCCGACCACAGGGGACCGCCGTCCCGCCGGCGCATCAAGCGGAAGTACCAGCCGGTGCGATCGGCGGTTTGCAGGTCGTAGACCCGGTCATAGCGCGGGGCCCGCAGGTGGCGGGCCAGGCGCAGCCACTCAAGCGGACGCCCCAACCCCGGGCGCGGATCGATCTCGACCGCGTCGAAATAGGGACACGAAGCGGCCAGGGCGGCGAAGGGCCGGGTGGTCAGCAAGGTGACGTGGGCGCCCGGATGATGGCGGCGCACGGCGGCGCACGCCGGCAGGGCCTGGATGAAATCCCCCAGGGCCGACAGCTTGATGACAAGGATACGCAAAGGCCGGTCACCCGAAACGCACGAACAGGACATGGGGGTTCCGCGAAAACGAAGAACGAGGGGACGGAAAAAGGCCACGCCCCTCGTCAGGGATCGGGCAGGAGGACCGTTTCCAGCGGAGGAGCCCCGAACAGCAGTTCCTTGTACACATACAAGGTCCGCTCGGTCATCGTTTCCTTGGAAAACAGGGTGCGCATGTGATCAATGGCTTCCTCGGCCACGGCCCGGCGGGTTTCGGCATCCATGCGCAGGGCCTGGCGCAGGGCCGCCGCCAGGGCCTCGGGATCACCGGGGGGCACCAGCCAGCCGGTCGCGCCGGATTTCAGGATCTCGGGCGCGGCGCCGTGGTTGGGCGCGATCACGGCCCGCCCCATGGCCTGGGCCTCGGCCACCACGCGGCCAAAGGCCTCGGGATCGGTGGACGCGGACACCACCACGTCGGTGAGCATGTAGGCGGCCGGCATGTCGTCGCAGTCGTCAATGATGTGGACCTGCCCGCCCACGCCCCGGGACAAGGCCAGGGATTCCAGCTCGGCGCGATAGGCGACGCGCCCCTGGTCCGAGCCCACCAGCAAGCACCGCACCTGTGGATTGCCCAGCCGGGCCAGCGCCTCGATCAGGACCGCTTGTCCCTTCCACCGGGTGAGGCGGCCCGGCAGCATGATCACCGGCGCGCCGTCGGGCAGGCGCCAGCGCTCCGCCAGGCGGATCAGGCGTTCGGGCCGGACGGCGTCGGGATCGAACGACCGGGTATCGATCCCGCGATGGATCACCCGCACCACGCGTTCATCGATGCCGTAGGTTTCGCGCATGTGGCGCACGATGAAGCGCGAAATGGCGATGACCCGGTCGCCCCGGGTCATGATGCGGTTGTACTCGCGCTTCACGGCCAGCGGCCCCAGGGTATAGGTGCCGTGGAAGGTGGTGACGAACGGAATCCCCGCCTTGCGGGCCGCGGCGTGGGCGCTCCAGGCCGGCGCGCGGGAACGGGCATGGACCAGGGAAACCCCATGCTCGCGAATCACCCGGGCCAGGCGCCAGACATTGAGCGCCATGACCGCCGGATTCTTGGAGTTGACCGGCAAGCAGACATGGGGGACGCCGAGGCGTTCCAGGTCACGGGTCATGGGCCCGCCTGCCGAAACGACCACGGCGCGCCATCCGGCTTCGACAATGGCCTGGGCGACATCAATGGTGCCGCGTTCCACCCCGCCCGTCACCAGTTCCGGCAGCACCTGAAGGATGACCGGCACGCCCCGCTCTCCGGTCTGGAGATGATTCGAAGACGCGACCTTGTTAGACTGTTGTGTCACTGTTCACGGCTCGACCCGAGAGGACTCTTCATGCCCATGGACGAGGCACATTCCGCCCCCAGCATACTAACGCTAGCGGATGGCGCAACCATCGCCTATCACCGCACGCCGGGCAAGGCGCCAGGCGTGGTTTTCCTGCACGGGTTCCGCTCGGACATGACCGGCGACAAGGCCTTGACGGTTGAAAACTGGTGCAAGACGAAGGGTCATGCGTGCGTGCGCTTTGACCAGCGTGGACACGGACGCTCGTCGGGGCGCTTCGAGGAAGGGACGATCGGTCAGTGGGCGGCCGACACGGTCGCGGTGCTCGCGGCGCTGACCGAGGGGCCGCAGATTCTGGTGGGCTCGTCGATGGGCGGGTGGCTGATGCTGCTGGCCGCCCTGGCGGGGCCGGCGCGGATCGCGGGTCTTCTGGGCATCGCGGCGGCGCCCGACTTCACCGAAGACCTGATTGCCGCCCAGCTCGGCGAAACCGAGCGCGCCCGCCTTGAAGCCGAGGGCGTCTTGCCCATGCCCGGGCCGGTGGGGGAACCGCCCATCCCGCTGACCCGCGCCCTGATCGCCGACGGGCGGCGCCATCTTCTGCTGCGCGGGCCCATCGCCTTGTCATGCCCGGTCCGTCTGCTGCACGGGCGCGAGGACGACTCGGTGCCCTGGGAAACCGCGCTTCGCCTGCAAGAACGGCTGTCCGGCCCGGATGTCCGCGTGACCTTGATCAAGGATGGCGGCCATCGCTTGTCCCGGCCGGAGGATCTTGCCCTCATCGCCCGCGAACTGGAGGCCCTGGCGCAAGATCAAACCACTCCTTAAGTATTGCCTGGAAAAATAAGCCGACGCCTTCGCATGCGGGATCCTGGCTTGAAGGGGCACCCCAGGTTTCCTTGATTTCCCTGGGGTTCCTCGTCCCTTGTGGAAAAAGGCCTTGTGAAAAAAGGTGCCCTTTCACACCACGGTCCGGCCGCGAGGCAAGCGAGGTGGGCCGGTCGAACAAGCCGCATCCGGGAGGCGGCGCCTGCCATGAGCGCTCACCACGCCTGTTCGGACCCCCATCGGTTGGGATGCCTTCTCAGCGCGGGCGCGCGCAAGGACGGCTGCCCGCTTGAACCCGTGATCGACGCCGGTGGCTCCGCCCTGGCGGTCAAGGATCGCGCCTTTGTCTACCGGTATGTCTCGCCGGCGCTCGCGGGGTTGCTCGGCCGCCCCGCGAGCCGCGTGGTGGGGACGACCGACTTCTCCCTGTACGACCGGCGCCGCGCCCTGATCTCCCGCCGGGAGGATCTGTGCGTGCTCACGGAACGGCGCCCCTTGCAGTGCGATGGCCTGGTGATGACCCCGGACGGGCCACGCTGGCTAAGCCAGCGCAAGGATCCTGTTTTCTTCCTGGATCACTGCGTGGGGGTACGCGTCTGCCTGCACGACACCGGCAACGTCGAGGTGGTGCGGCTGCCCCCCTTCGTGCCGCCCCCGGATGGCCGTCCCGCCGCGCCCCGTCCCCAGGACCTGCCCCCTCCGCTTGAAGACCGCTTCGAAAAGATCTTCCGCAGCAACGATACCTTGATGGTGATCACCGATCCGGAAAACGGGCGTGTGATCGACGCCAACGCGGCCTTTGTGAAAGCGCTGGGCGCGACCCGCGCCGACCTGCTTGGCCGGACCACGATCGAGCTGGGCTTTTTCCACTCCGAACCCCACCGCCGCCAGTTCGTCCAGAAACTCCTTGATGGCGAGGGACGCTCCAGGCATCAGGTCCGCTTCCCCAACCGGCACGGAACCATCGTGGTTGGCGAAGTCACCGCCGAACTGATCCCCAACGGGACCAGCCGCCTTTTGCTGACCATGGTCAACGACATCTCGCGCCGGCACGCCCTGATGGCCGCCCTTGAAAGCCAGGCCCGCCGGCTCGAAAGCATCATAGAAGGAACCGAGGTGGGCACCTGGGAATGGCACCTCCCCACCGGCGACATCACTCTCAACCGCTACTGGACCGCCGGCCTGGGCTATCTCCTTGAGGAGCTGACGCCGTTTTCCTATGACACCTGGCGCGCGATGGTCCATCCCGACGACCTTCCCGTCGCCCTGGCCGCCCTGGAACGGCACTTCCGCGATCCCAAGGTTCGCTACGAAGCCGAATTTCGCATGCGCCACAAATCGGGAGGCTGGGTCTGGATCCTCGACCGAGGCAAGGTGGTGGAATGGGATCATGAAAACCGGGCCGTGCGCATGGCCGGAACCCATCTCGACCTCACCGAACGCAAACGAACCGAAGAACGTTTGCGCCTGAGCGAAGCCGACCTGATGCGTTCCAACGCCGATCTGGAACAGTTCGCGACGGTCATTTCCCACGACCTGCGCCAGCCCTTGCGCATGATCGCCAGCTACGCCCAGCTCCTGGAACGACGGCTGGGCCCGCGCCTGGACTCCGAGGGCCGCGAGTTCCTCGACATCATCCACGAGGGCGCCGCGCGCATGGATCAGATGCTGCTGTCGCTTCTGGAGTACTCACGCGCCGGTCGCGCCACCGCCCCCCCCGCTTCCTTGGATTCCCGCGCCCTGGTCGAGGAGGCCTTGCACTTCCTGGGCCCCGTGATAACCGAGGCCGAAGCCCACATCCGGATTGCCGGCGTGTGGCCCTTGATCACCGGGCGCCGCGACGATCTGGTCCGCCTGTTCCAAAATCTGGTCGGCAACGCCATCAAGTACCGCCTGCCGGACCGCCCCCCCGACATTCTGATCCAAGGCCGCCTGACGCCCCCTTGGTGGGAAATCACGATCGACGATAACGGCCGGGGTTTCGCCCCCACCGAAATCAACTCGCTCTTCACCTTGTTCCAGCGTCTGCATCCTGAAAGCGGATGCGACGGGTTTGGCATCGGTCTTGCCACCTGCCGACGCATCGTCGAACGCCACTGCGGCACCATCGAGGTCACCTCGGCCGGCCCCGGCCAGGGAAGCCGCTTTACGGTGCGGCTTCCGATCGGTGGTTGCGCCAAGCATCGAAATTAGGCTATAATTAGACCGTTAGTATATATCCCATGCCGTGTATTCCCCAAGGGAACATCTCCTCTTCAGGACGTGGCAGGACGCGGAAAAACGATTCCACCGCGCCGCGCCTCCTCCGGGAAATCACAAGCGGCCCGGCCCCCCCGGCGGCTTCTATCGGAGAGCTTTTGCATGGCCTCAGATGACAGCGTTTCCCTGCGCGTCACGCCGCTTTTTTCCCTGTGCCAGGAGTTGGGCGCCCGATTCACCCCCTTTGCCGGGTATCGGATGGCGTTGTCCTTTCCCGCCGGGACCTTGCGCGAACACCAGCACACGCGCGAGGCCGCCAGTTTGTTCGACGTCTCGCACATGGGACAGATCGTGGTGAGCGGACCGGACCGGGTCGCCTTGCTGGAAAGCCTGACGCCCGCTTCGATACGGGCCCTGCCGCCGGGCCGCCTGCGCTACAGCATGTTCACCACGCCCACGGGCGGGGTTCTTGATGATCTGATGATCGCCTGCCGGGGCGACGACCTGATGGTGGTGGTCAACGCCGCCCGGCGCGAGGCCGATCTCGCCCATCTGCGCGAGGCCGCCCGGGGGCACGCGGCCGACGTGGCCCTCCTGGAGGATCAGGCGCTCCTGGCGTTGCAAGGGCCGGCGGCGGCGGCGGTGCTGTCCGCGCTGGCGGCCGGGGTTGGTGACCTGCCCTTCCTGGGCATGGGCCCCTTCGCCCTGGATGGGGTGCTGTGCTGGGTCTCGCGCTCGGGCTACACCGGCGAGGACGGGTTTGAAATCAGCGTCAAGGCGACCCATGTCGAGCCCCTGGCCCGGCGCCTGCTGGCCGACCCCCGGGTGGCGCCCGCCGGCCTGGCCGCGCGCGACACGCTGCGCCTGGAGGCCGGCCTGTGCCTCAACGGCGCCGACCTCACGCCGTCGATCACCCCGGTCGAGGCCGGGCTGGGCTGGGTCGTGGGCAGGGAACGCCGCCTGGACGGACAGTTTCCCGGCTCCGACGTCCTTTTCCAGCAACTGGCCGAGGGGCCGGCGTGGTGCCGGGTGGGCCTGCGCCTGGCCGGGCGCGCCGTGGCCCGGCCAGGCGCCCCCGTGCTGGATCCCCAGGGCGCCGAGGTCGGCGTGGTCACCTCGGGCGGCTTCTCGCCAACCTTGAACCAGCCCATCGCCATGGCGCGTGTTCCGGCGGCGCTGGCCTCGCCGGGGCAGCCGCTCGCCGTGCGCGTGCGCGACCACCAGTTGGATGCCCTGGTCACTGCCCTGCCCTTCGTGCCCGCGCGCACCGTCGGCAGGGCTTGTTCCGGCCCGTCCGAGCCCCGGAACAAGCCATGAAAGCCTGCCCCCTTCACCCGGAACCGGACGCGTTTGGAGTGGGACCCGAAAAATGGGAACCGTTTTTCGGATGAGTCGAGCATAAGAAAAGGTGGAGCACCGTGCCCGGATCCGGTTCAACGCACGGTGCGCCAAACTCTCTTTGAGTGAGAGGACCGGGGAAGACGTGATCTTGTTTCCCGGCACCCTCCAGGACAGGGGAACCATCCGGCCATGAGCAAGGTCTACTACACCGAGGACCATGAATGGATTCGGGTCGAGGACGGCAAGGAAGGAACCGTCGGCATCACCGACTTCGCGCAAGCCCAGATGGGCGACGTGGTGTTCGTTGAACTCCCTCCCGTGGGCACGGTGCTGACCCAGGGCGAGCAGGCCGCCGTCGTTGAATCGGTCAAGGCCGCGAGCGAACTGTACGCGCCGGTCAGCGGCACGGTCGTGGCGGTCAATCCCGATCTGCCCGACGCGCCGGGCACGGTCAACGAGGATCCCCAGGGCGAGGGGTGGTTCTTCCGCCTGGCCTTGACCCAGCCCAACGAACTGGCCGACCTCATGGACCAGGACGCCTACGAGGTCTTCGTGGCCGAGGCCGGCGAAAGCGCGGGCTGACCGGGCGCCCGATCGTCGTGGCCCGTCCCCTTCCGGTTCCCGGCACGGGATGAAGGAGGCGGGCGTGTTTCGTTGTGCCCCATCCAGGGCGGAGGCGTTTCATGCGTTACCTTCCCCACGGCCCCGCCGATCGCGCCCACATGCTGGAAACCCTGGGCGAACCGTCGATCGAGGCCCTGTACCGCGACGTTCCGGCGGCGGTCTTGCAAGCGGCGGCGTTCCCGGACCTGCCCGACCACCAGGGCGAGCGGGCCGTGGAGGCTCACCTGGCGGCCCTCGCCGCGCGCAACCGTCCGGCCGGGGCGGGGCCTTGCTTCCTGGGGGCCGGGGCCATGCGCCACCACATTCCGGCCGTGGTCGACGCCCTGGTCCAGCGCGGCGAGTTCATGACCGCCTACACCCCCTATCAGCCCGAAATCAGCCAGGGCACCTTGCAGGCCCTGTTCGAGTTCCAAACCCAGGTCGCCCTGATCACCGGCATGGAGGTGGCCAACGCGTCGATGTACGACGGGGCCAGCGCCTGCGCCGAGGCCGGCCTGATGGCGCAACGGGTCACGCGCCGCGCCCGGGTCCTGGTGAGTGGTGGCGTGCATCCCCGCTACGCCGCCACCACCGTGACCCTGGCCGACGGCGCCCACGAGGCGGTCGAGGTCCTGGCCCCCGACCCCCTGGGCATCGAGGACCTGATCGGGCGGGTCAATCATGAAACCGCCTGCGTCATCGTCCAGACCCCGGACGTGTTCGGCCGGCTGCGCGACCTCACGGCCCTGGCCGCCGCCTGTCACGACGAGGGCGCCTTGCTGGTCGCGGTGGTGACCGAACCCCTGGCGCTGGGGCTGGTGCGTCCGCCCGGGGCCATGGGCGCCGACATCGTGGTGGCCGAGGGTCAGGGGCTGGCCGGGCCGCCCTCGTTCGGCGGGCCGGGCGTGGGCCTGTTCGCCACCCGCGCCGCCCTCATGCGCCAGATGCCGGGCCGGCTGGTGGGCCAGACCGTGGACGAGGACGGCCGGCGCGGCTTCGTGCTCACCTTGTCCACCCGCGAACAGCACATCCGCCGCGAAAAGGCCACCTCGAACATCTGCACCAACGCGGGGCTTGTGGCCCTGGCGTTGAGCATCCACCTGGCCTTGCTGGGCGAGGAGGGCTTCACGCGTCTTGCCCGGACCAACCACGCCCTGGCGGTGGACCTGGCCACGCGCCTGGCCCGCCTGCCGGGGGTGCGGGTTCTGCCCCAGGCGTTTTTCAACGAATTCGCCCTGCTGCTGCCGGTGCCCGCCGGCCCGGTGGTCGAGACCCTGGCCGATCGGGGCGTGCTGGCGGGAGTCCCGGGCGAACGCCTGTGGCCCGATTACCCCGAGCTGGCCGAGGTTCTGCTGGTCGCCGTCACCGAAACCACCCCCCCCGCCGATATCGAGGCCCTGGTGGACGGGCTGAAGGAGGCCCTGTCATGACCGCCACCGTTTCCGGACATCGCGGCCTGGATCTGGAAGAACCGCTTTTGTTCGAGCTGGACACGCCGGGGGTGTCGGGCATCGACGAGCCGGAGCCGGAGCCGGGCCCCACCCGGCTGGGCGGGCTGGAGCGCGAGGGGCCCATCGGCCTGCCGGGGCTCTCGGAACCCGCCGTCGTCCGCCACTACACCCGCCTGTCGCGACGCAATTACAGCATCGATGCCGGGATGTACCCGCTCGGCTCGTGCACCATGAAATACAATCCCCGCCTCAACGAACGGATGGCGCGGCTGCCGGGGTTCGCCGATCTGCATCCCCTGCAACCCGAAAAAACCGTGCAAGGCGCCCTGGCGGTGATGGCCGAGCTGGGACGCTGGCTGTGCGCGCTCACCGGCCTGCCGGCGGTGGCCCTGAGCCCGGCGGCCGGCGCGCAAGGCGAGCTGTGCGGCCTGCGCGCCATCCGCGCGGCCCTCAGGGAACGGGGCGAGCTGGACACCCGGCGCGTGGTGCTGGTCGCGGAAAGCGCCCACGGCACCAACCCGGCCACGGCGGCCGCCTGCGGGTTCAAGGTCGAGGCGGTGCCGGCCGATGCCCGGGGCCGGATGGACCGCGCCGCCTTCCGGGCCCGGGTGGGGGCGGACGTGGCGGCGGTGATGCTGACCAACCCCAACACCTGCGGCCTGTTTGAATCCGACGCGCCCGAGCTGGCCCGGGCCCTCCACGACGCCGGCGGCTTTGTGTACATGGACGGGGCCAACCTCAACGCCCTGGTCGGACGGGTGCGCGCCGTCGACCTGGGGGCCGACGCCATGCACATCAATCTGCACAAAACCTTTTCCACCCCCCACGGTGGGGGGGGACCGGGGGCCGGGCCCACCGTGCTCTCGGCGGCCCTGGCGCCGTTCGCCCCCTTGCCGGTGCTGTGGCAAGAGGAAGCCGGCTGGCGCCTGATCGAAACCATGGACGGCGCGCGGGCCCGGGGGCTTTCCCCCTTCGGGCGCCTGAGTGGCTTCCACGGCCAGTTCGGGGTGTTCGTGCGGGCGCTCGCCTACCTGCTGGCCATGGGCCGGGACGGCCTGCGCCAGGCCAGTGGCGACGCGGTGCTGAACGCCAATTACATCCTTGCAGGCCTGTCGGACGTATTGAGCGCCTCCTACCCCGGGCCGTGCATGCACGAAGCCCTGTTCGACGACCGTTTCTTGAAGGACACCGGAATCACCACCTTGGACTTCGCCAAGGCGATGATCGACGAAGGCTTTCACCCCATGACCATGTACTTCCCGCTGGTGGTGCATGGGGCGCTGCTGATCGAGCCGACCGAAACCGAATCGCGCGCCACCCTTGACCAGTTCATCGCGGTGATGCGTGATCTCGCCCTTCGCGCGCGTGCCGGCGATCAGGCGGCCTTCAAGGCGGCGCCCCGGCTCGCGCCACGCCGGCGCCTGGATGAAACCCAGGCGGCACGCCATCCCGTGCTGCGCTGGGCACCCCCGCCTTCCTCCGGCGCCTCGTCCGACGAGTCTTCCTTCCGGACGGCTCCCCTCTCCTCGAACCCATGAGGGTTTCGCGTGTCGTCTTTCCTGTCCGTGTTGCGCTTCGTGGGCCTGACGGGCCGCGAGGGACTTCGCACCTACTGGACCCTGGTCCGGCTGATGATTCCGGTCATGATCGGGGTCAAGATCCTGGTCGAGCTGGGGCTTTTGCCCGTGCTCGCCCGCTTGTTCGCCCCGGTCATGCACCTGGTCGGCCTGCCGCCCGAAACCGGCCTGGTCTGGGCGTCGGCCCTGCTGGTGAACCTGTACGGGGGCGCGGTGGTGCTGCTGGCGCTGCTGCCCACCATGCCCCTGACGGCGGCCCAGGCCACGATCATCGGCCTGATGATGCTCATGGCCCACGCCATTCCCCTTGAGCAGAGCATTGCCCGGCGCGCCGGCACCAGCTTCGTGTTTTCGTCGGTGCTGCGCATTGGCGGAGCCTTTGCCGCCGGTGCCCTGTTCAATCTGTTCTGCCAGGCCACCGGCTGGCTGCAACAGCCGGCCCTGGTGGTTCTGGGCGCCCTTCATGGCGGGGGCGTGCAGGCGGGCGCGTGGGGCGCGTGGCTGCTCGATTCGGCGCGTTCCCTGCTCATGATCCTCGGCATTGTCGTGACCTTGGTGTTCTTGCTGCGCGTGCTCGACCGCCTGGGCATCACCGGGCGCCTGACCCGTGCCCTGGCCCCGGTCCTGGGGCGGGTGGGCATTGGCGGGCGCGCCATGCCGCTGACCATGGTCGGGGTTTTGCTGGGATTGTCCTATGGCGGGGCCCTGATCATCCGCGAGGCCCAGGCCGGCACGATCCCGCGCCGTCAGATTTTCCTGGCCCTGTGCCTGCTCAGCCTCTGCCACAGCCTGATCGAGGATACCCTTCTGGTCATGGCCCTGGGCGCCGACTGGACGGGGGTTCTGGTCTGGCGGGTTGCGTTCACCCTGGCCGTGATCTGGGGGCTCGACCGGATGCTGGACGCCCTGCCCGAGCGCATGGCGCAGCGGTTCTTGTACACCGGAAAGGAGGGGGTGACATGCCCGTAACGGGTGGTTTTGGATTTACAGGACGCCCGGCTTTTGTCACGGTGTCGAAACTTGCTTTCCCAGGCGCGAAAGCGCTCTTCTTGCTGTTGTGGCCGGGACGAGGACATCCATGACCGCCGACAAGGCCATCGCCGTTCTGCTGATTGAGGACAATCTAGGCGATAGCCGATTGATAGAGATCCACCTTGCCGAACAGACAGGCTATCTGTTCCGGGTGACCGTCCGCCCAACCCTCGACGAAGGCCTGCGGACCCTGGGCGAAGGCGGCATCGACGTGGTGCTTCTGGATCTCTCGTTGCCCGATTCGCAGGGTCTGGAGACCCTGCGCGTGGTCCTTGAACAGGCGGGCGAAACCCCGGTCGTTGTGTTGTCCGGGCTTGACGACGTGGCGTTGACGGTGCGGGCGGTCCAGAATGGCGCCCAGGACTACCTGGTCAAGGGCCGGGGCGATGGCGAGGTGATCCGCCGGGCCATCTTGCACGCGATCGAACGCCAGCGGTTTCGCAGCCAGCTTCTGATGGCGGAAGCGGTGTTCAATCATACCGGCACCGGGATGATGGTCACCGACGCGAACGGCATGGTGACGCGGGTCAATCCGGCTTTTCTGGACGTGACCGGGTTCACCGAAAGCGAGGTGGTCGGCCGCACGGCCTGGGTCTTGAGCTCGGACCTGCACGACCCCTCGTTTCACCAGGACATGCGCCGGCACCTGGACCAGACCGGCACCTGGGAAGGCGAGGTGTGGAGCCGGCGCCGGGATGGCAGCATTCATCCGGAATGGTTGCGGGTCAACGCCGTGCAAGGCCCGACCGGAACCATCCTGGGCTATGTCACCATTTTTTCCGACCTCACCTTCCGCGCCCGGGCCGAGGAGGACCTGGTCCGCCAGGCCACCACCGACGCCCTGACCGGCCTGCCCAACCGCGCCTTGTTCGGCCGCCTGCTGGCATCGGGCGTGCAGCGGGCCTTGCGCTACGACAGACTGCTGGGACTGCTGTTCATCGACCTGGACGGGTTCAAGGCCGTCAACGATCGTTTCGGACACGAAGCAGGCGACGACGTGTTGCGCGAGGTGGCCCGACGCCTGCGCCGGGCCGTGCGCCTGTCCGACGAGGTGGCCCGTCTGGGAGGCGACGAATTCACGGTGCTGCTCAGCGAAGTGCGCGGCCTGGAAGACGCCGAGATGGTGGCGGCCAAGGTGGTGCAGGCCCTGGGCGCCCCCTTCATGGTGCTGGGGGAGCGGGTGCCCCTGTCCGCCAGCGTTGGCATTGCCACGGTCCCGACCCATGGCGCCGACGCCGAGCAGCTGTTGCGCGCCGCCGACGAGGCGATGTACGCCGCCAAGAAGGCCGGCAAGAACCGCTATACCTTTGCCCGCCGCGCCGGACTTTAAGGCAGGGGAAAAACCGTCCCTCCGGACGCGCCTGCCCGGCGTCCCTCCGGACGCGCCCGCCCGGCGTCCTTCCGGACGCACCCGCCAGGGGGTGGCGAAGGAAGGGGGAATTCGGCTATGATCGGGAAAGATTGAAGTAAAAATCCGCAACGGGTGACGGGGGCGGGGCGGCCACCTGCCTGGGGGGAAAACCCGATGGCGCCGCAAGGACGAGGACGTCGAGCAATGGATATCCTACTGGTCGAGGACAACCCGGGGGATGCGCGCCTCGCATCGGAAGCGTTCAAGGAAGGGGGACTCCCCACGACCTTGCACATGGTCCAAGATGGCATCGAGGCCATGGCTTTCCTGCGCCGCGAACCCCATTACGGCACGGTGCCCCGTCCCGATCTGATTTTGCTGGACCTTAACTTGCCCCGCAAGGATGGCCGCGAGGTTCTGGCGGAGCTCAAGCAAGATCCAGACCTGAAGCGCATTCCTGTTATCGTCCTCACCACCTCGCAGGCCGAGGCCGATATTCTGCGCAGCTATGATCTGCACGCCAACTGCTACATCGTGAAGCCGGTGGACTTTGACCACTTCATCGACGTGGTGCGGGGGATCGAACAGTTCTGGTGCACCCTGGTGAAACTCCCTCCCCGGTAGGGGCGATCCCCTCCTGGCGGAAGACGAACGCGCGCACGGCGGCCCGGCCCCATGATCCTTTCGTGACAGGACCGGTCGAACATTGCGCCGACCGAAACCTTGGTGTGTCCTCCCTCGCGCATACAGCCCCCAAGCCGCGAGGGAACCCGCACCATGCCGACCCCTTACGCCTACAAGGCGGTCATGTTCGATGCCCAGACCGGGGCGCAGAACACCTATGTCTTTTCCAGCGAAACCGACCTGATGACGGCCTCGCGCATGCAGCTGATCGACGCGTTCATGCACTACGTCGACCACGTCGAGCTGCCCAGGGAATCCGTGGGCTATGAAATCCAGACCGCGCTCAAGAATCGCGACATGGAGGTGGTCACGGCCGTGGGCCTGCTCAAGCTCCAGCGCGGCGAGATCCCGTTCATGGTCATGATCAGCCGGGCCGACAACGGCGCCTGAGGCCTCCCGGCCGGACGGGGGGCGGGCCGGGAGTCCGGGCCGTCCCTGGTCCGGGGCCAGCGCCCGGCGCGCTCCCCTGTCCCCTCCCTCCCCTGCCCCCTCCCCTGTCCCCTCCCCCTTCGCTAACCCCCCCTTAAGACTCCGCGTGGCAGGCTTGGGCCTCCTGATGGCTTCGGACGGCCTGACATGCCTGCCAAAAAGAAACGGACACAAACCAAGCGTTCCTCGCCCGATACGTTCAATCGCCGGGCGCTTCTTGCCTGCGCCGGGGCGTTGCTGCTGGGCGTGGCCGGGGGCGCGGCCGGAACCCGGCTCGTGGGGCGCCTGGCCGCCGCGACGGGACCGCTTGGCGCCCTCCCCGACGATCCGCCGTCCTTTCGCCCCCTGACCCCCGGGGAACTGGCCCGGGCCCAGGCGGAATCCCACCGCCTGATCAGCCGCCAGGTGGCCGCGCTGGAGGCCAGCGAGGGCGCGATGCCCTCGATCATCGATCCTCCCTTGGATCAGGCCCCCCGGGTGTTCGCGCCGCCGGCCCCGGCCGAGCCCGCGGCCCTGCCGCCGGCGCCCGTCGCGAGCGCGGCGCCGCCGGGTGGCGCGCCCTCCCCTCTCCCTGCCCGCCCCCTTTCCCAGGCTTCCCTTCCCGCCCAGCCCCGGACCCGCACGCCCTGGCGCGACAACGCCCTGGCGCTGCCCGACCCCGGCCAGGGTCCGAAAATCGCCGTGGTCATCGACGACCTGGGCCTGGACCGTCCGGGCAGCCAGGCCATGATCGCGCTGAACGGTCCCCTGACCTTGTCGTGCATGGCCTATGCCCCCGATCCCCGGGGCCTGGCGCGGGCCGTGCACGCGGGCGGGCATGAAACCATGCTGCACCTGCCCATGGAGCCGCGCGACGCGTCGGTGGATCCCGGTCCGGGGGCGCTGAAGGTGGGAGACAGCCCGGCCGTGATCCGCGCCCGCCTGGCCGAGGCCCTGGATCGCTTCCCCACCGTGGTCGGCCTGAACAACCACATGGGCAGCCGCTTCACGGCCGATCGCCCGGGCATGAGCACGTTGCTGCAAGACGTGGGACAGCGCGGCCTCATGTTCCTGGACAGCCGCACCACCGGCCAGTCGGTGGCCGGCGACCTGGCCCACGCCTATCACGTGCCCTTCGCCGAACGCGCCGTGTTCATCGATCACGAGAACGACCCGGCGGTGATCCGCCAGCAACTGGCCCTTACCGAAAAAATCGCGCGCATGCATGGCCACGCGGTGGCCATCGGCCACCCCCGGCCGGCCACCCATGCCCAACTGGCGGCCTGGCTGCCAACCCTGCGCGGGCGCGGGTTTGCCCTGATCCCGGCCAGCGCCGTGATCCGCCTGCACGCCTGACGGACGGCTCTTGCTTTTGGAAGGCGCCCCCCCAGGTTAGAGGCGTCTTCCCACCGGGCGCGGCCCTTTTGTTGGCATCGGCGTCCCCCGCAAGGACAGCAAGGAAGTGAACCACACGGGTGGGCCTTCGAAGGCCTTTCGCCGGCTGATGGCGTGTCTTGGACTGGGGCTTGGGCTCGGGCTGGGGGCGTGTTCAAGCATGAACGTCACCACCCCGGCACGGTCGGCCAGTGAACAGCTTCTCATCTCGCAAGCCGCCGACCGCGCCGCCCAGCGCCTGGCCGATGCCCTGGCCTTGAAGGAAGGCCCGGTCTTCGTCGACGCCAGCCTGGCCGAGGGCTACGACAGCAAATACGCGATAGGAGCGGTGCGCGCGGCCCTGGCACGCCACGGCGCGACCCTGGCCCCCACGCGCGAAGCCGCCCGCACGGTGGTGGAAATCCGCTTCGGGGCCCTGTCCCTGGACACGGAAAAATCCCTGCTGGGCCTGCCCGAGCTGAACTTGCCCATTCCGCTGGCCACGGGGGTGCGCACCCCGGAAATCGCCCTGTTCAAGAAGGACTCCACCCAGGGCGTGGCCAAGATGGCGGCCCTGGCCTACGACCGCGACGACGGAACCCTGGTGGCCGCGCCCACGCCGCAATACGGCTTCGCCGACAAAACCGAGTGGACCATGGCACTGTTTATTTCCTGGGAATCGGGCGATTTCCTGCCTGCCGATGCCCGGCCGGGCTCGGTGCCCGTGCCCGACGCCGTGCCCCTGCCCTGGCCCACCACGTCGCCAGACGAGGACGCGCCCCCGGCCACGCCGTGAGCCCCGCCCGAAGCCTGGTGCCCCCGGAACACGACTCCCACGGAGCCGCGCCCCTACGGGGCCGCGCTCCCACGGGGCCGCGCTCCCACGGGGCCGGGCCCCTACGGCGCCAGAATGCTCTCCAAACCATGGGCGCGGGCGGCCTCGCGCAGGCGCCCGTCGGCCTTGACCTGGCGCACGAAGGCATTGACCCGGTCCAGCCAGCGCGCCTCGCCCAGCGGCACCGCGTAGGCGTAGGGCGTGGGCGCCACGGGCTGGGGAGGCGCGATCAGAACCGCCCAGTCGGTCAGGTCCGCCATGCGCCGGCCATAGGGATAATCGGTCATGAACACGTCGGCACGACCGCTTTGCACCTCCTGCTCGCGCTCACGAAAGCCGTCAACCACGTCCAGCGTGGCGATTTTCAGGCGCTCGCGCATCACCGGCTCCATGTAGGTCCCGCGCTGCACCACCACCACGATCCCGACGTGATCGATATCCTCCCATGCCCGCACGCCCGGATGATGGCGCGAGGCCACGGCATAGATGCCACTCACCAGGGTTGGCTCGCTAAAGTCCATGAAGGCGGCGCGGCTGGGCAAGACGCCAACCGCGTGCATGGCGATATCGCAACGGCGCTGGGCCAGGGACTCCGCCAGGGTGGAAAACGAGCCATCGACAAACCGCACCCTGACCCCCAGATCCTGGCCGAGGGCCCGCGCCATGTCGATATCCATCCCGGCCAGCACCCCGGTGCGGGGATCGCGATAGGTGATGGAATAATAATCGGGCCAGATGCACACCCGCACGGCCCCCCGGGCCTGGATGTCGTCCAGCAGGTCGGCCCGCGCCTCCCGGGCGCCGCTCATGGCGCCCAGGGCGACCATCATCCCCAGGCCGATCGCGAATCCGGCGTGCCGCATCCGTGCCCCTCCCCAATAACGCGAAGCCCCACAAAGAACACCTGTGCGTTGAACCCGATCCCGGCACGGTGATTTAACTTTTTGTTCTTGCGTTCGACTTATCCGAAAAGCGCTTCCCTTTTTCGGGGTTTAATTTAGCCAGACGTAGGACGCTTCCGAAAGGGGATCAACGACGAGCCCCCTTTTCTTTTCGCTCCCCTGGGGGAAATGGCCCCGAAGAGCGCGGCAGGCGCCCGGGCCGCGATCGCCCGGGGGGCCTCTCCGGCCGGCGGGCATGAAAAAACCCCTGGAAGCGCCGGAGGCTTCAAGGGGTGGGAGGGGCTGGCCTCCCCGACAGGATTCGAACCTGTGGCCTTTGGATTAGGAATCCAACGCTCTATCCTGCTGAGCTACGGGGAGACGCCGTGTTGCTTATACCCCCCCCGGCGGCCCGAGGCAATCGGGGTGGACCAAGGCAATCGGGTGAACCG
>NZ_BJZO01000024.1 GCF_007992075.1 Pararhodospirillum oryzae
AAGCGGGACGTCCGCGCGGGTGTATTTGGTGAGGGCATCGCGAAAGGCGGCGACGGCGTTGGTCAACGCGACGGTGTCGCCCGCCTGTTCGCCGATGACCTGGTTTGCGAGTCCCACGGCAACCGCGATGTCGGCCTGTTGCCGTGGGGTGGCGCCGTGGGGAGGGTGCTGGCGCAGCCGGTCGAGTTTTTGCTGGAGAGGGCGCAGCCGATCAACCAGATAGCGGCCGGTTTCCTCGGTTGCCGGGGTGATCGCGGCCAGGGCGACGGTCACCAGTTGGGTGGCAATCTGTTCGTCGAACGATGAAGGAAGCTCCAGGGTTTGCGGATGCAACGGATAGGCCCTGCCGGCTTCGCCCGCCTGCGTGGTGAGAAAAGATAAACGCAGGCTTTTGTCGGAACCGGACACCGCGCCCCAGATCAGGACATCGGCATGGAACTGTTCCAGCCAAGCGCGGCCGGTCCTTTCCGCCTCTTCCGTGGCCATGCTGCCAGGGAGTTCGTTGTCATCGATCGCCAAGCTGCGGCAGGTCGCCACCCGCTCGAACCCTTTTTCGCCTTCCAGGGCGTGGGTGATGAATTTTGTTTGACGGCCGTCTGTATCGCCCGCGAGGGTGCTGACCAGAACCGTGAAGCGGCTGCCATCGGCCGGGGTGCGCCTGAGTTCATGGACCTCGCACGCCAGACTGGGGAACACATCTTCTTTGATGTACTCCGTGATATGGTCCACAATGGCATTGCCGACACCGACGCCCAACAGGCCCACGATCCAGAAGGCCGGCTTTTTCAGCCAGGCGAGGACCCATTCCCCCACGACGCGCAGCATGGAAACGTCGGGTTCTGGTGGCTGATCCGGTTCCCCCGTCATTCACGCCCCTCCACATGACAAGATTCTATGGTTGAATGATAGCGCATTTACGGTGACGTTCAACCGCAACGAGGGGCCTGGGGAGGCCGCGCCTCCCCAGCCTTCCCTTTCTTCCCCCTTCTCAGGCAACCTCCGCTTTCGCCAGATCCCGCCACACCCCGGCCAGGGGGCGGCCCTGGCGCAGGGCGTCGCGCAGGGCGCTGACGCGGCCTTCGTACAGGCCCAGCCAGCGGGCGCAGTCTTGTTCCTCGGGCGTGGTTTCCACTACCGCCGCGATGGCGCCCTGGCGGATGACCAGCCGGCGCCCGCCCGACAGCGCCAGGAGCGGGTCGTGGGTGGAAAGCAGCACGATCTTGCCCTTGTCGATGAACAGGCGCAGCGCCTGGGCCCGGTCCACGCCCGCGTTTTCGATTTCGTCGATCAGAACCACCGGCTTGGGGCTGAGCAGGGCCGCGTCGGCGATCATCAGGGCGCGCGACTGGCCGCCGCTGAGCTGGGTCAGCGGGGTGGCGCCGGTGAAGGGTTCGCCCGCCATGCCCACGGCGGCGTCCAGAACCCGGGTGGCGGCCGCCTCGGGGTCGGGCAGGCGGCGGCTTTCGGCGTGCAGGCTGAGGAAATCCAGCACCTTCAGATCCATGACGAAATTCATGTTCTGGGTGATCTGGGCCACCAGCCGTCCCTCGGCGGTAAAGCGCATGCGCCGGTCGGGGGCCTGGCCATTGACCAGGATCCGCCGGCCCGAGGGCGTATCCCCCTGGGCCAGGCATTCGATATCGGCCAGCAGGCGGCTTTTGCCCGATCCGGTGGGGCCCACCACCGCGACCACGTCGCCGGGGCGCAGCACCAGGGATTGGGTTTCCGGCTGGCCGGTTTTGTCGCGGCCGCCCTGGATCTCCAGGCTTTCCAGGCGCGTTTCCTCGATCGGGCGCTGGTGGGCGGCGCGAAAGGCGCGCAGGCCCGCCGCCAGGGTGTCGGGGGTCCAGGCGCAGGCTTCGCGAATGTCCCAGGGCAGGGCGTCCCAGTAAGCCCGCAGGCTCAGCGACGCGCCCCGGGGGGGCAGGGCGTTGGCGCGCAGGAATGCGTCGTCGGGGAGCTCGCCCAGGGCCATGTCGGGAAAGGGGGCGTTGGCGGGCAGGGTGTCAGCCGACATGGGAAACCTCCTCGATCGGCATCTTGCGCACCACGCCGTGCTGGAACTCCTTGCCGATGCGCGTTTGTCCAAAGCAGTACGAACACACCGACGACGGCACCGAAAAGCGCAGCCGGCCGCCGGTTAGCGGCGCGTCCTCGGGGGCTTCCTGCCACATCTGGCCGATTTCTCCCGCGCCCTGGCCGGTGATGCCGTTCACGAACAGGATATCGGCCTCGGCGTTGACCTGCCGGACCCGGTAGGCAAACACCTCGCGCTCGGCTTGGCTCACGATGTCGCTTTTGGTGATCACCACGAGGTCGGCGGTTTTCAGCATGGGCCCGATCTTGCGCGGCGTCTCGACCCCGGCCAGGGTATCGAGCACGCACACGGCCAGGAAGCCGCGAAGGTGCGGGGCGCAGCGGTTGCACAGGCCGGCGGATTCGCTGATCAGAATGTCCAGGCCCCGGGCAACGCCCCAGGCGGCGCATTCCTCGATGTTGGTCACGAAGAAGTGGTCGGGGCAGTAGTTCCCGGCCAACCCCGTGAGCACGGGCAGGCCCTCGGTTTCGTAGACGGCGGCGTCGGCGCTGGCGAGGCAATCGAACTTGACCACGCCCATCTTCAGCCCGGCGGCGCGCAAGGGGCGCAGGGCGTGCACGATCAACGAGGTTTTGCCCGACGACGGCGGGCCGGCCACGGTAATCAGCTTCATGATGCGTTCAATCCTTGTTGAAAGGCGGCTTCCAGGGTGGCGCGCTCGCCCCCCATGCGCCCGCTTTGCACCAGATCCCAGCCCACCCAACGCACCCGCCCGGGCAGGGGGGGCACGCCCAGGTCGTCGCGCACGCTGGCGCAACCCAGCGCGTCCAGCCCGCGCGCCCAGTCGGGACCGGTCAGGAAGGCGTGGGTCAAGGCGGCGCCCGGCGTGGTCTCGCGCTGACGGAGCACAAGCTGGGGGGTGGCGTAGGCCCCTTCGGCCGGCCACACCACGCGGGTGGTTTCGGGGTGAATGACGGTGAAGGCCCAGAAGCGGGGCAGGATGGAAAGCGCCGCGCCCAGGGGCCCGGGGCGCCCGGCGTAGCGGGCCATCTGGGCGCCGCCCCGGATATCGGCGGTGTTGCGCCCCAGCGCGGTCAGTCCGTCCAGGCCGAAGTCCTGGTAAAAGTTCCACATCAACACCGGCGAGATCATGCCCCGGGTGCCGTTGACCAGGATGTCGCGCTGGTAGCGGGGATGCAGAAGGTCTTCCCAGGTGCGCGGCACCGGGCGCCCGTTCAGCCGGGGCAGGTCGGCGAGGATGACCCACGATCCGGCCCCCGTGACCTCGAACAGCCCGTGCGGATCCTCCAGCCCCGCGCCTTGCAGGCAGGGCCGGGCAATGGTTTGGGCCTTGCGCTCGAACACGGGGGTATCGATCCAGCGGCGCACGAAATCGGCGCGCGCGAAATGGCCCAGCCCCCCATCCAGGGCGAGCGCGGGCAAGTCTAGCGGGTCGGGCGTGGTCAGCAGGAAGGCATAGAAGCTGTCCTGGACCGTGCGCGGCACGTACCAGGCGATATCCTGGCCCTGGTCGGCGCCGGTGACGCGGGCGCGGGTATAAAGGGCGTGCAGGCGCCGGCGCATTTCGCGCTGCATGGGGGGAAAGGTGATGCCCAGGAAATCAAGGCGTCGGGGGGGCGCGCCCTCCTCCTCGGGGAACTCGGGCTCGTCGTAAAAGTGCATGTCCTCGGCGGGAATCATGGCGCGGCCTCGGGATCCAGAAGGGCCGCGATTGCCTCGTCCGAAGGCGAGATCTGAAAGAAGGTTTCCAGGAAAAGCCGGGTGTGGGCGGGCAGATCAAGGGGGAAACGGTCGGGATACAAGGTGTGCGCCAGCCAGAACGCTCCCATCAGGCGCATGTAGGAGGGCGGGCGGTCGACCCAGTTGAAGGGCAGTTGCGGCGCCACGAAAACCTGGTTGTCGCGCACGGCGCGCAGGTCGGCCCAGCGGGGATCAGTGCGAAAACGCCGCGCCGCCTCGGGGAAGCGGGCCACGATCACGTCGGGATCCAGGGCCAGCAGGGTTTCCGGGGTGACCTGGGGCTGGCTGGCCATGGTTTGCACGCCTTCGCACACCAGCACGTTGCGCGCGCCCGCCAGGATCAGGACTTCCGCCCGGTCGGCGTTGGCGCACTGGCTTTGCAGGCCATCGGGGGATTCGGTGTAGTACACCCGGCGCCGCTCGGCCTCGGGCAGGGTGCCCACGGTTTTGTCCAGGCGCTCCAGGCCGTCCTCGATGAACCGGGCCAGGGTTTCGCCCCGCTCCTCGCGCCCGAACACGCGGCCCAGGAAGCGGAAGCTCTCGGGGTAGTCGCGCACCCGGGTGCCCCGGATCGCCACGGCGGCAATGCCCAGGCTGGCCAGCCGGTCGCGCACCATGTTCGACAAGCCGGTGTCGGTCATCACCACCGCCAGATCCACGCCCAGCGCCAGGACCCGTTCCGGATCCCAGGTTTGCGGACCGCTGACCGTGAGCAGGGGAAGCGACGTCATCACGGGCGGCAGGAAGCGGTCCTGGACCGGGGTATGGGTGTAATACACCCCGGCCAGACGATCGGGCGCGATGGCCGACAGGGCGGCAACGGTCGAGGAAAAGGCGCCGTACACCTTGTGCACGGTGTCGGGCACCAGAACCGGGCGGCCGGACAGATCGACCAGCTCGCGGGCGAACGCCGGTGGGGCCAGCAGGGCCCCCATGACCAGCACGGCCAGCAGGCGTTTCATGGGCAGGATTCCTTTCGGACGAAGGGCGTTCCCCGAAGCCGGGGAGGCGCCATGGCCTCCCCGGAAGGATGTCAGAACGCGATGGACATCGAGGCCCAGAACGTGCGCGGCGTGCCCAGGAAGGCGCTGGGCGAGCCGGCGTTGGTGCCGTTGATCGAGCTGGGGAACACCGACACCCAGTAGTCTTCGTCGAACAGGTTGTTGACCCCCGCCCGCCAGGTGACGTTCTTGCCCATGATGTCGCTGTTGTAGCGCGCCCCCAGGTCGACGGTGGTGTAGCCGGCGGCCCAGGTGGAATTGGTGTCGTTGGCGGCGCGTTCGCCGGTGTAGTGAACGTTCATGTCAAGGGCGAGGCCCGGCACCGGCGGCACCTGGTATTCGGCGTACAGGTTGGCCTGGACCGTGGGCACGCCCACCACCTGCTTGTCCTCGGTCGCGGCCTTGCCGGTATCGGTCAGCTTGGCATCAAGCAAGGTCAGGCCACCAATCAAGGTCAGGTCGTCCCACACCTTGCCGCGCGCGCCCAGTTCCCAGCCGTAATTGACCTGCTGGCCCTGTTCACGAAACACGTTGTCGGCGCCGGTGTAGGCAAAGGGGCGTTCGATGCGAAACAAGGCGGTGGACAGATCAACCTCGCCCACGGTCATCTTCAAGCCGGCCTCGACCTGGCGGCTGCGGTAGGGCGACAGGATCTCGCCCGCGTTGGCGACGCCCGAGGTCGGCGCCTGATCCCCCTTTTGCAGGCTGTCGGCGTAGGTGAAGTAAATCGTGGCGTTGGATTCGGGCTTGAACATCAGGCTGACGGTGGGGCTGAAGCCCGAGGCATCGTAGCTTGAGGTTTCCACGCCGCTGGAATTGTAGCTTTCGCCGTCCAGCCAGCTGTGGGAGACGGCCCCCATCAGCGACCAGTATTTGTTGAAGGTGATGGTATCGCCCACCGTGACCGACAGCACCCGGTTATCGCCCGACTTATAGGTGGGGCCCAGGTCGATCCAGGTGGGTTCGTTGAATTCGCGCGGCGAGGACAAGGAGGCGGTGCCCAAGGTCCACGACCCGGTTTTGAGGGGGTTGTAGCCGCGTTGCCAGTAACCGTTGGTGCCCACCATCAGGTCATGGGTCACGTCCCAGGTATGAACCCGTCCGTTCAAGGCCGCCTGGGTGCTGTAGAGCAGCACGGTCCCGGTCATGTTGGTGGAAACCGACGAGCGGTAGGTGTTGCCGTCGGCCTGAAGGGCGTTGCTCAGTCCCTTGAGGTTGCGCGTGGCCGACTGGCGCAACAGGCCCACGGTGGCCGACCAGTCGTCGCTGAAGTGATGCTTGAGGGTGCCGCTCGCGGTATCGGTCTGGGTCTGCTGGCCCGCGAACTCCTGGCCCAGGCCGACCTTGGTGGCGTCGACCGGATCGGGCAGCTCGGTGGTCTGGCTATACGAGAACGAGCCGGGAAAACCCTTGGAATCATGGCGGTATCGGCTGGCGTTGAGTTCCAGCTTCGTATCGTCGCCCAGCGGCACGTCGAAGGCGCCACTGACCAGCCAGCGGGTGAGATGGCTGGTCTCGGTGTAGCTCTCGCCCGATCCCCACAGGCCGTTCAGGCGGTAGCCGAGCCCGGCCACCTGGCCGCCCGCGTCGGCATGGCTGGTGAAAATGCCATTGGAATCATAGCCCAGGGTGGCTTTGTTCAAGCGCTCCTCGGTCGGGCGCTTGAGAATGTAGTTGAAGGTTCCCGCCGGGGCCGCCGGCCCGTACAGGGCGCCGGAAAGGCCGTACAGCACTTCCACCGTTTCCAGCTGTTCCATGGGATAAGGGGTCACGGCGAAAACGTTCATGCCGTTCATGCGGGTGTTTTGCACGATATCGGCCTGAAACCCGCGTGTTTGGGGTCGTCCGACGTCCACGCCGCCGCGCGCCTCGATCTGGGCCGAGGGAAAGTGCCGGATGACATCGGCCAGGGTGTGGGCGCGGGTGTTTTCGATCAGATCGCTGGAAACACTGTTCACGCTGTAGGGCAGATCCAGGAGCTTGCGCGGGCCCAGGGGCCCCACGGTCGCGGTCTCCTTGCGATAGCCATCCTCGGCGCGGCCGGTGAGGGCCGGCGTGGTGTCGGCGGGCGCGGTCACCACCACCTCGGGCACGGCGTCGGCGGCGGGGGCGCTGTCGGACTGGGCCAGCGCGGGAGGGGCCAGCAAGGCGCAGGCGATCAAGGTGCCGCCGCCCAGGCGGGAGGAGCCGCCAACAGCCAGGGAGCGGGCGGAAGGGACCGGCGCGACGCCGGTCTCGGGCGGGCAGGGGGGCGTGGAACGCGGGGCAAGGGCCATTCGGGCCTCCATCGCTCGGGGGCGTTTCTCCCCCGGGAATCGATCAAGACACCGGCTCAGGCCGACCTCCGGCGTGGTCCGTCGGGCGGGACAACCACGTCGGCGCGGAGGATAGGAAGGAAAGACCCCGCTGACAAGACGGCTTTTTGACGCGAAGGGTTGACCGCCCCGGCTTCGGCGGGCCGGAACGCTTTCCGTACAAAATCGTGCCATTGAGAGGGCGATCGGCCCTTCGTGTACGAAAAAAGGCACCGCGTCCCGGGGAAAGGGGGCCTTTGTGGCCCAACGCGTGTTCTGGCCTGCTCTTTGCTTCTCTTCCGCGCAGAAGCGGATCAGGGAGGGAGGAGCATGAGACCCGACGAGATTCTCGCGCTGCGTGACGCGCCGGCTTGCCCCCACAATGGCAAGAGCAAAAGCGGCTGCGCCCGGCCCCAGCCCGGCGCCACCCAGGGCGGATGCAGTTTCGACGGCGCGCGCAACGCCTTGCTGCCCATCGCCGACGCCGCCCACATCGTGCACGGCCGCATTGGCTGCACCGGATCGTCGTGGGACAACCGCGGCTCGCGGTCCAGCGGGGCCGACCTGTTCCGCCGGGGCATGACCACCGACCTCAGCGACATGGATATCGTGCTGGGCCGGGGCGAAAAGCGCCTGTTCCAGGCCATCCGCCAGGCGGTGGAAACCTACCGGCCGCCGGCGGTGTTCGTGTACGCCACCTGCGTCACCGCCATGACCGGCGACGATATCGAGGCCGTGGCCCAGGCGGCCAGCGCCCGCTTCGGGGTGCCGGTGATCCCGGTCGATTGCGCCGGTTTCTATGGCAACAAGAACCTGGGCAACCGCATCGCGGGCGAGGTGATCTCGCGCGCCGTCATCGGCACCCGCGAGCCCGACCCGGTGCCCGAGGCCGCGCGCCGCCCGGGCGAACGGGTGCACGACGTGGCCCTGATCGGCGAATGGAACGTGGGGGGCGAGTTCTGGGCGGTGGCGCCTTTGTTCGACGAACTGGGCCTGCGCTTGCTGTGCACCTTTTCGGGGGATGCGCGCTTTCGCGAGGTGCAGACCCTGCACCGGGCCCGGGCCGCCATGGTGGTGTGCTCCAAGGCCATGCTGCCGGTGGCCGATCGCCTGCGCCAGGAGTGGGGGGTGCCGTTCTTCGAGGGCAGTTTCTACGGCGTGCGCGATACCTCGCAGGCCTTGCGCGATTTCGCCCGCCTGCTGGACGACCCCGATCTGACCGATCGCGTCGAAGCCCTGATCGCGCGCGAGGAAGCCCGCGTGGCCCGGACGCTGGAGCCCCTGCGGGCCCGGCTGGCCGGGCGGCGGGTGATGATTTTCAGCGGCGGCTATAAATCCTGGTCCCTGGTCTCGGCCATGCAGGACCTGGGGATGATCGTGGTCGCGACCGGCACCGAAAAATCAACCGAGGGCGACAAGGAGCGGATCCGGACCTTGCTTGGCGACGGCGCCCGCCTGATCGACAACAACGACCAGCAGGTCCTGATCGCCGCGTACCACGAACTGAAGGCGGACATCATGATCGCGGGGGACCGCTACATTCATTCCACCTTGAAGTCGGGCCTGCCGTTCCTGGATGTCGATCACGTGCGGCGCATCGGCTACGCCGGCTACGACGGCATGATCGAACTCGCCCGCACCCTTGAACGCACCGTGTCCTCGCCGATCTGGGCGCAGGTGCGCCGGCCGCTTCCGGCCCCGGGGCGTCGGGCCGGGCCGGCTCGGGAAGGGGAGGGCGTGCAATGACCGAAATCGTGATGGGCACCAAGCCGCTGAGCGTCAGCCCCTTGAAGGTGGGCCAGCCCATTGGCGCCGTGCTTGCCTTGCTGGGGCTGGCCCGGACCATGCCGCTGGAACACGGGGCGCGCGGCTGTGCCTCGTTCGACAAGCTGTTTTTCATGCGCCACTTCCGCGAACCCATCGCCATGCAGACCACGGCCATGGATCAGCTCTCCACGGTGATGGGGGCAGACGACGCGGTGGTGCAGGCCCTGGCCACCATTGCCCGCCGTCACGCGCCCGACGTGGTGGGGCTGGTGTCCACCAGCCTGTCGGAAACCCAGGGCGCCGATATCCCGCGCACCCTGGCCCTGTTTCGCCGCACGCACCCCGAGTTCGACGCCATGGCCGTGGTCCCGGTTTCGGCCAGCGATCCCTCGGGGTGCCTGGAAAGCGGGTATGCGCTGGCCGTGGATTCCCTTCTGACCCTGCTGGGGCCGCGACAGCCGTCGGTCGTGCGTCGTCCGCGCCAGGTCACGGTGCTGGCATCCGCCATGCTGGCGCCGGGCGACGTGGAAATCCTCAAGGAATGGATCGAGGCCTTTGGCCTGAGCGCCCTGGTCGTGCCCGATCTCGCCGACTCCCTGGACGGCCATCTGATCGAGGAAGGCTATTCCCCGCTGACCTACGGCGGCACGACCCGGGCCAGCGTGGCCGCGCTGGGCGAGTCCATGGCCACGCTGGTGATCGGGCCCTCCTTGTACAAGGCGGCCGACGGGCTGCGCGAGCGAACCGGCGTGCCCGATTTCCGCTTTCCGGGTCTGGTGGGGATGGAGGCCTGCGACGCCTTCTCTCAAACCCTGTGCGACCTTTCCGGGCGCCCGATGCCGGCCCGCCTCGCGCGCCAGCGGGCGCAACTGGCCGATGCGCTGGTCGATTGCCAGTTCCAGGTGGGCGGCGCGCGCGCGGCGGTGGCCGCCGATCCCGACCTTCTGGTGGCCCTGAGCGCGTTTCTGGACTCGATTGGCGTGGACGTGGGCGTGGCCGTGACCTCGGCGCGGGGGCCCGCCCTGGCCGAGACCCGCCTGGAGCGGGTGGTCGTGGGCGATCTGGAGGACCTGGAACGACTGGCGCGCGAGGATGGGGCCGAGTTGATCGCGACCAACTCCCACGGGGCCGAACTCGCGAGACGTCTGGGTTGCCCGCTGCTCCGCGCGGGCTTTCCCCTGTACGACGTGTATGGCGCCGCCAGCCTGCCCTCGATCGGCTACCCGGGCACGCGCCGGGTGCTGTTCGAGATCGCCAATCTCCTTCACGCCCATTACCGCGAACGTCCCCCCTACCGGTCGCGCTTCTGGGCGGGAACGGCGCGCGAGAACGAAACCCGGAGGAACGGAGCATGTTAAGAGTGGCGTTCGCGTCCAGTGACCGGGTCACGGTCGATCAGCATTTCGGCGGCTCGGAAGGGTTGGTCGTCTACGACGTGGCCCCGGGACAGGCCGATCTGGTGGGGCTGGGCACCTTCATCAAGGCCGAATGGCTGGGCGAAAGCGCCCGTGTCGGCCTGACGGGGACCGAGCACGACAAGGTGCTGGTGAAGCTGGATTTCCTGGAAGGCTGTCACGCGGTGTACGCGGCCTCCATCGGCACCTCGTCCATCCGGCGCCTGATGATGGCGGGAATCCAGCCGATCATCGTCGACAGCGGCCATGCGATCATCGACCTGTTGAACGAGGTGAGCCTGGCCCTGGTGTATGGTGGCCTGTCGTGGGTGGACAAGGCCCGGGCCCGGGTCATGGCCTCGGCGCCCCCGCTGCCGCCCCCCGCGACCACGAGCCACCGCCTGATGGCAAGCCTGGACGACCTGGAGGATGCCCCATGAGCCCGGATGAAACCGACGCCCTCCTTTTGGAAAACCCGCGTGCCTTTTCCCAGGCCCTGGAGGACAGCCCGGCGGCGCTCGCCCTGATCGAAGCCTGCCTGGAGGAATGCCGGCCGGTTCTCCATCAAGATGGGGGTGACCTGACCTTGACGCGTGTGCAAGGCGAGCGGATTTACGTGCGCCTGTCGGGGGCGTGCGTGGCCTGCGCCCAGGCCGGGCACACCCTGGGCTTCGTGCGCCGCCGGCTGATGGGAGCGTTGGGCCGCCCGGTGTGGGTGCTTCCCGACGAGGCCCCCCGTGTTTGAGCCGGCCAAGGCGCCTTGGATCCGCCCCGGCGTGGTCTTGCACGAACCCGGGGCGCCGGTCGAGGACCTGCTGGGCCTGTTCTCGATCAAGCTGCGAACGCGCGGCTTTCGCGTGGCCGGCCTGCTGGCCCGGTCGGTTGACGGCGACACGTTTCAAACCCGCGACCTCGCCTCGGGCCGGGAAAGCCTGGACGTGAGCCGGGAGGGCGTGGAGGCCCAGGCGTGCCAGGCCCTGCGGGGCGCCATGCGCGATGACGTGGACCTCGCGCTGTTGTGCCCGTTCGGGGCCTTCGACGCCGCGACCCGGGCCTTGCACGCCGCCATCGAAGGCAACAGCGCCCAGGGGCTTCCCCTGCTCACCGCCTTGCCCGCCGCCGACCTGCCGCGCTGGCTGGATCAATCCCGCGAGCCGGGCGCCATCTTGACCCCCACCATGCGCGCGTTGTGGCAGTGGTGGGGGCCCGAGCGGCTGTACGCCGATCTCGCTCAGGGCGTGGCGCAAGACGAGGTGCGCCAGATTGTCGTGGGCTCGCGCTGGCTCATGGTGCAAGGCCCGGCCGGAACGGGGCTGGCCCACGTTTCGGGATCGAGCAAGGAGCTGATTGCCCGCCTGCCCAGCTTGCGCCATCGTTCCTTGCGCCAGCTGGCCGAGCTGCATCGCTCGTGGGATCCGCTGGAAATGGCCCTGGCCGTCGCCGCCATCAATGCCCACTACAACCGCACGGATTCGGACGCCCTGATGGGCAACGGGGCCGAGGCCTTTGGTCATGAGGCGGGGCGGGTCGTGGTGGTGGGGGCCTTCCCCGGTCTGGCCGATGCCGTCGCCCATCCCCAGGTGATTGAATCCAACCCAAGGCCGGGCGAGTATCCCACCACGGCGATGGACACCTTGCTGCCCGGATGCGCGGCGGCGGTGGTGGCGTCGTCCACCTTGCTGAACCGGACCTTGCCGCGCATCTTGCGTCTGGCGCGGGGTTCGCGCGTGGCCCTGATCGGCCCCGGCGCGCCCCTGACGCCGCGCTTGTATCCCTATGGCATCGAAGGCGTGGGCAGCTTGATCATCCGTGATCCGCAGGGCCTCGCCACCGCGATCCGGGCCGGGGCCCTGCCGCGTGAATTCACTCGCTTTGGTGAATACCGTCACCTGCTGGCCGAACGCCCCGCCCAACGCCCTTCCTGTCGTTTTCGCGCCTGAGGGCGCGCGGGTTTTCCGTGGGGGCGGGTGCCTACCCGGAGGGGGGAGGGGGGGGCGATCCGGTTCCGAGGGGTTCGAGGGACCCAAGGGCCTCGCAGGCCTCGCAGGCCTCGCAGGCCTCGCGGGCCTCGCGGGCCTCGCGGGCTCCGAGGGCCTCGCGGGCTCCGAGGGCCTCGCGGGCTCCGAGGGCCTCGCGGGCCTCGCGCACGAGCGCCAGGGCTTCTTCCAGGGCGAAGGCGTCGAGGTCGGCGGCAATCCGGTCGGCGGCCGCGCCGAGAAGGGTCCGGATCAGGGGTTCGTTGTCGCGAAACAAGGTGGTGGCGCCGACGTCGTCGGTGGCGAGCAGCGCTTCCAGGTCGTCCAGCAGAGCCGCCCCTTTCGCCGGATCAAGCATCTCGTCGGGAACCGTTGGCATAACGGGGGGAGCGCAGGCGGGACGGGTATCGGGCATGATCGGGCGCACAAGGGCCCCCAGCGCCAGGAAGGCCTCGTGCAGCCGGCTGGCCTGATCGATCAGGGCGGAAAGGGGCGGCGGCGATCGCCTCAGGTCCGCCTCGATCGCGGCCGCCGGCGCGCTGAGGCCTTCCAGCCCCAAGGTCGCGGCCAGTCCCTTGACGGTGTGGGCCAGCCCCCGCGCGCCCGGCAGGTCGCCGTTCGCCAGACGCGCGCGCAGCCGGTCGGTTTCGTCGCCATCCAGGAAGCGGCCGAGCAGGCGGACATACAGGTCCGCCTTGCCGTTGGCCGCGCGCAGGCCCAAGGAGACATCGACGCCCGGCACCATGCGCAACCCCCCGAGCACGGCCGGAGTGGACAGGGAAGGGGGCGTCGTCCCCGTTCCCGGATGCCAGATCCGGGGAGGCGTTTCGCCCTCGGGCACGGGGACCAGCCATTGAAGAAGGGCACGAAAGAGCATTTCGGGATCAACGGGCTTGGCGATGTGATCGTTCATGCCGGCGGCCAGGCAGGCCTCGCGGTCCTCGTTGAAGACATTCGCCGTCATGGCCAGAATCGGCGTGGTGGCGTGACGGGGCATGGCCCGGATGAGGCGGGTCGCGGCCAGGCCATCCATCACCGGCATTTGAACATCCATCAAGATCAGGTCGTAGTCCGCCTCCTGGGCCAGTTCGACCGCCTGCTGCCCATCGCTGGCCAGATCCACCGACAGACCCACGCCTTGCAGCAGGTCCATGGCCACTTCCTGGTTGATGGGATTGTCCTCGACCAGCAGAATTCGGCCACCGCCGCGTTGGCGCAGGCGGGTTTCGGCCTCGCCCGGCGCGGCGTGGGGCGCCAGGGCATGCCGGCCGGCCAGGGTGTTCTGGATCGCGTCGAACAAACCGGAGGGCGTGAGCGGCTTGTGCGCGATTTCAAAAAATCCGGCCTCGGCGAGACGCTCCGGGGAAAGATCGTCGCCCTGGGCGGTGACCAGAAGGCGGGCGGGCTGCCGTCCCAGGGGCGCCGTCTTCAGCCGGCGCCCAAGCTCGACCCCGTCGAGATCGGGCATGTGCCAGTCAATCAGCAGGAAGTCGAAGGGCACGCCCTCGGCCTCGGCCCGGGTGATCGTCGTCAGGGCCGTTGCGCCGTCGGCCACGGCCAGGGCCTGGAACCCCATGGCTTCCAGCATGCCCAGGTGGGCCTCGCGGGCCTCGGGCAGGTCATCCACCACCAGGGCGCGCAAACCGGTGGGGTCAACCCGGTTCTGGGGCGTGGGCGCCTTGTGCCCCCGCCCCAGGGGGATCTCGATCCAGAAAGTGCTGCCCTCGCCCGGCGTGCTTTCCACGCCGATGCGCCCGTCCATCATTTCAACCAGCCGGCGCGAGATGGCAAGCCCCAGGCCGGTGCCCCCAAACCGGCGGGTGGTCGAGGAGTCGGCTTGCTCGAAGGCTTCGAACAGGCGGGTTTGCTGGTCGGGGGTCATGCCAATCCCGGTATCGGCCACCTCGAAGCGCACGACCAGGTCGCTGGCCCGTTCGATGACCACCGAGGCCCGCAAGGTGACGTTCCCTTTTTCCGTGAATTTGACCGCGTTGCTCGCGAAATTAAGCAAAACCTGCCCCAGTCGCCGCCCGTCTCCGTACAGGATCGGGGGCAGGGCGTGGACCTGGGCCACCAACTCGATTTTCTTGTCGCGCGCCTTGTCCGCGACAAGGCCGCAGACGTTATCGATCAGGGCATCCACCTCGAAGTCGCTTGCGTCGAGGCGCAGCTTGTTGGCCTCGATTTTCGACAGGTCCAGAATGTCGTTGATGATCCCCAGCAGGTGATGGGCCGCGGTTGAAATCCTGGCCAGGTGCTGGCGCTGGCGGGAATCCTTGATTCCTTGCTCCAGCAGATGGGTAAGCCCGATGATCGCGTTCATCGGAGTGCGGATTTCGTGGCTCATGTTGGCAAGGAAGTTGGCCTTGATCTCAACCGCCGTTTCGGCCAGCTGGCGCGCCTGATTCAAGGCGTCCAGGCGGGCCCGTTCCTCGGTGATGTCCTCGACCACGGCGACCCTGCCTTTGCCGGGAGCCTCCGGGTCGAGGGCGCGCACGGCCAGGTGAACCCAAAACGGGGTGCCGTCCTTGCGCACCATCTCGATGTCGCGGCCGAAGGGCCGGCCCTGGGCCAGGGCGTCCTCGGTCGCGCTTTCGACGGCGTGCCAGTCCGCTTCGCGCAGGTACCACAGGCGGGGCGACTGGCCGATCTGCGAGGCGGGCGCGGTGCCAAACAACTCGTCGATGCGCCGGCTCGCGCGCACGATGACACGATCCCGGATCAGGACGATTCCGGCACTGGCCGCGTCGAAGAGGGCCTGCTGTTCCTGGTTGGCGGCGCGCAGGGCGGCGGTCCGTTCGGCGACCAGGGTTTCCAGGTGAGCGTGGTGCGCCTCCAACTCGTGCAGCAGGCGCTTGCGTTCGGTGATGTCTTCCTTCAAGGCCACGTAATGGGTGATGCGCCCGTCGGGCTGGCGCAATGGCACGATGATTGCCGATTCGATCCGCTCCTGGCCATCCCGGGTCAGGTTGATGAGTTCGCCCGTCCAGGTTTCGCCCTGGCTCAGCGTGTTCCACAGGGCGACATGGGTTTGCGAGGGCGTCTTGCCCGATTGCAAGAAGCCGGCCGGCTGGCCCAGGGCTTCCTCGCGGCTGAAGCCCGAATTGCGCACGAAGGCATCGTTGACGTATTCGATTTTTCCTTCAAGGTCGGTGACGACCACCGGGTGCGGGTTTTGCTCGACCACCAAGGACAGCTTGCGGATTTCGGCCTGCGCCTCTTTTTCGGCCGAGATGTCCCGCCACGTCCCCACCAGGTATTTGCGTCCGTTCAGGAGTGTCGCGCTGATGCGAACTTCCACGGGAAACAGGTGACCATCCTTGTGCCGGTGCACGGTCTGGAACTGGGTCGGGCCCCTGGTCAGGAACCGTTCGCACGCCTCGGACAGCTCCAGGGTGGAAAATTCTCCTTGAATATCCCTAAGCGAGAGTTTCGAGGCGTCTTCGTGTTCGTACCCCAGCAAGGTTCGGGCCGTGGGATTGATGCGCACATAGTGCTGGGTTTCGGGATCAACCATGTCGATGGCATACGGGGAGGCATCGAAAATGGCTTGCATCAGGCTTTGGCTGTCGCGCTGGGCCGCCTCGATGCGCCGGCGTTCGACCGCGCCGCCCAGGCGTTCGGCGATGGAATGCAGCAAGGTTTCTTCCTCGGGAAGGAAGGCTTCCTCGGACGGGACGGGCAGGGGAGGGAGATAGGCAACGCTCAGCGTGGCTTCCCGCGTTTCATCCCAGGTGAAGCGGGCGCACAGACGAATCCATGCGTTTTCGTCGATCGGATCGGAGGGGGGGGCCTCGTCCCCCTCGATCCAGGCGCGCGCCCGCTCCGGGTAGCGAAACGCGGCCGGCAACCGTTGCGCCACCTGGGCCATCAGGTCGGACAAACCAAGGTCCTCGCGTTCGGTCAGTCGCACCACGTCGTAAAGGCACGAGAGTTCCTTCATGCGCTGGCCCAGATCGGCCTGGGCCCGCATGCGGGCGATCACCGTTTCGCGCAAGGCCAGCACCGAATCCGCCATGTCCCCCAGCACGGTGAGGTGGGCTTGCTTGACGGCCTTGATTTCCTCCACGGGAACGGCCGCCACGTCGCCCGCCCCCAGGGCGCGCAAGGCGGTGGTCAGCCGGTCGAGCCGCCTGGCGAGGCGGGCGGCGGCAAGCCCCCAGCCCAGCAGCAGGCCGGCCGAGACCAGCACGGCAATGGCAAGATCCCGGGCGATGTGGCTTTGCTGCTCCCCGGCCTCGCGGGCGCTTCGGTGCATGGCGCGCGTGGCAAGGCTCAGGATGGTGAAGCGGGCGTGGTCATTGAGGGCCAGGGCGGCGGCGTTGGCCTGGGAGGCGAAGACCTGCGCTTGCATTGGCGCCTGGGGAAGGGCGTCCACCGCGTTCAACACGGCCTCGCGAAAAGCCCCGAGGTGGCTGGCGGTGTTTTCCTGCCCCGCCGTTGTCACGATCGAAGGCGGCAGGCGGGCCGCGAGAACCTCAAGGCGCAAGACCAGCGCCGCGCGCAGGCGCGCTGTTTCGGGGGGGGTGGCATGCGAGGAGCCGCCAAAGCTCAGCATTTCGGCGATCAGGCGCTGAATATCTCCCAATTCCTGACTGAAGCGGGCGACTTCGGCGATACTCGAAATGTCGGTGGCGCTTCGCGCGGTTTCCGATTCGTGCTCGGCTTGCAACTTGTGAAACGACCTCAGGCTGAGGCCGCCGGCGATCATCATGTAAAAAATCACCGGCAGCACGAAAAGCACGAGGTACGGAGACGGCAAGGGCCAGAACCGACGCATTTCAAGGAGCCTTTTCATTCATCCGGATGGAAGACCTCCATCGGGAAAGCGGCGGGCCACGTCGGCAAAATTGTCGCGCAACGCCACGAAGGCATCAACCACCACCGGGTCGAAATGATGCCCCCGGCCTTTGATGATCACGGCGGTGGTTTCCTCCAGGGACAAGGGGGGCTTGTAGACGCGCCGGCTGAGCAGGGCATCAAACACGTCGGCCAGGGCCATCAGGCGCCCGGCCACCGGAATCGCCTCGCCAGCAAGCCCGGAGGGGTAGCCTGTTCCGTCCCATTTTTCGTGATGAGACAAGGAGATGATACGGGCGATTTCCAGGAACTCGAAGGCTTCCGCGCCCTCGTCGCTGCTTCCTCCCCCAAGCCCGGATGCCAGCCGGGTCTGGTCCATGGCGCGGGCAATGGCATCGGCGCCGATCACCGGATGGGTTTGCATGATCCGGAACTCCTCGGGCGTCAGGCGTCCGGGCTTGAGCAAGATGGCATCGGGGATGCCCACCTTGCCGATGTCGTGCAAGGGCGCGGCCTTGATCACGCGCTCAAGCCGGGGGCCCGCCAGATCGGCGGCAAACGCCGGATGATCGGCCAGCCGGTGCGCGAGCAGGCCCACGTAGGCCTGGGTGCGCACGATATGATGGCCGGTTTCGTTATCGCGCGCTTCGGCTAGGCAGGCGAGGGCGCGCACGCTCAGGTCCTGGATGACCAGGTTGTCGCGCATGCGCCGTGCCACTTCGCGTTCCAGCCCGTCGTTCTGGTCCTTCAGGCGGTCGCGCGCGTGCTTGAGTTCCAGGTGGGTATGCACGCGCGCCAGGACCACGGCGGGAACGACCGGCTTGGTGATGTAATCGACCGCGCCCAGCTCCAGCCCGATTTCCTCGTTTTCGGTGCTGTTCATCGCCGTGACGAAGATGACCGGGATATCCGCGGTCGCGGAGTCGGCCTTCAGGTGCCGGATGACGTCGTATCCGTCCATTCCCGGCATCATGACATCGAGCAAGATCAGATCGGGCCGGGGGGGAGAACTGGCGGCCCGCAAGGCCCGCTGTCCTCCGTTGGCTGCCCGCACCCGGTAATGCGGCGTGAGCAGCTCCCCAAGAAGGCTCAGGTTTTGTGGGGTGTCGTCCACGATCAGCACGGTCGACCGGTCGTCGGGCCCGCTGCAACACCGCGCGCTTTTGTCCATCGCCGTCTCCCTTCTGGGGCGCGATTATACACCTTCGCATATTTGCCCCGCTTTGTCGCCGAGGACCCACGTCGCGCCGGTTCTTCGTTTTCCAGAAGGGAGCCACGACGCCGGACCATGGGAACAATTGGAAATGCCATGTTCCCCAGCGGAATAAGCCGTTCCAAAGGAAAGCCTGATCAAACCTGACCTGGACTTTTCGTCGCATTGTGTCTACTTGAAAGGGAGTTGTACCGCTCCTCGCTGCGGTTGCGCATAGTGGTCTCTTTTTCTTGCGATAAGCGGATTTCCCATGCGACGCGCGGACGATGCGGATTGCCACTCCTTCCCGCCCAAATCCTTCCTGGCGTCGCGGATCGGGCCGCCGACGCGGGAGAGTGTTTCCGTGCGCTGGCCCTTGCCCTGGCTGCTGGCCGCGCTCGTGCCGGCGGGGGCCATGGCCGTGTCCATCGCCATGCCGATGATCGGCGCCTCGCCACCCTCCGGTCCGTGGGCCTCTCCTTCCGCCCTGGCCCTGGCCCTGTTTCTGGCCCTGGGCCAGCAGGCGGTCCCGGTGGTTGTCCTGGGTGCGGGGCTTGCCACCTTCGGGTTTCTTTTCGTCGCGGCCTGCCCTTTTTCCCTGCTGCATGGCGTGGGGTTGACCCTGGGAACCGCCGTTGCCCAGATCATCGCCTACGGAGGGGTCGCCTGGCTGGTGCTGAAGGCCACGCCGGGCCGGGATTCGCTTGCGTTGCTGGGCAAGGGGTATCTGCTGGCCCCGTTCGCGTGTGCCCTTGCCACGACCCTTGCCCTGGTCAGCTGGCACCTGTTTTCCGACCTTGACATTGCCATGCTTGGGTCGCGTGGGCTGTCCTGGTTCATGGGCGAGTGGATCGCCGTGAACACCTTGGCCCTGCCGCTTTACTATATCCTGGCGCCCGGCCGTTTCCAGGGGCGCGTGCAACGGCGCCTGGTGTTCTGGGCTCTTGGCCTTGCCGCCCTGACCGGAGGGGCCGCCTTGCTCAAGCCGGCGCTGGGAGCTGATTTCAGCTGGATGATCGTCGCGGCCTTTCTAGCACTGACCATTCTGGCCGCCTCCCACTACCTTACCCCCATTTCGTCGGCCTGTCTGGTGGTGGTGGCGCAGGGGCTGCTTATCCTGGCGACCCAGGTCATGGGGGGGGGCGGAATGGGGGAGGGGCCGGAATGGCGCGAGGTGCGGCAGGCGATGCTGGGCCTCAGCTTCGTATCCTATGTCGCGATGGCGATCCCCCTGCTGCGCGCCGAGCGGGGCGCCTTGCGCCAGATCGCGCAGACCGACAGCCTGACCGGCCTGCTCAACCGTGGCGCCTTTCTTGATCAAACCGAGGCGGAAGTGTCCCGCAGCCGCCGGCGCGGAGGGGCCTTGAGCCTCGTGGTCATGGATCTGGATCACTTCAAGCAGGTGAACGACCGCCTGGGGCACGCGGCGGGCGACAAGGCCCTGCGGGATACGGCCCGGGCCATCCACCGTGCCCTGCGCACCGGCGACATCGCCGGGCGCTGGGGCGGCGAGGAATTCCTGGTTGCCCTGCCCGACACCGACTTGTCCGAGGGGACCACGGTGGCCGAACGGCTGCGCCGCGACATCGCCGCCTTGAGCGTTCAGGGCGCTCACGGCTCGCATGCCCTCAGTGCCTCCCTGGGCGTGGCCCAGCTTCTCCCCAACGAATCCCTGGAAAGCGCCATTGCCCGGGCCGACCGGGCGCTGTACGTGGCCAAGGGGCACGGTCGCAACACGGTCCGGGTGGCGCCCGTCGTCGCCTGGCGCTGCCGGACCGAGGAAACCTCCTGAGGAGGCGCGCGCGTGTTGCGGTGCGATATTACTTTTTCTTGCTCCCTGTCCGGGTATTTAAGGTTTCCACAGCCCCCCGAAATGTTCTAAACGGGGCGAACCATGCCCCACACCATCCCTTCATCGTCGCCGCCCCCGTGCCCATCCTCTTCCCCGGCGGTTTTCGCCGGCGAGGGGCTTTTGTGCGTGCGCGGCGAACGGGCCGTCTTCGCGAATCTGTCCTTCCGCGTGGAAGCCGGAGACGCCTTGCTGCTGGTCGGCCCCAACGGATCGGGCAAGTCCTCGTTGCTGCGCCTGATGGCGTTGCTGCTGCACCCGGCAAGCGGTCGCCTTACCTGGGACGACCGGTCGGTGGCCGACGATTCCGAGGCGCACGCGGCCCGAACCCGCTACGTGGGGCACCTGGACGCGATCAAGCCCGTGCTCGCCCTGCGCGAGAACGTGGCCTTCTGGGCCCGGCTCGCCGGAGCCGGCACCACCCACGTGGACGCGGCCCTGGAAGCCTTCAACCTGACCCGGCTGGCCCAGGTTCCCGGGCGCTTGCTGTCGGCCGGACAAAAGCGCCGCGCCAATCTCGCCCGCCTGGTGGCCGCGCCGGCGCCCTTGTGGCTGCTGGACGAACCCACCACCGCGCTGGATCGCGCCTCCATTGCCTTGCTGGAGGACCGCCTGGCCCGTCACCGCGCCGAGGGCGGCATGGTGGTGTTGTCCACCCACCAGGACATCGTGCTGCCCGGGGCCCGGGTTCTGGCCCTGGATCGCTTTGCTCCCGGCCTTGCGCGTCCCGCTTCCGCCCGGCCCCTTTTGGAACCCGCGTCATGATCGCCGTTTTCCTGACCGTTCTGGGGCGCGACATTCGCCTGGCCGTGCGCCAGGGCACCGACAGCCTGATGGTGGTCGCGTTTTTCGTCGTGACCGTGGTCTTGTTTCCCTTTGGCGTGGGGCCCGAATCGGCGGTGCTGGAACGCATCAGCGCCGGCGTGCTTTGGGTGACGGCGCTGCTTGCCTCGATGCTGTCCCTGGACCGCTTGTTCCAGCAAGATTACGAGGACGGCAGCCTCGACCACCTGACCCGGGCGCCGGCGCCGCTCGCGGGCATCGTGGCCGCCAAGGTCGCCGCCCACTGGCTGACCACGGCGCTGCCCCTGATCGCGGCCGCGCCCTTGCTGGCCATTCTTTTGCACATGCGTCCCGAGGGGTTCGCCGTCCTGGTCGTCGCCATGGTCCTGGGGACCCCGACGCTCAGCCTGATTGGCGCCGTCGGCGCCGCCCTGGTGCTGGGCGCGCGCCGTGGCGGCGTGCTGGTGGCCTTGCTGATCTTGCCCTTGTACGTCCCCGTGCTGATTTTCGGGGTTTCGGCCGTGGACGCGGCCGTGATGGGTTTCGCCTATACCGCCCAGATCAAGATCCTGGCCGCCTTGCTGATGGCGTCCCTGGTCTTGTGTCCCCTTGCCACCAGCCTTGCCCTGCGCCAGGCCCTGGAGTAACCCGAATCCCGCGCCTGTCCCTTTCCTGATCCCGACGCGCCCGACGGCGGCCCTGGCGGCACTGGAAACCGCCGCCTTGCTCCGCTAAGGTGTCGCGACCCGAAACCGAGATCGCCGCCATGCTCACTTTCTCTCCCCCCGCCCGCTTCCTGGCCTTCACCCGCCGCCTGCTACCCTGGCTTGGCGCCCTGACGGGCCTTGTCTTGCTGGTCGGCCTGGTGTGGAGCCTGGCCTACTCGCCGCCGGATTATCAGCAAAAGGATTCGGTGCGGATCATGTACGTGCACGTGCCCTCGGCGTACCTGGGCCTGTTCGCCTACATGGTGATGGCCGCCGCCTCGGCCGTGGCCCTGATCTGGAAAAAGCCCCTGGCCGACATCACCGCGCGCGCCACCGCGCCGCTGGGGGCCGCCTTCACCTTCCTGTGCCTGGCCACGGGATCGCTGTGGGGCAAGCCGATGTGGGGCACCTGGTGGGTCTGGGATGCCCGCCTGACCTCGATGCTGGTGCTTTTGTTCTTGTACCTGGGCTACATGGCGCTGGCCAACGCCTTCGACGACCGCACCCGGGGCGACCGCGCCGCCGCCGTTTTGTGCCTGGTTGGCGTGGTCAACATTCCCATCATCAAGTTTTCCGTCGACTGGTGGAACACGCTGCACCAGCCGGCCAGTGTCATCAAGCCGGGCGGGCCGGCGGTGGACCCGTCGATCCTGGGCCCGCTCTTGACCATGATCCTGGGCTTCCAGCTTCTGTTCATCACCTTGGTGTTGATCCGCATGCAAAGCGGCATCGCCGCCGCCCAGATCCGGGCGCTGAGCCAGCGGACCTGAGGGCTTTTCCTGCCCCGTCCGCCGCTTCCCCCTGGCAACAAGGGGGAGCGGGAACCTGGACACTCCACCCGGGAGCCCGGTTTTTGGATCGGATCGGTCCCGACGGGCTCCAGGAGGCATCCTCGGCCTTCCCCTTGCAACAGGGATACCTCGCGACATGGACTCGCTGCGTGATTTTCTGGCCATGGGTGGCTACGCCGCCTTTATCTGGCCGGCTTATGGTCTGACCTTCGTGGTCCTGGGCGGGTTGATCGCTCACAGTCTGATCGAGCGGCGCCGCACCCGGGCCTTGCTGGCCCAGATCACCGGTCTGCCCCAGGATTCCGCCACCGACGCCTGACGTCGTTTTTTCGTTGCCCGGTTTCGTCGCACCATCAAGGGAGAGCGTCCCCCGTGACCCGAAAGAAACGCCGTTTTCTGATGATCGGGCTTGGCCTTGGGCTTTTGATCGCCGCCTTTGGCCTGACCCTGACCGCCCTGACCGACAATCTGGTTTTTTTCTATAGCCCCACCGACATCAAGGAAAAGGGCATGGCCCCGGATCACCGGTTCCGGGTGGGGGGGCTGGTCCAGGAAGGCAGCGTCGTCAAGTCGGGCGAAACCGTGCGTTTCGTCGTGACCGACCTGGTCAACACCGTGGCCGTGACCTACACCGGCCTGTTGCCCGATCTGTTTCGCGAAGGCCAGGGCGTGGTCGCGGAAGGGACCTTGAACACCGAAGGCGTGTTCATCGCCTCCACCGTGCTGGCCAAGCACGATGAAAACTACATGCCGCCCGAGGTGGCCGAATCCCTCAAGGCGTCGGGCAAATGGGAGCATGGTCCGCCCACCGATGCCCAGGCCGCGCCGACCGACGCCGTTCCGGCTCCTGTCCAGGCGGCGCCCGTGTCCGAACCGGTCGAACCGGCCGCGCCGGCCGCGCCGGCCGCGCCAGTCGAACCGGCCGCACCGCTTACGCCGGCCGAGCCCGCGCCCACCGCCCAGTGACGGGTGCTCCCCCCCTCGACCCCTCGCGGGGCGGGGGGGAAAGCCCTTCGCGGCCCGGGTCCGACCTCCTGTATTTTCGGAGCTGACGCCCATGATCGCCGAATTCGGGCACTTCTGCCTGATCCTTGCCCTGTGCGTGGCCGTGGTCCAGTCCACCGTGCCGATGATCGGCGCCCAGCGTAACAACCTGGCCTGGATGGAAACCGCGAACACGGCTTCCGTTGCCTTGTTCGCGTTGATCGCGCTCGCCTTTGGCGCCCTGACCTATGCGTTCGTGGTCAGCGATTTTTCCGTGATCAACGTCATCGAGAACAGCCACACCGACAAGCCGATGCTCTACAAGGTGTCGGGCGTGTGGGGCAATCACGAGGGATCCTTGCTGTTGTGGATCCTGATCCTGGCCGGTTTTTCGCTGGCCGTCTCGTGGCTGGGCTCCAATCTGCCCCCTGCCTTGCGCGCCCGCGCCCTGGCGGTTCAGGCCATGATCATCGTGGGCTTCTTGCTGTTCATCTTGCTGACCTCGAACCCGTTCGCCCGTGTCGCTCCCGAACTGGCGCCGCCCAACGGGCAGGGGATGAACCCCTTGCTGCAAGATCCCGGCCTCGCCTTTCATCCGCCCATGCTGTACGCCGGCTACGTGGGCTTCTCGATGGCCTTTTCGTTTGCCATCGCCGCCTTGATCGAGGGCCGGGTTGATGCCGCCTGGGCACGCTGGGTGCGCCCCTGGACCCTGGCCGCCTGGGTGTTCCTGACCCTGGGCATCGCCTTGGGATCGTGGTGGGCCTATTACGAACTGGGCTGGGGCGGCTGGTGGTACTGGGACCCGGTCGAAAACGCGAGTTTCATTCCCTGGCTGGCCGGAACCGCCTTGCTGCACTCGGCCGTGGTGGTGGAAAAGCGCGACAGCCTCAAGGCCTGGACCGTGCTCCTGGCCATTGTCACCTTTTCGCTGTCGCTGATCGGGACCTTCCTGGTGCGCTCGGGGGTGATTACCTCGGTGCACGCCTTTGCCACCGATCCCACGCGCGGCCTGTTCATCTTGCTGCTGCTGGCCGTCACCATTGGCGGATCGTTCACCTTGTTCGCGATGCGCGCGCCGGCCCTGCAAGGGGGCGGCCTGTTCGCGCCGGTCTCGCGCGAGGGCAGCTTGCTGGTCAACAACCTGCTGATGACCACGGCCTCGGCGACCGTGCTCCTGGGCACCGTCTACCCCCTGATCGCCGATGCCCTGGGCCTGGGCAAGGTGACGGTGGGCGCGCCCTTCTTCAACACGGTGTTCATCCCCCTGATGGTGCCCGTGGTGGTGCTGATGGTGGTGGCGCCCCTGATGACCTGGAAGAGAAGCGATCTGGCCGGTGCCTTCACCCGCCTGCGCTTCGCCCTTGGGGTGGCCGTGGCCGTCCTGGTCTTGACCTTCACCATGAACGGGGGCGGCGTGCACGCCGTGGGTGTGGCCGGCGGCATGGCCCTCGGGGCCTGGCTGGTGATCGGCGCCCTGGCCGACCTGGCCGAGCGGGTGCGCCTGGGCCGCGAGCCCTGGCGCGAAACCTGGCGGCGTTTGCGCTTGCAGCCGCGCCGCTCGTGGGGCCTGGTGCTGGGGCACCTGGGCACCGGCCTGATCGTGATCGGCATCACCGGCAACTCGGCCTGGAAGCAGGAATCGGTTCAGGCCCTGAAGCCCGGGGAAAGCCGCACCGTGGCCGGCATGACCTTTACCCTGGTCGATGTCGCCTTGGAGGATGGCCCCAACTACAAGTCCATCCTGGGAACCGTGCGGCTGAGTCAGGGGGACCGCGAGGTCGCCGTGGTTCATCCCGAGCGCCGCGCCTACGCCACGCCTCCCATGCCCACCACCGAGTCCGCCATCCACACCAATGGCATTTCCGACTATCACGCGGTGATCGGCGAGCCGACCGGGGATGGAGGCTTCGTGACCCGTTTCTATTACCAGCCGGCCGTGCCCTTCTTGTGGTACGGGGCCTTGTGCATGGCCGTGGGCGGCTTGATCTCGCTGACCGACCGGCGCTCGCGCGTGGGGGCCCCCAGGCGCACGCGCCTTGCCGGTGCCTCTGCCTCGCCCGCCGCCGAGCCGGCCGCCTGACGCCAAGGAGCGAAGACCCATGACCGCCAAGTCGTCTTCTTCCCCCGGTCCGGCCCGTCGGCGCTGGCTGTATTTCCTGCCGCTGGTCGTGCTGGTGCTGCTCAGCGCCCTGTTCCTGGTCGGGCTCGACCGCGACCCGCGCTTCCTGCCCTCCGAGCTGATCAACCGGCCCTTGCCCGAGTTCGCCCTGGAACCGGTCCCCGGGCGCGGGCGTCCCCTGGAAAGCGCCGCCCTCAAGGGCGACGTGAGCCTGGTCAATATCTTCGGGTCGTGGTGCATCGCCTGCCGGGCCGAGCATCCCATGCTGCTGGCCATCCAGCGCGAGGGCGTGGTGCGCATCCACGGCGTGGACTGGCGCGAAAAGTTTCCCGAGGACGGGGCGGCGTGGCTGGCCCAGCACGGCGATCCCTACGACCGGGTGGGGCTGGATCCCGATAGCGCGCTGGTCATCGACCTGGGCGTGACCGGGGCGCCCGAGACCTTTGTCATCGATGCCCAGGGCGTGGTCCGCTACAAGGTGACCGGTCCCATCACCCCGGAGATTTGGGAAAAGGAGCTGAAGCCCCTGATCGCGCACCTGAGGGAGACCCCCCAATGATCCATTCGCCCGTCCGTTCCGGCTGGCTTGGTCCGCTCGCGCTGGTGATCGCGCTGGCGTCCGGGGGACTGGCCGGCCCCATCGCCTGGGCCGTGCAGCCCGACGAGATCCTGCCCGACCCGGCCCTGGAAGAGCGCGCGCGCGACATCAGCCAGGGCCTGCGCTGCGTGGTGTGCCAAAGCGAGAACATCGACGAATCCAACGCCGATCTGGCCCGCGACATGCGCAAGCGGGTCCGCCAGCTGCTAACCGAAGGCCACTCCAACGACGAGGTGGTGGACTTCATGGTCCAGCGCTACGGCGACTATGTGCTGATGAAGCCGCCCTTCAAGTTTTCGACCGTGGCGTTGTGGCTGGCGCCCGCCTTGCTGCTTGGCGTTGGGGCCGGGGCGGTGGTGCTTTATTTCCGCCGCCGCGCCACCGAACCCGCCGCGGCCGTGGCCGTCGATCTCAGTGACGAGGAGCGCCGGCGCCTGGCCCGCCTGCTGGAAGACCAAGCCCCCCCGACCGACAAGGAGACGCCCGCGTGATTGTGGTGTTCTGGATCGCGGCCGTCGCCACCGGTCTGGCCGTGGCGGCCCTGTTGACCCGCCCGTTGTGGCGCGCCCGCGCCCAGGCGCCCGATCGGGCCGAGTTCGATCTGGCCGTGTATCGCGATCAGCTGACCGACATCGACCGGGATCTGGCGGCCGGTCTGCTGGGTCCCGAGGAGGCCGAGGCCGCCCGCCTGGAGGTTCAGCGCCGCCTGCTGGCCGTGCCGGCCGCGCCTTCTTCCCCGGAAACGCCGGCCAGCGCCGCGCCCGCCGGGAGCCCGTCTTCCGGGGTCCCGCCTTCCGAGGTCCCGCCTTCCGAGGCTCCGGCGCCCAGGCGCGCGTCCTTGGGCGATCGCCGCTTGAGCCTGGGCCTGATCGCGGTTCTGCCCGCCGTGGCCCTGGCCCTCTACACCTGGCTGGGGGCGCCGGGCACCCCCGACCTGCCCTATGGCGAGCGCCTGGCCAAGGCGCGCGAGGCCGGACAGCCCGATCCCGCCACCGCCGCCGCCGACCAGGAGCGCATGGCAGAGTTGCAAGCCGCGATCGAGGCCACCCCCACCGATCCCGAGCCGCGCATGCTGCTGGCGCGCTTGCTGCTGCGCAACGGCAACCTGGAAGGGGCCGTGGCCCAGACCACCGAGGCCGCCCGGCTTGCCCCCGAGTCCGCGCCCGTGCTGGCCGAGCATGCCCAGGTTCTGGTCATCGCCGCCTCGGGCCAGGTGACGGTCCCGGCTCACGAAGCCTTCATGAAGGTGCTGAGCCTTGATCCCACCGAGCCCCGCGCCCGCTTTTTCCTGGGCCTGGAGCGCCTGCAAGCCGGCGACGCCCGGGGCGCGCTCGCCATCTGGCGCCATCTGAAGGAAGATACCCCCGAGGATGCCGCCTGGGCCGGGATGCTGAGCGAGCAAATGGAGCAGGTGGCCGCCAACACGGGGATCGATCCCACCACCCTGGCCCCGCGTCACCCCCTGACCTTCCCGGCTGAAAGCTGGACTCCGGCCCCGGTTGCCCCGGCGCCGGCCGCCAGTGCCGGCGCCGGGACGGGCATGGGGCCGGGCATGAACAAGAACCTGGGCGAAGGCGAACGCGCCGCCATCCAGGCCATGGTCGAAAGCCTCAAGGCCAAGGTGGCCGCCGCGCCGGACGATTTCGAAACCTGGATGATGCTGGCCCGCAGCCAGCGGGTTTTGGAGGAACTCGACGACGCGGTGACCTCCTACGGCAAGGCGCTGGAGCTGCACCCGGGCGACATGGAAGCCCGCCGGGGTCTTGCCTTCGCCCTGATCGCCCAAACGCAGGCACGCGGCGAAAGCGAGCCGCCGCCGGCCTTGTACATGCTGATGAAGGCGATCTTGAACGACAATCCGGAGGATCAGGAGGCCCTGTTCTTCGTGGGCCTGGAAGCGGCCAACAAGGGCGATGGCGCCCGCGCCCGCGAATTGTGGTCGAAGCTCCTCATGACCCTGCCTCCGGATTCCTCGCTGGCCACCCAGATCCGCCAGCGCATGGAAACCTTGCCTCAATAAGGCGTTGGAAAGGAGGGAGCCCCGCTCCCTCCTTTTTACATTGTTGAAGGCAGGGAATTGCCCGCCGCCATGTCGCTGTTTTTAGAGCGCCGTGCGTTAAGCCGGATCCCACGGTACACGACACAACGCCGCACCACGGCGGGCTATCGCCCGGACCCATTTCATTTGGAGGCGAAGCCTCCAAACCTCCCTTTATTTTTCTTTTTAAAGGGACTGGGGTCTGGGGCGGAGCCCCAGAACGCCACCTGTCATGCCCCGTGCCCTATTTTGTTGCGACGCGTCGGGTTCGGATCAGATCCAGCAAGGTGGTGGCGGCCCGGCTGGGCGGACGGCGCGCGTGGTGGATGACCCGGAAGGCCCGGTCGGGCAGGCTTAACGGCACCACCCGCAGCAACCCCGCCTCCAGGCTGGGCGCGGCGACCGAGGCCGACAGGGCCGTGGCCCCCAACCCGGCCTCGACCGCCGCCCGCACCGCTTCGTTCGAGGGCAGGACCAGGGCGACCGGCAGGTCCTCAAGCCGTCCGCCCGCCGCGATCAGGGCGTGCTCGAACACCGAGCGCGTGCCCGATCCCGCCTCGCGCAGCACCCAGGGATGATCCCCCAGGGCCTGCAGGCCGGGGGGAGGGGATCCGATCCAGGGGTCCTCGGGATGGGTCACGATCACCAGCTGGTCGCGCGCCACCGGCAGGGCGACCAGTGACCCGGAGTCGATGTCTCCTTCGATGAACCCCAGGTCCGCCTCGCCCTGATCGATCGCGCGCGCCACCTCGGCGGTGTTGCCGATGCCCACCAGGATTTCCAGCTCGGGGCAGGCCCGGCGCAGCGCCACCAGATGGCGCGGCAGCCAGTAGCTGGCAATGGTCTGGCTGGCCTTCACGATCAGGCTGCCCCGCGCCGCGCCGCCCAAATCGCGCAACAACCGGTCGGCCGCTTCCACCTGGGCCAGAACCGCCCGCGCCTCGCCCAGGAACACCCGTCCCGCCTCGCTCAGTTCCACCCCGCGCCCCACCCGGTGAAAAAGCGCCGTGCCGTGCCGGGCCTCCAGGGCGGCAAGCGCCTGACTTGCGGCTGACTGCGCGATGCCCAGGGCCTGCGCCGCTCGCGTGACATGCTGACGTTCGGCGACGGCGACGAAAACGCGCAGCTGATCCAGGGTCATGGGAAGGCTTCCGTCGGAAAAGGGATGATTCATCATTTATAATGATTGATTCACAGAAAACAATCAATTGATGGGATGGGTGATCCGGCCGCACAGTGGGCCACAGAGCCCGATTGGTTCGGACCTTCGTTTGATTTCGCCCGGCGGACGCGCGTCGCCGTGGCGCTTGGATGGATAACGCCCATGTCCCAGGTTTCTTCCGTCGCGTCTCCCGTGCCTGTGGCGGGGAACGCTGGCCCCTGGCACGGCCCCCTGGCCGGCCGGTTGCGCCACATGATCCGCGAGTTCACCCCCAACTGGTTCGCCGTCACCATGGGGACCGGGGTGCTGGGGTTGATCCTGCCTCAGTTTCCGTTGCCGGTTCCCGGCCTGCACGCGCTGGGCTTCGGGGTGTGGCTGGTGGACGTGGCCTTGTTTGTTTTGTTTAGCGTGCTGTACGCGGCGCGCTGGATCTTGTATCCGGCCGAGGCGCTGCGCACGTTTTCGCATCCGGTCGCGTCGATGTTCTTTGGCACCATTCCCATGGGCCTTGCGACCGTGACCAACGGCCTCATGATGTTTGGCATTCCGCTGTGGGGCGCGCCGGCGGTGGCCCTGGCCCATGCCCTGTGGTGGGTGGATGCCGGCCTCGCGGTGGCGTGCGGGCTGGTCATTCCGTACCTGATGGTTACCCGCCAGGAACACCGCATGGAGCGCATGACCGCTGTTTGGCTGCTGCCGATCGTGGCCGCCGAGGTGGCCGCCGTGAGCGCCGGGCAACTGGCGCCCCATCTGGGCCTGGCCGACGGCTTTTTGGTCACCATCCTTGGCTATGTGCTGTGGGCGTTTTCCGTGCCGCTGGCCATGAGCGTTCTGGTCATCTTGTTCTTGCGCCTGGTGCTGCACAGCCTGCCCGAGCGTGAAATGGCGGCCTCGGGGTGGCTGTCCCTGGGCCCGATCGGCACGGCGGCCCTGGGGCTGGTGGTCCTGGGCAACGACGCGCCCACGGTGTTTGCCCCGTTCCTGCCCGGCGTGGGCGACATCGCGCACGGCGTGGGCGTGATCGGCGCCTTGATGTTCTGGGGCTATGGCGTGTGGTGGCTGCTGCTCGCGGTGTTGAAGACCCTGCGCTACTCCCGCCAGGGCATTCCCTTCAACATGGGCTGGTGGGCCTTCACCTTCCCGCTGGGCGTCTACACCCTGGCGACCCTGGCCCTCGCGCGGGTGACCGGTCTGGCCTTCTTCTCGGTGAGCGCGGCGGTGTTGACCGTGATGCTGACCGGGTTCTGGGGGATGGTCGCGGCGGGTACCGCGCGCGGGGTCTGGCGCGGCACGGTCTTCAACGCGCCTTGCCTGCGCTGAGAAGACCCCCCTCCGGGAGGAGGGGAGAACTGGTCGGGATCGTTTGGACGGAATTTGGCAAATCTTGAAGTATGCCAGGGAAAATGAACGCCGGTTTTCCCGAAAAGACAAACTCAAAACACAGGAATCCGGAGTCTGTTCGCTTCAACGTGAAACGGACAGACTCCGGAGTGAGCCTCGAAAGGCAGGAACCGCTTTACCGATAAGTTGGACCTGAAGGCAAAAGGTTGGAGCGCCGTCCCCGGACCCGGTTTGCCGCACGGTATTCTAACGTAAACGGGCAATTCCTTGAATCAGGATGTCGTTGGCGATTTCGAAGACCGCTTCGGGGTCGAGAGACCGATAGGAGGGCGTGAGGGCCCGCAGGCGCGGGTATTGCCCCTCCGGCGTTTCCAGGATCTCCCGCGCCTCGCCTGCGGTCGCTGGCCGGATCAACCCGCCGATTTCGCCCATGCACAGGCCGATCACACTCGCATACCATGCGAGACAGAGTGCGGGAGCTGTCTCGTCCGGTATGCCGGCCTCCGCCAGCGCGCGATGCACCATCTCGATTGGAGCGAAATCCGAGATACCGGTGTTGAGGAACCGCTGGATCAGGCCGAAGGTGTTGGGATGGCCAAGTGCCAGCGCGCGATAGTGACGGGCGTGATCGCGCAGTCGCTCCTGCCATGCTTTTGATTCGTCAACGCCTTCCAGTCGCGCCGTCAACGCATCGGCCATCGCCCGGAACAGGCCGTCCTTGTTCTTGAAGTGATAGAGGATCGCCATCGGATCGCACCCGACGCGCTCGCCAAGTTTGCGGACACTGAAGCCCCTTTCGCCAGCCTCTTCCATGAAGTCCATGGCGGTCTGGAGAATGGCGTCTTTCGACAGGCTACGCGGGCCAGCTCCGACACGGCTGGTCTTTTTCGGCATTGCAATGCCTTCCTCTCTTCGCCATGCCGGGCGGCTTATTCCGCCCACTCGGAGTCTCCGGTAAAGACGATCGTGAGCCAGCGATCCGGCCCCTCGCCACCGACTGCCTCGCCGATCTCGGCACGCAGCGCATCCCATTCGCCGATGGTCCGCGCCGGCGCATCGGCTGGAACGATGAAGTAAAGCTCGATTTCCTTCGAGCGGCCGACCCGTGCGACATAGGCGCGGTACGAATCAAGGCCGTGCTTCTCGACAAAGGTCCGCGCCACCTTGTCGACATGCGCCTTGAGGTCGGCGGGCGTCACCAGGAACATGTCAGCCAGCGCCCGCCGGACGGTCGAGACCGGCAGCGGGATGATCAGCAGGCAGACAAGCGCCAGAACCGCCGGGTCGATATAAGGCGAAATCCACTGCCACTCCGTATCCTGGACCGCATAGCCAAGGCAAAAGGCGATCAGGAGCGCCGCCGTGATCCCGGCGGACATGACCCAGGCCTTGATATCGAGGCGGACGAACCCGGAGTCGATCTCGCGGTTGGCGCGCGTCTCGATCATGGCAATGGAGATGCAGACGACAAGCGTGATGACGCCATAGACAACGGCCCAACCGAATTCAAGGTCGCGCCCGCCTTCAAGCAGACTGCCCAACGCATTGACCAGCGCATAGATCGCCACGCCGATCAGCAGCGTTCCGTTCAGCCCCAGCACCATCGGCTCCAGATGCCAGAACCCCATCGAGAATCGCTCCCGCATCTTAAGCGGGAGGTTCCTGGAGACTGCATGGGCCGTGATCAGATTCACCACGATCAGCGACAGCAGGCTCATGCTGGCATCGATCAGCGAATAAATCCCATCGAAGACAATTGAGAACGAACCGGAGACGAGGCCGAAGCCAATGCCGAGCGACGAAATCATCAGCGTCACGGAAATGGACGTTCTCAGCACGCCACGTTCGTCACTCAGGTCGAAAAAGCGGGGCTTGGCGGTCATGTCTCTGCCAATCGCTTGCCCATCCAGGCACAACCTCAGGCAGCAGTCCACGATGAAGGAAGGGTCCGGATGGAATGTTTTCTACAACGTAGAAAATCTACGACGTAGAAATAACCGGGTCAAGCTCCCCTCCGGTTTGGAGAGCTGCCCCCCCGGGGACCGGACCCGGTTGTCCCCGGGGGGGGTGTGCCAGGGAACCTCCCTTCGGTGGGGTGGGGGCAAGGGAAGGTTCCCCAGGCACGACCCGGACGATCAGGGTTGGGCGGAGGGGCGGTCGGCCTGGAACACGCTGGCCAGCAGGGCGTGGGGGTCGGCGCCCGAGCGCTGGGCGATGTCGGCAAGCGAGGTGGCATCGCTCGCGTCAATGCCCCGGCTGGCCAGGGCCAGACGCAACCCGGCTTCGTCGGTGCCCGCGATCTGGGCAACCGCGCCCAGCGGGGCTTGCTCCAGCGACCGGAACACCTGGCGCGGCGAGACGCCTTCGCCACTCGGGCGCGCGGTCAGGGCCAGGACCACGGCGCACACGGCCAGAACGCCCGCGAAGACCCGCCGGGGATGGGCGCGGTGCAGGTAATTGACGAAAGTCCTGGCATGGCGCACCACGTGCCAGATCGCCAGGGCGGCGAAGGCCAGGCCCAGCCATTCATGGGCCGATTTCACCAGCGGCTCGCCAACGTGAAAAAACATCATGATTCCGCTGACGCCAACGACAAGAAAGACAATGGTCGTGGCGGGCGTGATCAGATCACGCTTGAATGAAAACTTCGAGGGTGTCTCCGGGGCGACTGTGTTCATTTTTTTGGCTCTTGTTTAAGTTCCATGGCATTTTCAACATATGCCTGCGGAACGCGGGGCGCTTCAGGATGTCTTGCGCAACCTTGGCAGGATCCCTTGCCTTCGCCAACTTAACTTGTCGTCATGTTCCGGCAAGGATGGGGCCTTCCCCCCATGTTTATTGCGTCGCGGTATCGGAGCCAGCGAAGCCCCCTTGAATGAAGGGCGGACGGGGCCTAAAGTCATTGACCCCGAATTTTCTCCCTTGATGAAAGGATTTTGGGAGTCATGGTCGCCATTACCCTGCCGGATGGCAGCGTTCGTTCGTTCGAAGGTCCGGTCACGGGCCTTCAGATTGCCCAGGGCATTGGTCCCGGTCTGGCCAAGGCCGCCTTGGCCGTGACCGTGGACGACGTGATGGTGGACCTTTCGACTACCATCGGCACCGACGCGCGGGTGTCGATCGTGACCGCGCGCGACGACGCGGCGCTGGCGCTGCTGCGCCACGACGCCGCCCACGTCATGGCGCAGGCGGTCCAGGAACTGTTCCCGGGCACGCAGGTGACGATTGGTCCCTCGATCGAAAACGGCTTCTATTACGATTTCGCCCGCAACGAACCGTTCTCGCTCGACGACCTCGCCTTGATCGAGGAGCGCATGCGCGAGATCGTGGCCCGTAATCTACCGATCGAGCGCGAGGTGTGGGACCGCGACGAGGCCATCGCCTGGTTTCGCGACAAGGGTGAGCAGTACAAGGCCGAGATCATCGAGGACCTGCCGGCCGGCGAGCCGATCACGGTGTATCGTCAAGGCGACTGGCTCGACCTGTGCCGGGGCCCGCACCTGCCCTCGACGGGCAAGCTGGGCACCGCCTTCAAGCTGATGAAGCTGGCGGGGGCCTACTGGCGCGGCGATTCGCGCAACCCCATGCTTCAGCGCATCTACGGCACGGCGTGGCCCGACGCCAAGCAATTGAGCGCCTACCTGACCCGCCTGGAGGAAGCCGAACGGCGCGACCACCGCCGCCTGGGCCAGGAAATGGGCCTGTTCCACCTCCAGGAAGAAGCACAAGGCGCGGTGTTCTGGCACCCCAAGGGGTGGACGGTCTACCGGAGCCTGCAGGCCTACATCCGTCGCCGCCTGGAAAAGGCCGACTACGTCGAGGTCAACACCCCGATGCTGGTCGATCGCTCGCTGTGGGAAAAGTCCGGCCACTGGGAAAAGTTCCGCGAGAACATGTTCACCAGCGAGGCCGAGGAGCGGGTGCTGGCGCTCAAGCCGATGAACTGCCCGGGCCATATCCAAATCTTCCGCCAGGGCATCAAGAGCTACCGCGATCTTCCCTTGCGCATGTCCGAGTTTGGCTCGTGCCACCGCAACGAGGCCTCGGGCGCCTTGCACGGCCTCATGCGCGTGCGCGCCTTCGTGCAGGACGATGCGCACATTTTCTGCACCGAGGACCAGATCGTCAGCGAAACCCAGAGCTTTTGCGCGCTGCTCAAAAGCGTGTACCACGACCTGGGCTTCGAGGACGTCAGCGTGAAGTTCTCGGACCGGCCGGCGAAGCGGGCGGGCTCGGATGCCACCTGGGACAAGGCCGAGGCGGCCTTGCGCGACGCCACAGAGGCGGCCGGGCTTTCGTGGACCCTGAACCCGGGCGAGGGCGCGTTCTACGGACCCAAGCTGGAGTTCGTGTTGCGCGACGCCATCGGTCGCGACTGGCAATGCGGCACCTTGCAGGTTGATTTCGTGCTGCCCGAACGCCTGGACGCCCACTACGTGGCCGAGGATGGCGCCAAGGTCCGCCCCGTGATGCTGCACCGGGCCATCCTGGGCACGTTCGAGCGCTTCATGGGGATTTTGATTGAAAACTGCGCCGGGCGCTTCCCGTTGTGGCTGGCGCCGGTGCAAGCGGTGGTCGCCACCATCACCTCGGAAGCCGACGCCTACGCCACCGAGGTCCAGGCCCTGTTGAAAAAGAAGGGCCTGCGGGTGGTTGCCGACCTGCGCAATGAGAAGATCAACTACAAGGTCCGGGAACACTCGGTGGGCAAGGTTCCTGTGATGCTGGTGGTTGGCCGCAAGGAAGCGGAAAACCGTACCGTGGCGGTTCGCCGTCTGGGCGGAGAAGCGCAGGAAGTCCTTGCGCTGGATGACGTCCTTGCTACACTTACTTCGGAGGCCACCCCCCCCGATCTGCGCGACTGATCGACCCCGTCCGGCGGCGCAGTCCGCCGGGTTTCGGGTCGGTCGCAAGCCTGACGACGCGGGGATATCCCTCGAACCACCGCCCGGATGATCTTAACCGTCGTCCGGGCCGGTTGTTCCGGGAGGCCAGGACACTATTGGGAGATTGGAAACATCGCCAGACCACCAATGCAGGCGTCGCCGTCCAAGGATGGACCGCGCGCCAACCGGGAGATCAGAATCCCCGAGGTTCGTCTGATCGACGAAAACGGCGAAAACGTGGGTGTCGTGCCGACGCGCGAAGCGCTTTTCCGCGCTGAGTCCGCCGGTCTTGATCTTGTCGAAATCTCGCCCAATGCCGATCCGCCTGTGTGCAAGATTCTTGATCTGGGCAAGTTCAAGTACGAAGCCCAGAAAAAGAAGAACGAGGCGAAGAAGAAGCAGAAGGTGATCGAGATCAAAGAGATCAAGATTCGCCCGAATATCGACGACCACGACTACGACGTCAAGATGCGCGCGGCCAGGAAGTTCCTGGAAGACGGCGACAAGGTCAAGGTGACCTTGCGTTTCCGGGGGCGTGAAATGGCTCACCAGGACATCGGCATGGGTGTCTTGAAGCGGGTCAGCGACGACGTGGCGGAACTGGCCAAGGTTGAACAGCATCCCAAGCTGGAAGGCCGCCAGATGATCATGGTCATGGCTCCGAAGTAGGGGATCGTCTTGTCGGGGCGCACAGGACTGGGCGCCGGACAGGACCGTTTCCCCCATGGCCTTCCAGGAAAGACCCACCTGTGCCTCTTGATGCCTCCCTTGTCGAAGCCCTCGCGGCGGTTCTTGGTCCGCGCGGGCTTCTGACCGATCCCGGCGACCTCGCGCCTTACAACGTCGAGGAACGTGGGCTTTACCAGGGGGCGGCCACCGTGGTTGCCCGCCCCGACTCCACCGCCGCCTGCGCCGAGGTCGTGCGCTTGTGCGCGCAGGCCGGCGTGACCCTTGTTCCCCAAGGCGGCAACACCGGCCTGTGCGGCGGCGCCGTCGCCAGCGCCGGCCAGGTGATCCTTTCCACCGGGCGCATGAACAAGGTGCGCTGGATCGACCCCGACGGCTACCGCATGGCGGTGGATGCCGGCTGCGTGCTGGCCGACCTCCAGCGCGTGGCCGCCGATGTGGGGTGTTTGTTCCCCCTGTCACTGGGCGCCGAGGGCTCGTGCCAGATTGGCGGCAACCTTGCCACCAACGCGGGCGGCGTGGCCGTGCTGCGCTATGGCAATACCCGCGATCTGTGCCTGGGCCTGGAAGTGGTGCTGCCCGACGGCCGGATCTGGGATGGCATGCGCGCGCTGGACAAGGACAACACCGGCTATGCGCTGCGCCAGCTGTTCATTGGCTCGGAAGGCACGCTGGGCCTGATCACCGGCGCGGTGCTGAAGCTGTTCCCGGCTCCGGCCGCCACCGCCACCGCCTTGTGCGCGATCGACGATCTGCCGCGGGTCAGCCGTCTTCTGGGCCTGTGCCGCTCCCTGACCGGCGATGATGTGACCGCTTTCGAGCTGATTCCGCGCTTTGGCATGGAAATCGCCGTTGCCCATCTGGACGGCGTGCGTGATCCCCTGGAGTCGCCCCATCCCTGGTATGCCCTGGTCGAGCTGAGCACCTCGCGGCCCGGCGCCGATCTGGCCGCCGTGATGGAAGGCCTGCTCGAACGCGCCTTCGAGGAAGAGGTGATCAGCGACGCCGCCATTGCCGGCAGCCTCGATCAGCGCGCCGGCCTGTGGCGCCTGCGCGAGGGGTTGCCCGAGGCGCAAAAGCACGTGGGCGGATCGATCAAGCACGATGTTTCCGTGCCGGTGTCGAAGGTGCCCTTGTTCATCGAGCGCGCCAGTGCCGCCGTTTCGGCCGCGCTGCCCGGTATTCGCCCGTGCCCGTTTGGCCACGTGGGCGACGGCAACATCCACTTCAACCTGACCCAGCCCGAGGGCATGGACAAGGCCGCGTATCTGGATCGCTGGGAAGAGATGAACCGGCTGGTGCACGATATCGTGGCCGACCTGGGGGGCTCGATCAGCGCCGAGCATGGCGTGGGGCGCCTGAAGGTGGGCGAACTGCACCATTACAAATCGCCGCTGGAACTGGAGCTGATGGCCCGGGTCAAGAAGGCGTTCGATCCGCAAGGAGTGATGAACCCCGGGGTCGTGGTCGACTGACCCGCCGGGGTTCGATGGATTTTGCACGGCGGCCCCTCTTCCCTTGATCCGGGAAGGGGGGCCGTTGTCGTCTTGGCACCCGACAGCGCGCGCCCCCAAATAATCACAGTTGCCGGCTGGACAGGACCGCGGGCGTCGGGGCACCCTGGCCTCCCCTTTCCTCCCTGGCACAGCAAGGAGTTGATCCATGTCCCGCGTGGCCCCGTCGCCGTTTATTGGCTTCACCGTGGCTCAAGGGACGCTGCAGGGACTGGACCGGCAGGCGGGCCGGGCCGCCGACCTGGGCGCCGATGGGGTTGAACTGGCCCTGACGGCCCTGGGCGTGGTGATCGGCGGACGGGTGCGCACGCAAGGCGTGACCGGGGTCGCGCGCGTGCTGGCGACCCATGGCCTGGGCGCCACCGTGCACGCCCCCTTGTCCTTGTCGTTCATGGACACCGACAACGCCTCCCGTCAGCAGGCGGTGGCCGAGGCGTCGGTGGACGTGGCGGGCGCCCTGGGCGCGCGGGTCCTGGTGGTGCATCCCGGCTGGGTTGACGCCGCGCGTTTCCAGGCCCACCGCGACGAGTTGATGGCGCGCGAGCGCGAGGGCCTGGCCCGGCTGGCCGAGCGGGCCCGGGCCCAGGGCGTGACCATTGCCCTGGAAAACATGCCGGTGATCCTGGAGTACCTGCAAGGCGCGCGGACCAACCACGGCCTGGATCCCGCCTCGGTGGCCGCGCAGGTGCAAGCGGTGGACCATCCGGCCCTGCGCGCGACCATCGACGTGAGCCATGCCCACATCGCCGCGCGTTATTTTGGCTGGGACCTGGCCGGGCGCCTCGCCGCCCTGGCGCCCGTGACCACGCACCTGCATCTGCACGACAGCCTGGGGGCGCCCTTGAGCATGGTGGGTCTGTTCCCGGGCGAGGACCGGGTGTTCGGGGTTGGCGACCTGCACATGCCGCTCGGCTGGGGCGACGTGCCGTTCGACACCGTGTTGCCCGGTCTGCCTCTGCCGGCCGGGTTCAGTTTTGCCCTGGAAATCGGCCTGGAGCGCGTTGACGACGACGTGGCCGCCGGGAGCCTGGCCCGCGCCCGCGCCCTGGGCGCCGCCATGATCGCCGCCCGGCAGGCTTCGTAACGGGCGGCAGCCTCAAGAAAGGAATAACGCGGATCGGAAGGCCCGGTCCCGGGACACGGCGCGACGGGGCGCGGGCCGGGCGGAGGGGATCAGTTTTCGACCCGGTGCGGCCAGGGCAGCAAGGCAACCGGGATCCCCTCGTCGTGCAGGGCCTTGGCGTCCTCAAGACTGGCGTGGCCCCGGATGGGACGGGATTCGGCTTCGCCGTAGTGCATCTGCCGGGCTTCCTCGGGGAAGCGGGCGCCCACGTCCTCGCAGGTGGCTTCCACGTGCCGGCGCAGTTCGGTGATCGCTTCGGCCAGTTGGGTCAGGACGGCGGTCCGGTCCCCGGTCGCGGGCGGCTGGGCGGCGGGCACGGCGGGCGGCGTGGCATTGGCGGAGGCGGGCGCGACCTCCGGGGGCTCGGGCGCCGGGGGGGCGGCCGCCGGCGCGGCCGGGACGGGCGCGGCCGGAGTGCCCTGGCGCTGGGCGGCGACCAGGGCCTGGCCGAAACGCGACAGGGCTTCCGCCCGGCGGGCGTCCTTGGCCCGGCCCGAGACGACGCTGGGCGCCATCAGGGCCTTGGCCACCCGGGGGGAGTCGCAGAAGGGACAACGCACCTCGCCCTCGGCCAGCTGGGCATCGCAGGTAGCGCTGTCGCGAAACCAGATATCGAAATCGTGTTCGTTTTCGCAAACCAGCGTGTAGCGAATCATGCCTTTGTCCTTAGTGGCGGGCGGCCAGTCTGTTGCGAAACGAAGACCAATGCCATGATAATCGTAAACGACCCGAGGGCCTTTCGCCACCTCAAAGCGGGCATCATCGCTCGCCAAGCGCCGTCCGCCGCGCCTGCATGACCGCGATCTGGCGCAAGAAATCATTGCCAGGATACCGTTCGCGAGCCGTCCACAAGTGGGGGTAACGGGTGCGGAGCCGGGCGATCTGGGCGTTGTCGTCGACGTGGGCCCGGCTGCCATGGGGGCGGTGGCGGGCGCGCCAGGGTCCCAGGGCCACCTGGACGAATCCCGCCGCCTCCAGACGCAGACAGTAGTCGACATCGTTGAGGCCAACGGGAAAATGGACGGCATCCAGGGGGGGGATGTGCTCCCAGGTGGCGCGGGCCAGGGCGGCGCATGAAAAGGCCACCGCCATGACCTCGCGGATCAGGGGAGCATGCAGGCAATCGAAGGTCTCGGTGATGGGGGGGTAGAGGTCCTGGCCCAGGAACAGGCCCTCGATCGCGCCACCGGTCAGGCGTCCGGTTTCGTCCACCAGGCGCGGCCCCACCGCCCCGATGCCCGGCACCAGGGCCCAGGCCGCCAGTTCGTCGAGCGTGTCGCCATCAAGCAAGACGCAATCGTTGCTCAAGATCAGCACCGCCTCGCCAGGCGGATCGTCGTCGCGAAGGGCGAGAGCGTGGTTGATCTGGTCGGAATGGTTGAACGGCGCGTCGTAGTCCAGCCAGCGCGTCGCAAGGCCGGCGTCGCCCAGGGCGGGGAGGGCGGCGTGCAGCCGGGCCCGGGTTTCGGCCGAGGACTGGTTGGCGACCAGGATCACGCGCACCCGTGCCTGGGTGCGCTGGCGCGCCAGGCTGTCCAGACAGGCCAGGGTGTCGTCGGCGCCATCGCGAAAACAGATCACCACGTCGATGCTGGCCGCGCGCCGGCGTGGTGTCTGGCACACTCCCGCCTCGGGATCGTCCCCGACCAGGGGGCGGGTGGTCAGCAAGGGGGTTTCCAGGGCCGCCCGGACAATGGCCCGCCCCAGGGGCGAAACCGGGCGCAAGGCGCGCTCAAATGAGGCGACCCGGCACGCGCCGAGGAATTCACCCAGTCGTTCACCCCACCGGGCATGCCGGGCCGCCCATAGGGCAAGGGCGGCGATGTCCCCGGCCGCGAGCAAAGGGGCGGGATCGTCGGGAAAGGTGGCCAGCAGGGCCGGGGTGATGGCCAGCTGCGATCCCGTCGTCTGGCCATGCCCCAGGGCCAGGGGATGCGAGCGGGGATGGGCGGCCCGAATGTAGGCGATTTCCGTGTGCTCCCGGGCGTTCTGCTCGTCTGTCCGGATCAGCAGATGGTTCCACACCATCAGATCGGGCGCCTGATCCCCCTCGGCCGGCGCCAGGCTCTGACGGGCCAGGGCGCACAGCAGGCCCGGGTGAACCGCGTCGCCGGCCCGGAGCACCACCACCAGATCCAGCCGCTCCCCGGCGAGCCAGGGGGCCAGCCGGTCCTCGATCACCGCTGCCTTGCCCCAAGGCGCCACCGGACGCCGGGTCTCCTGCCATATCCGCAAGGAGAGAACAGCGGCCGGGTCGGCCGCCACCAGGGCAACGGCGGCGGGCGGCAGGCTTTGCACCCTCAGGCTGTCCCAGGTCGCGCCGAACCCCTCGGCAAGGGTGTCCGCTCCCGCGATCACGACTCCCAGGCGCCAGGGGGCGCCGTGACGCGGAGCGAGCACGCCTTCTTGCCCCTGGGCCCGTTCCAGGGACAGGCGGGCGCACAAGGAGTCCAACTGGGTATTGGCAAAGGCCGCGTTGTGGTCGAAGGGCTGGGCGGCCAGCACGGCACGGTCTTGCGCGGTGGGGTAGGGGGCGGAGCAGGGGACGGGCATGGCGGTTTTCCCGAACGGGGAGAGGCAAGGAGCGGCCGGGGGCATAGTGACGGGCGTCGCGGACCCTGCCAATCGTATTTCCGTCTTGTCGCTGGGGGGGAGGGTGGCCTATACATCCAAAAGGACGAAGCGTTCAAGCGAGGGGTGGGACAGGGTAATCGGGTGAAGCCC
>NZ_BJZO01000025.1 GCF_007992075.1 Pararhodospirillum oryzae
CGTCAGGGCAATCGGTTCACCCGATTGCCCAGAGGGGTGGGATCGGGCGTCTTTTGACGTTAGTCTTGTTCCAGGAAGCAGACCCTTAGCCGGAGAAAGGGCGACACATGTCCACGACCGGGGCAAAGGCGGACCTCGCTGAGACGGAACCCTCCTTGTACGAATCCCACCGCAAGGTGTATCCCCGCAGCATTCAGGGGCGGTATCGCACCTTGAAATGGCTGTCGATGGGGCTTCTTCTGGGGATTTTCTGGGGGGGGCCGTGGGTGCGCTGGAATCGGGGTCCCGGGGTGGCCGATCAGGCCCTGTTCATCGACCTGCCCGGCCGGCGCGCCTATTTCTTCGACCTGGAATTCTGGCCGCAGGAAGTCTTTTACCTGACCGGTGCCCTGGTGTTCGCGGCTGTCTTGCTGTTTTTCGCCACCGCCCTCCTGGGCCGGGTGTGGTGCGGCTTCGCGTGCTTCCAGACGGTGTTCACCGACCTGTTCGTGCTCATGGAACGCCTGATCGAGGGCGAGCGCCCCCGGCGCCTGGCCCTGGACGCGGCGCCCTGGACCCCGGCCAAGATCGCGCGCAAGGGGGCCAAGGCCGTGGCCTGGGGCCTTGTCGCGGTGGCGGTGGGCGCGGGGTTCACCTTGTATTTCTTCCCCGATCCGGCCCAGGCCCTGGGCGCCCTGGTTCTCGGCCAGGCCCCGGCGGCGGCCTATGGCGCCATCGCCGTGGTGGGGGGCGGCTGCTTTCTCCTGGCCGGCTACGCCCGCGAGCAGGTGTGCATCTACATGTGCCCCTATGGCCGCTTCCAGGGCGCGATGACCGACGAGCATTCGTATGTGGTGACCTATGCGGCCTGGCGCGGCGAACCGCGCGCGCCTTACCAGCGCGAGGCCGATTTTTCCCGGCGGGGCCATTGCATCGACTGCGGCTTGTGCGTGCAGGTGTGCCCCACGGGAGTGGACATCCGCAAGGGCAGTCAGCTGGCTTGCATCGGGTGCGCGTTGTGCGTGGATGCCTGCGCCAAGGTGATGCGCCGCTTCAATCTGCCGCCTGGCCTGATTGCCTATGATTCGGCGGCCAATCAGGCGGCCCGGGCCCGGGGAGAGGCACCGGTCACCCGCTGGCTGCGCCCGCGCACCTTGATTTACGCGTCGGTGCTTCTGGGCGTGCTGTCGGCCATTGTCGTGAGCATCGCCACCCGGCCGACCTTTGATCTGACCGTTCTTCACGAACGCAGCCCGTTGTTCGTGACCTTGTCGGACGGTTCGATTCGCAACGGCTACACCATCAAGCTCATGAACATGAGCCGGCGCGACGCCGCCTTCCGGATCAGTGTCGAGGGGCTTGCGGAGCCGGTGTTGACCTCGCCCACCCTGAACGCCGATCCCGCCGGTGCCTTGATCGTTCCCGTGGCCGGGGCCCATGTGGAAACCGCGCGCTTGTACATCGCCGCGCCCAACGAAGTGCTGGCCGGCACCGATAACACCGTGACCCTGGTTTTGACCGACGTGGTCACCGGCAAGCGCCTGAGCACCCAAACCTTGTTCGCCGCGCCTCCCTGAACGGGTTTTGCCGGGCAGGCCCTGATCGCGAAAGGAGAGTGACCCATGACCGTTTCGTCCGCTCCCTTGGCCGGCGCGTCGTCCGCCGGGGCTCCGGTCCGGCGGAGCTTGTGGATCCCGGGGGTGTTGATCGGGGCCTTTGGCATCGTGGTCGCCGTCAACATGGTGATGCTCGTCCTCGCGGTGCGCACCTTCGGAGGCGTGAGCACCCCCACGGCCTATGTCGAGGGCCTGGCCTACAACCACGAAATCGCCACCGCCCGGGCCGAGGCCAGCCTGGGCTGGTCGGCCGAGGTCCAGGTCACGCCAGCCGTGAGCGCCCCCGGGGTCCGGGGGGCGGAAGGTCCCTGGCCGGTGCGGATCGCGGCCCGGGTGGTGGACGCCAGCGGCCAGCCGGTCGAGGGCCTGGACGTGGACGCGGTCTTGCGCCGGCCCAGCGACGCTTCCTTGGACCGGCCCCTGGCCCTGGCTTCCCTCGGGCAGGGGCGCTGGCAAGGAGCCCTGGATCTGCCGGCGCCGGGCTTGTGGGAGCTGCGGTTCGTGGCCCGCAAGGCCGAGGGGGGCGTGGCACGGGTGCGCCAGCGCGTGGTGATCGATCCTTGAACGAAGAAACGCAGGCGGTCTGCCGCCATTGCGGCCAGCCCGTGGCGGCCCCGGGGATGGATCCCGGGGAAGCCTTCTGCTGTCCGGGCTGCCGGGCGGCCCATGCCCTGGTCATGGACTGTGGCCTCGGCGCCTATTATGAGCGCCGTTGCCTTGATCCGGCCTTGCCTCCCCCGATTCCCGAAGCCGACGACCCCTTGGGCCTGGAAGCCCATGTGCGCTTGGAGTCCGGCCCCGGGGGCACGGTGGAGGCTGTCGTGCCCCTGGTCGTCGAGGGGTTGCATTGCGCGGCGTGCGTGTGGCTGATCGAGCATGTGCTGGCCCGAAACCCCACGGTGTGCGAGGCCCGGGTCAACATGACCACCCGGCGCCTGATCGTGCGCTTCGTGCCGACCCCGGCCGGTCCCGACGAGGCGGCCCGCGCCCTGGCCAGGGGATCCGACCTGGGCGCCAGCGCCGTGCTGGCCCCGGTGCGCCGGCTGGGCTACCGGCTGGTGCCCCTTGATCCCGAGGCCATGGAACGGGCAGAAGCCCGGGCGGAAAAGGTTCTGGTCCGCGCCCTGGCCGTGGCCGGGTTCGCGGCGGGCAATGTCATGCTGCTGTCGGTGTCGGTGTGGGCCGGCCTCGACATGGAGCCCGCGACCCGCGACCTTCTGCACTGGATCTCAGCCCTGATCGCGGTGCCGGCGGTGGCCTACGCGATCGGCCCGTTCGCGCGTCCGGCCCTGGGGGGGCTGCGGGCCGGGCGGATCACCATGGATCTGCCAATCACGCTCGCGGTGCTGATCGCCACCGGGGTAAGCCTCGCCGAAACGATCCAAGGCGGGGCCCACGCCTATTTCGACGCGGCGGTCATGCTGCTGTTCTTCCTGCTGCTGGGGCGGGTGCTGGAGGCGCGCGCGCGCGGGCGGGCCCGGGCGGTGGCGGCGCGCTGGCTGACCTTGAGCGCCCGGGCGGTGTCGGTTCAAGACGCCGACGGGCGGGTGCGGCAGGTGGCGCCGGCCCGGGTCGCGGTGGGCGAGCGGGTGCTGGTGGCGGCGGGCGAACGCCTGGGCGTGGATGGCCGGGTGGAAACGGGACGGTCCAGCGTCGATGCCAGCTTGCTGTCGGGGGAGAGCCTGCCGCGCGCGGTGGGGCCGGGGGATCCGGTGTTCGCCGGCACCTTGAACCACGACGCGCCGCTGGTGCTCACGGTCACGGCCAGCGGCGAGGCCACGGTGCTGGCCGATATCGTGCGCCTGATGGAAAACGCCCAGCAGGGGCGTTCGCGGTATGTGGCCCTGGCCGATCGGGTGGCGCGGCTTTATGGCCCCGCCGTGCATCTTCTGGCGCTCGCGGCCTTCCTTGGCTGGTGGGGCCTGGGGGGCATGGCGCCCGACCGGGCCTTGATGATCGCGGCCGCCGTTTTGATCGTGACCTGTCCGTGCGCGCTGGCGCTGGCGGTGCCGGCGGTCGGGGTGGTGGCCTGTGGCGCCTTGATGCGCCGGGGCGTTCTGGTGCGCAGCCCCACGGCCCTGGAGCGGCTGGCCGAGGTCGATACCGTGGTGTTCGACAAAACGGGCACCCTGACCCGGGGCACCGTGGCCTTGAACCCGCCGGCGGCCCGGGGGCCCGCCGCCTGGACCCCCGCCGATCTGGCCCGAGCGGGCCGGCTGGCCGCCGCCAGCCGCCATCCCCTGGCGCGCGCCCTGGCCCGGGCCGCCGGTGATCCGGCCCCTCCCAGGGGCGTGCGCGAAGTGCCGGGCCAGGGCCTGGCGCTGGGCGAAACCCGCCTGGGCAGCCTGGCCTTTTGCCGCGACGGAGCGGCGCCGGGGGTGTTTCCTCCCGAGAACTCCGGTCCGGCCCTGGAGGAGAAGGCGGGGGAAGAGGCGGCGGGGCCGATGGTGTGGTTCGCGCGGCCCGGCCTGCCCGTGATCTGTTTTTCCTTTGTCGACGAGGTCCGGCCCCAGGCTCCGGCGGCGGTGGCGGGGCTGCGGGCCCTGGGCTTGGAGATTCATCTGCTGTCGGGGGACCGGCCGGCGGCGGTGGCGGCGGTGGCCGGGACGTGCGGGATCGAGGACTGGACGGCCGGAATTTCGCCGCGCGACAAGACCGACCATCTGGAGGCCCTGGCCCGGTCGGGCCGGCGGGTCTTGATGGTGGGCGACGGGTTGAACGATGCCCCGGCGCTGGCGGCGGCCCATGCGTCGATCTCGCCCACCTCGGCGGTCGATCTGACCCGCGGCGTCGCCGATGCCGACATCGAGTCCGATCGTCTGGACGCCTTGCCCGGTGCCGTGCGCCTGGCCCGGCGTGCCCAGCGCCTGGTGCGCCAGAACCTGGCGCTGGCCTTGGGGTACAACGTGGTGATGATCCCGCTTGCCCTGGCCGGATGGGTGACGCCCCTGGTCGCGGCGGTGGCGATGAGCGCGTCCTCGCTGGTGGTCACGCTCAACGCCGTGCGGGGGGGCGGGCGTCGTTCGCTTTGAAAGAGGAAGGGACCGCGCGATGGATGTGCTGCTGTTCTTGATTCCCATGGCGCTGTTTTTGGGAGGCCTGGGGCTGATGGGCTTCTTGTGGGCCCTGCGCAGTGGTCAGTTCGAGGACCTGGACGGCGCGGCCCAGCGCATTTTGTTCGACGACCTGCCTCCTCCCGGACCGGTGCCGTCGTCCGGCCCGGCTCCGGGAGCCGGGGACGCGGAAGGCTCTTGCGCGCGCTCTCATCCCGATCCAAATTGACCTGGATCAACAAGGATGCTTTCAGACGGGGGAACGCGTGGCCCAAACGACTGTCGCAGCCCAGCTTGCCGAGACGGGGCGCATGGACGGGGGCGATCCCTGTTCCTCCTGCCCGCTGGGGCCGGTGTCGTTGTGCCGCTCCCTTCCCGAGGCCGAGCGCCAGGAGCTTCTGGCGCTTCAGGCCACGGTGCGGCTGGGAGGTCATGAAACCCTGTTCAACGAGGGCGACCCGGCCTTGCACGTGTTCATTCCGCTGGCCGGGGCCGTGAAGCTGTACAAAATGATGCCTGATGGCCGGCGTCAGATTACCGGGTTCTTCTTTCGGGGCGACCTGTTCGGGTTCAGTGCCGGCACCGTCCACACGACCACGGCCGAGGCCATCGTGCCGTGCGTCTTGTGCCGGTTGCCGGTGGCACGGCTGGAAGGGCTGCTGACCCGGGCGCCGGTGCTGGAGCGGCTGGTGTGGGGCCGGGCGCTGGCGAGTCTCGCGCGCTTCGAGGAACAGGTGCTGCTCCTGGGGCGCAAGAGCGCCCCCGAAAAACTGGCCTCTTTCCTGACGGGGATCTCGGACCGGGCGGTGGCCCGGGGCGACGTGGCCAGCCCGGTGCTGGTGCCGATGGGGCGGGCCGATATCGCCGATTACCTGGGGCTGACCATCGAGACGGTGAGCCGGACCCTGACCCGCTTTCGCCACGAAGGCCTGATCGATCTGCCGCGTCCCGGGACCATGGTGTTGCGCGACGCGGCACGGCTGCGCCGGCTGGCCGATGGCCTGGACACCCTCGGGTGACGGGCGACGGGGGCCGGCCGGGAGCTGAACAAGGAGGGGCACGGGAAATGCCGGCCGAGGCCCTGGGCACGCGCTTTGACTTCTACCATTTACAGATCCGCTCCCTTGAAGAAGCCTTGCCGCGTCTTTTGGCCAAGATCGTGGGCCAGGGGCTGCGCGCGGTGGTCCTGGCGGCGTCGCCGGAGCGGGTTGAACACCTGAACGCCTTGCTGTGGACCTGGGATCCCTCGTCATGGCTGCCCCACGGCTCGGCCTCCGACGGGTCGGCCGACCAGCAGCCGGTATGGCTGACGCAGAGCGAGGAAAACCCGAACGGGGCCTCGGTCCTGGTGCTCACGGATGGTATGTGGGTGGAGCGCCCGGAGGCTTTCGCGCGGGTCCTGGTGCTGTTCGATGGGCGCGACGAACAGGCCCTTGTTCAGGCGCGGCAGCGTTGGAAAGGGGTGCGCGACGCAGGCGGCGGCTTGTACTACTGGCAGCAGACCGAGGCAGGGGGGTGGGAGGAAAAGGCCCGCGCCAGACGAACCCCGGAAGACCCCCGGCGGGAAGAAGGCCTGGAGCGGAAGGGATCATCGGAAATACTCCCTTCCTAGATAAATTAAGTTAAAATATAAAAGAAGCCCTCATGGGGATGGTTGTCTCGGAGAGAGGGGTCTGGTTATCCTTCGGTAGAGGTCGGCGAGAGCCAGGATGGGAAGGACCATGCGCACGACGAGAACGACGAAACGATGAGACGACGGAAACAAGGAACAAAAAGGGTGGCCACCCCGGGGCAGGGAGGTCACACCCGGGGATGACAAGAGAGCGAAGGGGGCCGAGCGGTGCCGCATTACGAGGTCCAGGTATACAAGGACAAGCGCTGGATCACTGAAGAGATCCACAACGACGAAGCCGAGGCCATCGCCGCCGCCCGCAAGGCCGCCCAAAAGGGACAGGTGGACGGTACCAGGGTTGTCAACGATCGGGTCGGGCCTGACGGCTTGCACCGTGAAAGGGTCGTGTTCGAGGAGATGCTACGCTCGATAGGAAATCAGCCCGCCCGGATTACCCCCATCGAGGATGCGCCCCTGTGCCAGTCCGTCGAGGATGTGTATTCCCTGGAAAGCCGCATGACGATTGGTCGTCTGATCAAGAGATATCTTGAGCAGCAGTTCGTCGTGCCCTCGGAATTGCTCTATTGCTACTCGCCCTTGGGCCGTTTCCAGGACATGGACGCCCAGCTCATGCCCTCGGCGGTTGAGCGCATTGTTACCTTGCATTGCCGGATGTCGCCAGAACTGGATCCCAAGGAGCACCGTGACGAGATCTATCGCTGGATCGACGAAATCGGCCGGCGGTCGCGGCGCAACGAGGGCGAAAAGCTCTTGTGGAAAGTGGATCTGTCCGAGTTCCGCAGGGTTTTGTCGGCGGTATCCAAGTGTGCCTTTGTTCACGAAGAGCAAGAAGTCCTGCTGCGCCATGTCATCGCCCGGGAGATGTACAAGGAACGCAATTTCCTGGGCAAGCTGGAAGTCCTCCTGGGCTGCCTTGACGACAGCCTCAGTCGCGATGTCCTGCTGATCTTGGATGGGTTCATTGCCGATGTCCTGGCGGTGAGTCAGGTCGTGCAGGATATCCTGGGGGTTCGTCCCAATCTGGCCACCGCCTTGGTTGGTCTTCTGGACCTGATCGACGGCAAACCCGACAGCACGGGCTCGCCGGTCGAATCCGACACGGTCAAGGTCCTGCGCCGCCTGTTCGCCGAAAAACGCCTGCCGGCGGGCTTGACGGTGCTCATGGACCGGGTCACCCGGGAACTGGGCGGGCGGCAGCCGCTTTCGCGCAACGATCCTTCCAAGGAACACGAAGCCTTCTGCGCCCTGATCTTGCGTCTGGTCGGACGCGAAGGGGTGAACGGAGGGCCGGCGGTGGCCGGGGCCCTGACCCGGCGTTATAGCCTGCGCCTGGAGCAAGGCGGGCAACTGGGCTGGCGCCTGTCGATCGAAGGCGTGTCGAACCTGATCAAGGACAACGCCCGGCGCCTGCATTACCTGATCGCCGTGGCCGAGGCCGGGGAAGGGGACCAGCACCTGACCGTGGTGTCGGAAGAGGTGGTTTCGGTGGTCAAGATGGCGGCCGACATCCACCACTTTGTTGAACCGGCGCTTTCGACCACGGAAAAACTGCGCATTATCAGCAGTATCCAGCGCGGCCTGGAGGCGTCCTGCCTGCCCGAGGTCTTGCGGACCCGGGTGGTCGGTCGCCTCGATGATCTGCTGGCCCGTTATTTGATCGACAACGAAGTGATCGAACGCCTGGATGCTCCCGGCGATCCCCTGCGCATGCGGGCCTTGCGGCTGGTGCGGTTTTGCGGGTCCGGGGTTTTGATGGAGGGCAAGGCTCTGTCCATCGCGCGCATGCGCGTGCTTCACCACCTGCGCCAGCCCAATTTCGTGGAGAGTTTTTCCAAGGATCTGCCAGAAAACGAACGGGAATCCTCGGTTCGCGATTTTTATCGCCTGCTGGCGGAAGCAGGCTTCAGCACCTGAGGCAAAAGCACGATCCCGTCGGGGTGCCTTGCACCGCCCGGTTTTTCATCGGGGTCTTGTGAAAAGCCCGCTGATCAGACCGAGACCCGAAAAGTGGGACCCGCTTTTCCCGGGACGACAAACTCGAACAGACCCGGGGTCTGCCCGTTTCCGATTGAAGCGGACAGACCCTGGACGCCCTTTTCCCGACAGAAAAACGAGAACGGGGCGCGGGTGTTGTTTTCCTGGAAAACCCGTCAGGGAAGCAGGACTGTCTTGCGATACGTTTTCAAATAATGGCGCTCGAAGGCTTCCTTCATCCAATGGAACACCCGCGAGCGGGGAAGCGTGATCTTGAAGCGGCCGTTGCGGAAGACCATGATCCCCTTGTCGAGCATGTCGATAATGCAAACCAGTTCCGGGGTGAACGTGGCATTGGCCGGACGGCCGGCAAGGGTCGAGGCCAGGTTGCGGGCCGCCGTGCGCGCATTCAGGTCCGCCTGGTGCGCCTGACGGGCCAGCCACGAGGGCCCCGGGTAGCTGCCGGCATCGCCGATGACGTAGACATCCTCCAGCCCCATGACCCGGCAACCGGCATCGGCGGCGATGAATCCCCCGGGGGAGCGGGGCAGGTCGCTGCCTTGCAACCAGGCGGGGCCGGTGAGCCCGGGCAGGAACACGGTGAGGTCGGCGGGTACCGTGCCCTTGGCGGTGACCACGCCGTCGGGATCGAAGCGTACCAGCGGATGCCCCAGGTGGGTTTCAATCCCGCGCCGCTGCATTTCGCGCAGCAGTCCTTGCACCGCCTTGGGGCCCAGCCGGCGCGCGGGCTCGGTGGACGGGTTGAAAAACACCAGCTTGAAACGGTCGCGCCGCCCCTCGCGGCGCAGGTGGGTTTCCAGGCCAAACAGGAATTCAAACACCGGTCCGCCCCGCACCGCGTTCGGCTCGGCCGGGTTGGTTGAAAATCCGAAGGCAAGGGTCCCGCCGTCGAGCGCCGCGACGCGCTGGCGAAGGGTTTCGGCCGCCTCAAGGCTCGCGCACGGAATCACGGCGTGCTCAATGCCGGGCAGGCCACGCAGGAAGCGCCCGCCCGAGGCGATGACCAGGGTATCGGTTTCCAGGGGGCCGGTGCTGGTGATGACCCGGTGTCCTTGCGCCTCGACCCGCTCAACGGTGCCTTGATGCCAGGTCACGCCATGGCGTTGGAAAAAGCCGGCAAGCGGTACCACCAGGTCCTCGGGCTGGCGCAGGCCGGTGGGAATCCAGATCAGGCTGGGCAGGTAA
>NZ_BJZO01000026.1 GCF_007992075.1 Pararhodospirillum oryzae
TTACCCGCACCCTTCCGCGCTACCCGCTGGTGCCTGCGACGTTGCTGGGGCGCCTGGCCGTCGATCGACGCGATCAGGGCCGGGGGTATGGGCGTTTCCTGCTCGCGGACGCGCTTTGTCGCGCGGTCCGCAGCGAGATCGCCTCGTTTGCCGTGATCGTGGACGCCAAGGACGAAAACGCGAAACGTTTTTACGAGCGCGAAAGCTTTCTACCTTTTCCGGATCAACCGTTGAAACTGTTTCGGCCGATGGCGGATCTTGAGAAACTGTTTGCATGAGGCGGCCACGCCTCGTCATCCTTTCCCCAAGGGGGCGAGGATCGGGCGGGGGCAGAAAATCTTTGACTCGGGCGGGTCCGGGCCCTAAGGTCCCGGCCTTCCTTTGTTGAAAAAAGGGACCGGTTAAGCCGGTGGGGTCCTTGGGCTTCGTCGCGCTGTTCGGTCCGATCCGTCGAGGGCCAGACCTATGCGTGTTCGTAACTCCTTGAAGTCGGCGAAGGTGCGCGACAAGAATTGCCGCATCGTGCGTCGCAAGGGCCGTGTTCTTGTGATCAACAAGAAGAACCCGCGCCTGAAGACCCGCCAGGGCTAAAACCCCTGGCGTTTCCGGGTCCGGTGTGCGCTGGCACGCCGGAGACGGTTGACGCGAGTAAGTGCCGTTACCCCGCACACACCCCGCCCGGGTCGCGAAACCTGGTGTGGGGTGTGTGCGTTTGGGTGCGCGTCACCCAAGGCAAGGGGCGCAGGCGATCGCCTCACGTCAAGGCTTCCTCCGATCCGGCCGCCGGGCGCGTGGCCTCGCGGAAGAAATCGATGAAAGCCCGCAGAGCCGGCCGCATGTGCCGGCGCGAGGGATAATACAGGTAAAACCCCTCGAAAACCGGGGTCCAGTCGTCAAGAACCGGCACGAGAAGGCCGGCGGCAATGTCCTGGATCACGCGGTCTTGAAAAATGTAGGCAAGACCAACGCCTTGCAAAACCGCCCGATGGATCAGGCCCTGATGCGACAAGATCAAGGGGCCCTTGGGGTCGATCACCAGCTTCCGCCCGTCCTTTTCCAGTTCCCACGCATAGATCTGTCCGCTTGAAAAGCGGCGCCGGATGCATGGATGCGACAGGAGATCGTGCGGGGTCAGGGGGGCCGCCTGCCTTTGGAAATACTCGGGCGTGGCCACGATCCGCCCGCGCCGGCGCCCGCCCAGGGGAACGGCGATCATGGTGTCCTCAAGGGATTCCCCCAGCCGGATCCCGGCATCAAAGCCGCTGGCCACGATGTCCTCGAAATGGTCGTCGGTGCGAATCTCCAGTTCCACCTTGGGAAAGGATCGCGCGAACGCCCCCAGGTGGGGGGCAATCACATCCTCGGCGACCAGCAGCGGCATGGTCACGCGCAAGGGGCCCGACGGCTCGGCGCGCAGCTCGGCCAGGGCGGCGAAGCCGGAGTCGATCTCCGCCAGGGGGGCGGCCGTTGCTTCCAGCAGGCGTTCCCCTTCCGGGGTCAGGCGCAGGCTGCGGGTCGAGCGCGCCAGAAGCCGCACCCCCAGCGAGGCTTCCAACGCTCCGACCGCATGGCTGATCGCCGACGGCGCGAGGCGTAGCCGTTCGGCGGCGGCGCGAAAGCTCCCTTCACGCGCCACCGTGGTGAAAACGACCAGTCGGGAAAGTCGGGTGCGGTCCATTGTGCGAAAATTTCGAACATGGTGTTGCCGAAAGAGCCGGTTATCCAAACGATGCTCCCTCGGTACCTTCAGGGCAACCCATCCGAATCCTTGCAGGAGGCAAACCCATGAAAAAACGGACACTGGGCCAGGGACTTGAGGTTTCGGCGGTGGGGCTGGGGTGCATGGGCATGAGCCAGGCCTATGGCGCCTACGACGAGGCGGACTCGCTGAAAACCCTGGACCGCGCCCTGGATCTGGGAGTGAATTTCTTCGATACCGCCGAGGCGTATGGCCCCTACCGCAATGAAGAGCTGCTGGGGCGCTCGCTTGCTTCCCGGCGCGCGGGGTTGGTGATCGCCACCAAGTTCGGCTTTACCTTCAAGGCCCAGGCCGGCGATCACGGGGCGATCAGCGGAACCGACGGGCGGCCGGAACACGCGAAGGAAGTGGCCGAGGCCTCGTTGAAGCGCCTGCGGCTCGATGTGATCGATCTTTACTACCTGCACCGGGCCGACCCGGCGGTGCCGATCGAGGATACCGTGGGCGCCATGGCCGATCTGGTGCGCGACGGGAAGGTGCGGGCCCTCGGGCTTTCGGAAGTCTCCGCCGACATGCTGCGCCGGGCCCACGCGGTCCATCCGATCGCCGCCTTGCAAAGCGAATATTCACTGTGGACGCGGGACGTGGAAAGCAACGGAGTCCTGGCGGCGTGCCGGGACCTGGGGATCGGGTTCGTGCCCTTCAGCCCGCTGGGGCGCGGCTTCCTGACCGGCAAGCAGGTGGGCACGGACGGGCTGGAGGAGAAGGACTTCCGCCGCTCGCTCCCCCGTTTCCAAGACGAGAACCTGGCCGCCAACCGGCTTTTGGTCGAGGCGGTGACGCGGATGGCCGAGGCGCGCGGCGTCACGGCGGCTCAGGTGGCCCTGGCCTGGGTTCTGGCGCAAGGGAACGACATCGTGCCCATTCCCGGGGCGCGCCGGATCCGGCACCTGGAGGAAAACGTGGCGGCGGCGGATATCGCGCTGATCTCGGACGACCTGGATCGGCTCAACGACATCTTCGCGCCGGGCAAGGTGGCCGGGGCCCGCTACCCCGAGGCCTTCGAGAAACTGACGAAGACGTGATCCAGGCCTGTCGCGGGGGCCCGGAGGCCCCCTTGCAGGGACACCATCAGGCGGGGGCCCGGAGGCCCCCTTCCAGGAAAGCCGGCAGATCGCGAATCGACGACAAGGTGGCAAAGCGGTGGGACGCCTCGGGGGAAGGCTCGACCTGTTCGTGTTTCCAGGTCACCTCATAGGGGATATGGACCGCTTCGCCTCCGATGGCCAGCACCGGCAGGATGTCCGAGCGAACCGAATTGCCAACCATGAGGAACTGGCCGGGATCGAGTCCTTCGCGCTGCACGATCGAACGGTACATGTCGGGATCTTTTTCCAACACGACGTGCACCTCCTTGAAAAAGGGGCGCAGCTTCGATTTAGCCAGTTTTTCCCGCTGTTCGATCTCGTCGCCCTTGGTGATCAGAAAACACGGGTAACGCCCCCGCACCCACGAAAGGGTTTCAATGACGCCGTCAAGGAGGTGGACGTCCTTGTCGAGGAAGCGCTGAACCATCGCGATGATGTGGGCGATCTCGGCCCCGGAAACCCGCTGCTCGGTCAGTTCCAGGGCGGTTTCGATCATCGACAGGGCAAATCCCTTGGCGCCATAGCCGTACTTGCGGAGATTGCGCCGCTCCACCGCCATCAGATGCGCGTCGATTTGATCCGGATCGCCGGTATGGCCGACGATAATCTCGGTCAACTGGCGCTGCATGTCCTGGAAGTGGGTTTCGTTGTGCCAAAGCGTGTCGTCCGCGTCGAACCCGATGGCCTTGATCATGTCGTCCTCTTCGTTCGACCCGCAGCCCTTCCCCCGCCCCCCCTGGAGTCTGTTCGTTTCACGTTGAAGCGGACAGACTCCAGGGGATCGGGGGAGGCTGGTTTCCGGCCGGGCCGCGTCGCACGGCGATCCGGTCCGGCCGGAAAACAAAAGGATCAGCCCTTGATCTCGGGCAGATCGGTCAGGGCTTCGGCCAGGGCCGCGTCATCGAACTCGGGGTCTTGCAGCTTGCCCGAGAAGTAATCGGTGTAGGCCTGCATGTCGAAGTGGCCGTGACCGGACAGGTTGAACAAAATGGTCTCGGCCTTGCCCTCGGCCTTGCAGCGCAGGGCCTCGTCGATGGCGGCGCGGATGGCGTGCGACGACTCGGGGGCGGGCACGATGCCTTCGGCGCGGGCGAACTGGACGGCGGCGGCGAAGCATTCGGTCTGATGGTAGGAACGCGCCTCCATCAGGCCCAGTTCCTTGACGTGGCTGACCATGGGGGCCATGCCGTGGTAGCGCAGGCCGCCGGAGTGGGTGCCGGGGGGCATGAAGGTGGCGCCCAGGGTGTGCATCTTGACCAGCGGCGTCAGCTTGCCGGTGTCGCCGAAGTCATAGGCATACTGACCCCGGGTCAGGGTCGGGCACGACGAGGGTTCCACGCCGATGATGCGCACCGAGCGGCCCTTGATCTTCTCGCGCACATAGGGGAACGCAAGGCCGGCGAAGTTGGACCCGCCCCCGGTGCAGGCAATGACCACGTCGGGTTCGGCCTCGGCCATGGCCATTTGCAGCATGGCTTCCTGGCCGATCACGGTCTGGTGCAAGCACACGTGGTTGAGCACGCTGCCCAGGGCGTACTTGGTGTCGTCGCGCGAGGCGGCGACCTCGACGGCTTCCGAGATGGCGATGCCCAGCGAGCCGTTGGAGTCGGGATGGGCGGCCAGGATGGCGCGGCCGGCCGCGGTCTGGGGCGACGGGCTGGCCACGCAGGTGGCGCCGTAGGTTTCCATCAGGGCGCGGCGGTAGGGCTTCTGGTTGTACGAAACCTTCACCATGAAGACCGACACTTCCAGCCCGAACAGCGAGCCGGCGAAGGCCAGCGAGCTGCCCCACTGCCCGGCCCCGGTTTCGGTGGACAGGTGCTTGACGCCTTCTTCCTTATTATAGAAGGCCTGGGCGACGGCGGTGTTGGGCTTGTGGCTGCCGGCGGGGCTCACGCCTTCGTTCTTGAAGAAGATCTTGGCGGGCGTATCCAGGATTTTTTCCAGGCGCCGGGCCCGGACCAGCGGCGACGGGCGCCACAGACGGCAGATCTCGCGCACCGGCTCGGGGATGTCAATCCAACGCTCGGTGCTCATTTCCTGTTCAATGACCGCGCGCGGGAAAATAGGTGCCAAATCATCAGGCGAAATAATCTCGGTCGTGCCCGGATGGCGCGGCGGCGGCACGGGGGTCGGCAAATCGGCGGCCAGGTTGTACCAGGCCTTGGGCATCTGGTCCTCGGGCAGAAAGTACTTGGTGCTTTCGCTCATGATCGGGCAACCCCCCTTACTCTGTGACACGATCGCCTCTTCTACTCCCGCCGCTTCACCTGTGTAAACGATGGCGATCGGGGGACGGGAAAGGGAAACGCGAGGCGGAAACCCGGCGAACACACCCGGCCAGACCGTCCGACACGCTGTCTTCGGGGGATGCCTGGGGCCCCTCCTTCTTCCTTAGCCTGGAGCCGTTGCAAGGTCTGGCGTTGGCGGGCGGGCTGACCTAAAGTCCCGGACCGAGGGCACGGTCCAGGAAGGGGAAGGCGCCATGGCGGCGGAAGACACGCAGGCAGGACAGGCGATGCACACGGAGGCCCCGGCGCGGGTGCTGTGCACCGATTGCGGGGTGTCGCGGGGCGCGGATCCCCGCCAGTGCGGCCAGGCCTGCCAGTTCATTCATCCCGATTACGCCAGCCTGGAAACCCGGGTGCATGGACGCCCGCGCGATCCGGCCCGGCCCGACGAGCTGTTCTTCGGTCCCTTCGAGCGCATGGTGCAAGCCGCCCTCAAGGCCCCGCGCGCGGGCGCCCAGTGGACGGGCATCACCACCCGCCTGGGCGAGCGTCTGCTGGAAACCGGGCAGGTGGACGCGGTGCTGGCCATGGGCGCCGACCCCACGGATCGCTGGCGGCCCTTGCCCCGGTTGGTCACCGACGCCGCCGACATGGTGCACTGCCGGGGCATGCGCATGGGCTACGCGCCGCTTTTGTCGTTGCTGGACGAGGCGCGGGCGCGCGGGCTGCGCCGGCTGGCCGTGATCGGGGTGCCGTGCCAGATCTACCCCTTGCGGGCGCTGGAGCCGACCTTGGGCTTCGAGTCCCTGACCGTGATCGGCATTCCGTGCTCGGACAACACCACCACCGAGAATTTCCACACGTTTTTGTCGCTGCTGACCCCGGCGCCCGAAACCGTGACCTATCTGGAGTTTCGCGCCGACTACCATGTTGAAATGCGCTTCCAGGATGGGCGGGTGCGCCTGATCCCCTTCTTGAAGCTGCCGCTTTCAACCTTGCCCTCCGATTTCTTCCCGCTGACCTGCCGGGCGTGCGTGGATTACACCAACGCGCTGGCCGACCTGACCGTGGGCTACATGGGCGGGCGGGGCGAGCAGTGGGTGGTGGTGCGCAACCCGCGCGGCCAGGCGGTGTTCGATCTGCTGGGCGACGAGGTGCGGGTGCGAGAGCCCACCAGCGCCGGCAAGCGGGCCAGCGCGGTGAAGGGCTTCCTGGCCAATATCGAGCGGGCCGCCGGCGGCCTGCCCATGCGCACCATGCCCGACTGGGCGCGGCCGATCGTGGCGTGGATGATGCCGCGCACGGGGCCTCGTGGTCTTGAATTCGCGCGGACCCGGGTAGAAATGAAGGCATTGGAAGCGGTGGTCACCTTGCGCCATCGTTTTCCCAAGCGGGTGCGTGCCATGATTCCCCCTCACTTGTGGTCCCTGGTCGAGCCCTATGGCCTGACCCCGGGACCGGACGAACGTGCCTGACGGTTTTATGCGCGCAAGGAGGCGCCTTCTCCCCGTGTTTAACCTGACCCTGACACCCGAAGTCATCGTGCGGGCCTACGCGAGCGGTGTTTTTCCCATGGCCCGGGCCCACGACGACCCCCGTTTGTACTGGATCGACCCCCAGCACCGGGGCATCTTGCCCCTGGATGGCCTGAAGGTCTCCCGCTCGCTGCGCAAGATCCTGCGCCAGGAGGTTTTTTCGGTCACCGTCGACAAGGCGTTCTCGCACGTCATCCGGGCCTGCGCCACGCGCACGCCCAAGCGGGCCGAAACCTGGATCAACGACCGCATCACCCGCGTGTTCACCGATCTGCACCGTTTGGGCATGGCCCACAGCGTGGAATGCTGGTCGGCGGGATCGCTGGTCGGCGGGCTTTATGGCCTGTCGCTGGGCGGGGCGTTTTTTGGCGAAAGCATGTTCTCGCGCATGGCCGACGCGTCGAAGGTGGCGTTGTGTCACCTGGTGGCCCGGCTGAAGCGGGGCGGGTTCCATCTGCTCGATACCCAGTTCACCACGCCCCACCTGTGTTCGCTGGGGGCGATCGAGATCCCGCGCGATGCCTACCATGAGCGGTTGGAATCGGCGCTGGCCGAACGGGGCGAGTTCCATGTCCCGGTGCCCGAGGACGGGGTCCTCGACATCCTCGACCGGCCCTGTGGGTATTAACTCTTGATCCAGGCAAAGCCGTTGATCATGAACGCGTCGTTTGCGCTGTCTCCTCGTCGCGTCGCCCTTGGTCTGGATGTGGCGGCGGCGGCGGTGCTGCTGGGAGCCCTGTATGCCCAGGTCGGCCTGGGCATCGCGCCGTGTGTCTTGTGCCTGGCCCAGCGCGTGCCCTGGGTCATCGTGGCGGTGCTGGCCGCGATGGCCTTGCAGCCGGCCGTGCCCTTGCGCTGGGCGCGGATTTTGCTGGGGATCTGTGCCCTGGCCCTGGTGGTCAATGCCGGGATCGCGGGCTACCATGTGGGGGTCGAGCAACATTGGTGGGCGGGCACCGCCGCGTGCGGATCCGGGGCGGGAACCGCCGCCACGGGCGCCGGGCCGGCAACGCTGGCCGATCTCAAGGCCGCCCTGGCCGGCCCCATCGACGCGCCCCCCCCGTGCGACGAACCGGGGTGGACGTTCATGGGCATCAGCTTCGCGGGGCTGAATTTCGGCTTGTGCCTGCTGCTGGCGGGAATCGCCGTGTCGGGGGCTCGGCCGCGCGGCTGATCTGGCGGGGCGCCTGGGCGCGGCCCATATCAGGGGGGTCTTTCCCTGTTGAAGGAGCCCCCCCCATGACGGTTCGCCGCTCTCGCGCCACCCCCGTGCCCGAGGTGTTTCGTCCCAGCGAGGAGGACGTCCTGGCCCAGGTCCAAGGACGCCTCACGCGCCGGGGCCGCCGTCCCGGTGATCTGCCCCGGGCCGCCCTGGTCGACCGGGTGCTGCGGGTCGATCAGGCGGGCGAATATGGCGCCGTGCGCATTTACCAAGGCCAGCACGCGGTGATGGCGCGCCGGCGTTCGCCCAAGGCGGCGGTGGTCGCCGGCATGCGCGCCTCGGAAGAACGCCACCTCGCGACCTTCAATGCCCTGATGGTTGAACGCCGGGCGCGGCCGACCTTGCTTGCGCCCCTGTGGCATGTGGCCGGCTTCGCCCTGGGGGCGGGAACGGCGCTGCTGGGCGACGAGATGGCGATGGCGTGCACCACGGCGGTGGAGGAAGTCATTGACGACCATTACCGGGCCCAGGCCGACAGCCTGGGCGACGACGAACTGCCCTTGAAGGCGACGCTGGCCCATTTCCGGCTGGAGGAAGTCCATCACCGCGACCAGGGTCTGGCGCACGGAGCCGAGCAGGCCCCCGCCTATCCCCTGGTTTCCGAGGCGATCAAGGCGGGAACGCGGGTCGCGATCTGGCTGTCCGAGCGGCTGTAGGGTGCCTTGGATCCCGTCCGCTTCATGGTGAGGCGGACGGATCGCGGAGCCTCTTTATCCCTGACGCGCTCTCGTCGATCCGTCGGGCAAGAAAAAGCCCACCCCTGTCTCGGGTTTTCGAAACCATAAGCGCCCGATGATGGTGGGGGACCTGGAAAACCAAGGGATGATTTGTATCGAGCCCGTTTCCCCGAGGGGGGAGGCGGGTTTCTTTTTGTCAGAATCAAAAAACAATTCTTGTCGGCTGAATTTCCACGAGGAAGGGAGGGGGTGATTGCCATGCCCTGGCAAGAGAAAGGGGCTCTCCAGATAAAATTACAGACCATGGGTCGTACGCAAGGGGAGTGGAAAGAAAGCGCTCTATTCGTTGATTGTCTTGAAATATGTTGCGGGCTCATTTCAACAGTGTTGTTATGGATCGATAAGGAATCGATGGCTGAATAAGACGGTTAAACCCATCGATTAACAAGAAAACCCGTCCCTCGGATGCAATCTCCATGGTGGTGAAGTGCTGCTTGATTGCTCTTGAAGGGGCAATCTTTTAAAAAGTGAGTATCTGGGGGGTCGCATGATCAGGTTGAAGGCGCTGTTGGGAGAAGGGAGGCCGGCTTCTGGCGAGGAGTCGGGCATCCCTTCCGAGGTCAAACCGGAAAACGCGCTGGCGCTTCGACAGGTCGCCTTGCTGATCGACGGAGCCTATTTCGATGTGGGGGAGGGGACGGATCCCCTGACGACGGAAATCCGTGCGCTGGCCGAAAAGCTGCTGCATCGGGTGGAAGCGAACCTGGAATGCTCGGTGCATCTTTCCATGGGGGTCGCGTCCACGGTCATCTCGGCGGTGGAATCCAAGAAAGCGCTGGGGGGAACCCTGGACCGCATTCAGGCCATGGCGGCGGCGTCGGAGGAAATGGCGAACGCCATAGAGGGGATAGCCGAGGCGTCGTCATCGGCGGCGAAAGACGCGCAAGGGGTGTATGACCTGGCGCGGGCCAGCCGGGCGGAATCCCATCAGGCGATCAGGGCCATGGAGGCCATTTCCTCGGCGGTGCGAGAAGCCGCCGACCAGGTTTCGGCCATGGCCGAGGCGTCGGCCCAGATCGAAAGCATGGTCAAGCTGATTAACGAGATCGCCAGCCAGACCAACCTGCTGGCCCTGAACGCCACCATCGAGGCGGCCCGGGCCGGGGAAGCCGGCAAGGGGTTTGCCGTCGTCGCCTCCGAGGTCAAGAACCTGGCCAGCCAGACGGCGCGGGTGACCGAGGACATCCGCCGTCGCGTGGAGAAGCTGGGCGAGGAAACCCAGCGCATTACGCTCTCCATGCAAAACGGATCGGAGGCGGTGAGCCAGGGCTCGGGCGTGATTACCTCGACCATCGGGTCCTTGGACCGGATCGAGGCCCGGGCCGAGGCGGTGTCGGTGGGCGTGTCGGAGGTCGTCGAGCTTTTGTCCCAGCAGCGCTGTGCCTCCAACGAGATCGCCCAGGGCATCGAAGCCGTTGTCCGGTCGGTCGAGGACAACGTGGGCGCCATGGAAACCCTTCTCGACTCCATTGACCAGATCGAGGGACTGATCAGCTCCCGGGTGGAGGATCTCGCCCAAACGCCGTTCCCCGCGCGCGACCTGATCCAGGCCAAGGCGGATCATATGATGTGGCGCAAGCACCTTGCCGACATGCTGGTGGGGCGGGCGCATCTGGATCCGGGCGAGCTGTCCCATCACACCCACTGCCGTCTGGGCCGGTGGTACGCGAACGCCCCCGAGGCCTTGAAGCGGGCCCGGGCCTATGCCGATCTCCTGGAGCCCCACAAGGAGATCCACGATCTGGGAATCAAGGCCGCCGAGGCGTGGCAGAGGGGCGACATCGGCGCGGCGGTGGCGCTGGTGAAGCGGATCGAGGCGCCTTCGGAACAGGTGCAGCGTCTTCTGGACGACCTGATCGATATCGCGCGCCTGGGCTCCGACGGTCCGCTGTGCGGGGCGTGACGTGCCCCAAGGCGGGCGCTCCTCGCCTGGGGGCCCGCCTTCCCTCATCCCCCGGAACGGAGAAAGGCCCGGCGGATGCCGCCGGGCCTTTCGGAAACTGGTGGAGCTGAGGGGAATCGAACCCCTGACCTCGTGAATGCCATTCACGCGCTCTCCCAACTGAGCTACAGCCCCTCAAGTAAAGCTGGCTTCAGGGCACGCCCTTCTGCCTTCGAGGTTGGCTTCAGGGTGTCCCCGTCCGCCTTGGGACTCCGGTCCGAGGACCGAAGAGAAAGGATGGTGGAGCTGAGGGGAATCGAACCCCTGACCTCGTGAATGCCATTCACGCGCTCTCCCAACTGAGCTACAGCCCCATCCTTGGGTCACAACGAAGCAGGCTTCGTTGTCTTGGGATCGGCGGCCCGGGCCGGGGAAGAAGACCGGTCAGCGCCGCCGAGGTCCGGGTTTCTACAGGCTCCGGGCCGACCCGGCAAGAGGAAAAAACACCCTTCTTCAAAAAAAATCCGGTGGGCTTCCGAAGGGTGGACCCGGGGGTGGGTGGAGGGCCCGCCGGGGGGGGGAAGGGCGCCGGGGGGAAACGGCGCCCGTGCGTTTTTATTCGGATTCGTCGAGCTCGATGTGATCCTTGACCTCGTGGAGGTCGGAATCATCCTCGCCGAGGTCGGAGGTATCCTCGATCAGATCGCCCACTTCGTCGTCCTCGTCGGTCTCCAGATCCTCGTCGACCGCCATGTCGACCTCGCCGAGATCGACATCATCTTCTTCCAAGGTGGCGGCGGGCACGGCCTTGGGGGGCTCTTTCTTGCGTTCGGGCCGGCGCGCCTTGACCGGCGTATCGACTTCAAGGACCGCATCGCATTTTGGACAGACGATGGGGGTGCGGCGCATGTCATAAAAGCGCGTGCCGCAGCTCGTGCAGGTCCGCTTGATGCCCCATTCGGGTTTGGACACAGGTTTCCCCTCCCTTGCAATCACGGGTGGTGATGGGCCGCGGCCTCGGGTGCGTCGCGGGCATGATGGCGTGGGCCCCATGGGCCAGGCCGGCCGGACCGGCGGGCGTCTTCCCGGGCTTGGCCGCTATTGCCATTTTCCCCGGGTCCTTGTCAAACGATCCGCGCGGTCCTTTTGCGAGGAGGTTCCAAGGGACGGCAGGGAAGGCCCGCGCCGGGGCGGGGAAGGCACCCGTGGGAGTGTGGCCGGGCGCTCTGTTCACGCGGCGCCCCCTGTGGTAGGAAGCCCCCGTCTTGTGGTTTTCGCCTTCTGTCAAGGCCCATGCCCGGAGCGCCGATGATCGATCTCCCTTCTGCCCACCCCCTCAGCGCGCGTCGCGGTTCCCCCCTTTCGGGTCGGATCCGGGTGCCGGGTGACAAGTCCGTTTCCCACCGGGCCCTGATGCTGGGCGGCCTCGCGGTGGGGCGCACCACCATTACCGGTCTTCTGGAAGGCGAGGATGTGCTGGCCACGGCGCGGGCCATGGCCCTGATGGGCGCCTCGATCGCCCGCGAGGACGACGACGCCAGCGGCGCTTCGGTGTGGACGGTCGATGGCGTCGGCGTGGGCGGTCTGGCCGAGCCGGCCGAGGTCCTGGACATGGGCAACGCGGGCACCGGCGCGCGCTTGCTGATGGGGGTGGTGGCCACGCATCCCATCACCGCCTTGTTCACCGGCGACGCCTCGCTGCGCAAGCGGCCGATGGGGCGGGTGATCGACCCGCTGTCGCGGTTTGGCGCCACGTTCCTGGCGCGGGCCGGCAACCGGCTGCCCCTGGCGCTGAAGGGGGCGGCCGAGCCCTTGCCCGTGACCTACCGGGTCCCGGTGCCCAGTGCCCAGGTCAAATCCGCCGTGCTGCTGGCGGGGCTCAACACCCCGGGCGAAACCACGGTGATCGAGCCGGTCGCGACCCGGGACCATACCGAACGCATGCTGATCCACTTCGGCGCGCGCCTGGTGCGCCGTCAGGGGGACGACGGGGCGGACGTCCTGGTCTTGAGCGGACAGCCCGAATTGACGGGGGGGCCGGTGCGGGTGCCGGGCGACCCCTCGTCGGCGGCCTTTCCGCTGGTGGCGGCCTTGCTGGTGCCGGAAAGCGACCTCCTGCTGGAAGGCGTGGGCCTGAACCCGCTGCGCACGGGTCTGTTCGACACCTTGCGCGAGATGGGGGCCGACCTGGAGGTTCTGAACGTCCGCGAGGAAGCCGGCGAGCCGGTGGGCGACCTGCGGGCGCGGGCCAGCGCCTTGAAGGGGGTGGAGGTCCCGGCGGACCGGGCGCCCTCGATGATCGACGAATACCCCATCTTGGCCGTGGCGGCGGCGTGCGCGCACGGGACCTCGCGCTTTCATGGCCTGGCCGAGCTGCGGGTCAAGGAAAGCGATCGCCTCGCGGCCATCGTGCGCGGCCTGGAGGCCTGTGGGGTCGAGGCCACGACCGAGGGAGATACCCTGATCGTCAAGGGCCAGGGCGAGGCGCCCCAGGGCGGCGCAGTGGTGCAGGTGGACCTGGATCACCGGATTGCCATGGCGTTCCTTGTCCTGGGGATGGTCAGCGTCGAGCCGGTGCGCATCGACGACGGGCGGGCGATCGAAACCAGCTTTCCCGGGTTCGTGGATCTGATGACGGGCCTGGGGGCCCACCTCACCACCGAGCAGGAGACTTTCGCATGATCATCGCCATTGACGGCCCGGCCGCGTCGGGCAAGGGCACGCTGGCCCGGCGGCTGGCGGCGGCCTTGGGGTATGCTCATCTGGATACCGGCAAGCTCTATCGGGCCGTTGGCTGGGCGGTGGCGCGGGCCGGCGGCGACCCCGGTGACCCGCAGACGGCGGAAGCGGCGGCGCGTTCGCTCGATCTTGGGCTGCTGGGCGACCCGGCCCTGTCGTCCGACGAGGCCGGCATGGCGGCCTCGAAGGTGGCGGCGCTGCCGGGGGTGCGCGCCGCGCTTCTTGATTTCCAGCGCGCCTTCGCGGCACAGCCCCCCGATGGCGCGCGCGGCGCGGTGCTGGACGGGCGCGACATCGGCACCGTGGTGTGTCCCGGGGCCGATCTCAAGGTCTTCGTCACCGCGAGCCTGGAAGTGCGCGCCCAACGTCGTCTTCTGGAGTTGCGCCAGAACGGCCAGGATGTTAAGGAAGAGGTGGTGAAACGGGACATGCGCGAGCGCGACGATCGGGATCGTACCCGCTCGGTTGCGCCGCTGGTGCCGGCCGACGATGCCGTCGTGCTGGATACCTCGCTCCTGACACCGGATCAGGCCCTGGCTGCCGTCATGGGATTGCTGGCGAAACGCGGCCAGTAATCTTCAAGGCGTTTGGGCCACGCCGCCTAACGTTCTTGCGGGCCGGCCCGCCAACTTTCGTGGGTTGGTTCGTTTCGCAAGAAAATTTAGTAAGTTTTCAAAGCCTTCCGGCCGCCCTGGGGCGGCGGGAGGGCTGTTGTCCTTCCCCACGAGGCAAGACAAGACCGCCGGAGCCAACCGGCTGGCCAGATAAGACGAACGACGAACGAAAGGATGAACAACCCCATGGTATTGGCTCACGCAGGCCACGACGAGTTTCCCGCCCACGAGGATTTCGAGGCCCTTCTGAACGAACAGCTGGGCAGCTCGGGCAGCCTGGAAGGCTCGGTGCTGACCGGCACCGTCATCGGCCGTTCCGGTGATTTTTTTCTGATCAACGTGGGTCTGAAGTCCGAAGGGCGCGTGCCCGTCAAGGAATTCACCCGTCCCGGCGAAGAAGCGCAGGTTGCCATCGGCGACACGGTTGACGTGTTCGTCGAGCGTTACGAGGACAAGGACGGTCTGATCGTCCTGTCGCGCGACAAGGCGCGGCGCGAGGAAGCCTGGAACGAGCTGGAGAAGTCGTTCAACGACGGCCAGCGGGTGCGTGGCACCATTCACAGCCGGGTCAAGGGTGGCTTCACGGTCGACCTCAATGGGGCGATTGCGTTCCTGCCGGGCTCGCAGGTGGACATCCGTCCGGTGCGCGACATTTCGCCCCTGCTGGGTCAGCCGCAGGTGTTCCAGATCCTCAAGATGGATCGGGCCCGGGGCAACATCGTGGTGTCGCGTCGCGCGGTGCTGGAAGAGACCCGCGCCGAGGAACGCAGCAAGCTGATGGAGACGCTCAAGGAGGGCCAGATCCTCGACGGCGTCGTCAAGAACATCACCGACTACGGCGCGTTCGTCGATCTGGGCGGCGTCGATGGCCTGCTGCACGTCACGGATATTTCCTGGAAGCGCATCAACCACCCGACCGAGGCCCTGGCCATCGGCCAGACGGTCAAGGTGCAGGTCATCCGCTTCAACGCCGAAACCCAGCGCATCAGCCTGGGCATGAAGCAGCTGGAAGCCGATCCCTGGGACGGCGTGGCCGCCAAGTACCCGGTGCAGACCCGCTTCCTGGGCCGCGTGACCAACATCACCGACTACGGCGCGTTCGTCGAGCTGGAGCCGGGCGTTGAAGGCCTGGTCCACGTTTCCGAAATGTCCTGGACCAAGAAGAACGTCCACCCGGGCAAGATCGTGTCGACCAGCCAGGAAGTCGAGGTGATGATCCTCGACGTTGATCCCGACAAGCGCCGGATCAGCCTGGGCCTGAAGCAGACCATGTCGAACCCGTGGGCGTCGTTCCTGGAAACCCACCCGATCGGCACCGAGGTCGAGGGCGAGATCAAGAACATCACCGAGTTCGGGTTGTTCATCGGTCTCACCGGCGACATCGACGGCATGATCCACCTGTCCGACCTGGACTGGAACCGCAGCGGCGACGAGGCGGTGAAGGACTACAAGAAGGGCGACGTGGTGCGGGCCAAGGTCCTGGACGTCGACATCGAGAAGGAGCGGATCAGCCTGGGCGTCAAGCAGCTGGGCGAGGATCCGTACCGCGAGGCGACGGCCGAACTGCGCAAGAACCAGGTGGTGTCGTGCGTGGTGACCCTGGTTCAGGAAAACGGCATCGAAGTCGACGTCAACGGCGCCATTGGCTTCATCCGCAAGTCGGATCTGGCCCGCGAGCGCGGCGACCAGCGCCCCGAGCGGTTCTCGGTGGGCGATCGGGTCGACGCCAAGGTGACCAACATCGACAAGAGCAACCGTCGCATGACCTTGTCGATCAAGGCCCGCGAAATGGACGAAGAGAAGCAGGCGATGGCCGAGTACGGCTCGGCCGACTCGGGTGCGTCGCTGGGCGACATCCTGAGCGCGGCTTTGAAGCAGGCGCAGCAGCGCGCCGCCGCCGAGGATGACGAGTCCTGAGTGCGTGCTGACCGGTCTCCCCTTCCGGCGCTTCAACCCCTAGTGGGCCGGAGGGCGGGGGATCCCTGACCGCTTACGGGGCGCCCTTTTGAATGAAAAGGGCGCCCTTTTTACGTCCATCCGGGGAACGGAGCCGGTGGGCCACGGAAAATGCTGTCATATGAGCGGGTTGCTTGACGTGCGGGATTCCCTCTGGCACCCTTCGCTCGCCCCCTGGGGAGGGGCCCGAAGGCTGGAGGGATGGCGGGGCGATGACAAAATCAGAACTGATCGCGCGTCTTGCGGAGCGTAATCCGCACCTGTATCAGCGAGACGTGGAACGAATCGTCTCGACTATTTTCGACGAGGTCGCCGATGCCCTGGCGCGCGGGGATCGGGTTGAGCTGCGCGGGTTTGGAGCGTTTTCGGTCAAGAAACGCGATGCCCGGGTGGGCCGCAATCCCCGCACCGGGGAAACGGTTGACGTTGACGCCAAGGCGGCTCCCTACTTCAAGGCCGGCAAGCAGCTGCGCGAGCGGCTCAACGGGGGGGTCGACGTGGACGACGACCTCGACGACGACGAGGACTGAAGGACCCCTTCGCTGCCGGGGGTGGACAGGGGCAAACCGGGGCGATCGCGGGCCGGCAGGTGCCGCGCCCCCTGACGGGAGGATGAACCGTTGAAGAAACTTTCGTTCTGGCTGGTTGGCCTGCCGCTGGCCGTCGTGATCGCCGTGTTCGCCGTGAACAACCGGATCGAGGCCGAGGTCAGCTTGTGGCCGACCCCGTTTAGCGTGGATCTGCCGGTCTACCTGCTGGTCCTGGGCGGCGTGGCCCTCGGGCTGGTGGCGGGCGCCTTGATGATGTGGCTGTCGGCCGTGTCGCTGCGCGTGCGTTTGCACAACCGGGACCTGGAGATCCGCAGCCTGAAGCGCAATCTGGAGCGCTCGGCCAGCGAAGCGACCAAGCGTTTGGAAAAAGCCCAGGCCAAGGCGCTGCCCCCGGCGGCCTGACGCACGAGGCCGCCGCGCAAGGACGGGCCGGTGCTCAGGAACGCCTGGCGGGACCGGTTCCCTTGTCAATCCGCCCGCCCGGTCGGGCCGCTCACGGGGACATGGGGGAACCCCCCACGAGGCCCCCGCTCAAAGGACGGAAGGGAGCGAATGGCCCGCTCCCCCGTTTCCGCCCCTTCCCAAGGCGGGGGCGCCTTTCCCTTGAGGGGAGCCCCGGGGCGTGGGCACCGCTTTTCCCGAAAAGACAAACTCAAACAAAGGGATCCGGAGATTGTTCGCTTCAACGTGAAACGGACAGGCTTTAGTGGCCCAGCAGCACGGGCAGGGTCATCTGGCGCAGGATGTCGCGGGTCACGCTGCCCCTGAGCATGCGCGGCAGGCCCAGCTTGCCGTAGGCCCCCATGACCAGAAGATCGGCGCTGAGATCGGCCGCCTGCGACAGCAGGAAATCGGCGACGCTGATGTTGGCGATCGCCGGCGTTTCAACGGTGGCCTGCACTCCGTGGTCTTCCAGACGCCGTTTCAACTCGACCCACCGCCAATCGGAAGGATCGATCAGCTCGGGGGCGTGGCGCACGACCATGACCCAGGCCTGGGCGCCGTGGATGAACGGCAAGGCGTCGCCCAGGGCGCGGCTCGATTCCCGGCTGTCGTTGTAGGCCACGAGAACCCGCGAGAACGCGAAGGTATAGGTTCCGGTGTAGGGAATCATCAGCACCGGTCGCCCGCAGTTCAGCACGACCTGCTCGGCCAGGTCGGCCGGAACCCGGTCGGCGGTGGCGCGGGGGTCGATCTGTCCCAGCACGGTGAGGTCGGCGTACTGGGCGTTCGCGGTGATTTCGGCGGCGATGAAATCGGGGTTGACCGAATGAATGGTGTGCCACTCCGCCGCGACCGAGCCAAAGGGCGCCATGATTTCAAAAAAACGGTCGCGCTGCGGGGCTGCCTCGCGGTCGATGGCCGCCTTGTCGCCGTGATAGGCATAACTGGCCAGCGCGGTGGCCATCTGGCCGAAGACCCCCAGCACCCGGCCGCCGCCGCGCGCCGCCAGAAGGCGGGCGGCCGCGTCGGCGCGGCGTGGCCAGGAGTCGCCGGCATCAATATGCACCACGATTTTCATGACAGGTTTCCTCCCCCGTTTCCATTCGTCTTGGGTGGGGTGTGATCCCGGCGGCGCCGTGCGCCCGCGTTCGACAAGGCCCCGGCGAAGTGGAACACCCCCAGCATCGCGAAGGGTGACCGAAGCCCGATCATTACGCAAGCGTCAACCCGTTTCTCCCCATGGTCTGTGTTCTTTTTGGTTGAAAAACATCAGGGAATGACGGCTACTCGGGGCACGTCCGCGCCACGGCGGGCCGTGGGCGCGGGGAGATGGGTGTCATGGCCCCGCGTGGTCCTGGCGTGGCCCCGGGACTTGTCTGTCGCCCCCCCACGAAGGCAGGCCGGTCGGGAGAGAGAGGTGAACGTCCTGGTGTCGAGGTGCGAAGGCGATCCAGTGGGCGCGCGGGTTTCCGTGCAGCCCCAGGGAATCCTGCTGGTCGTCGAACCAGGGGACGAAACCATCTTGCATGCTTCGATACCCTTGAACCTGGGGACCGGGCGAAAATCCGTGCTGGGGGAGGCCCTTGGCTCGGTTCTGGAAGCGGAGGATGCCAGGCGCTGCCTGGAGCGGGCCCGCGCGAACGAGCCGCCTTTCTTGATTGATCCCCTCGTGGTGCGGGACCGCCAGGGGCGCGTGTTCGAGGCCCTGGCGCATCGCGCGGGCCGTCGGGTGGTGGTGGAACTGTTCGAGACGCCCCCCCGTCCCCTGGGAGAGGACGTGCTCGGTCGCTTGACCGTCGCGCTGGGACAGGTGGCGCGGGTGGCCACGCTGGAAGCCCTGTGCGCCCACGCCGCGCGCACGCTGGCCGACCTGACCGGCTACGACCGGGTCATGATCCACCGCTTCACCGAGGCCTGGGACGGCGACGTGGTCGCCGAGGTGTGCCGGGGGGGCATGGCCTCCTTCCTGGGGCGACGCTTTCCGGGCCTGGGGCATGCCCCCGAGGCGCGCGCGCGTCTTGAGCGGCTGTCGGTGCGCGCCATTCCCGACGTGGGCTACCGGCCCCAGCGCCTGGAGGGGCGCGGGAGCAGGGTGGATCTGGGGGGGTGCCTGCTGCGCGGGGTGAGCCCGGGGCTGCGGGCCGCCCTGGAGGCCCTGGGGGCACGGGCGAGCCTGGCCGTGGCCATCGTGGTCGAGGGGCGGTTGTGGGGCATGGTGGTGTGTCATCATGGCGAGCCCCGGCCGCTGCCCCCCTCCATCATGGGGGCGGCGCAGGTGTTCACCGAAATGGTGGGCCAGCAGATCGTGCGCCTGGACAGCGAGGCGCGGGCCCATTCGCGCGCGCGGGTATCGGCGGTGATGGAAGGGGTGGCCGGGCGCCTGGCCGAAGGGGCGGGCATGGCCGAGGCCCTGCGCGCCGCCCTGCCTGATCTGCGCGCCTTGTTCGGGGCCGGAGCGGCGGTGCTGTCGCTTGATGGCCGCCAGGCCAGCGCGGACGGTCCGCTTGATGGCGCGCCGGTCGAGGTGGATCCGGCGCAAAAGGTTCTGGTGAGCGAGCGCGTGCCCGAGGGCGTGGTGTTGCCACCCGCCTTGGCCCGTGGTTTCGCCGGGGTGGTGCTGCTGCCGCTGTCGGACGCGCCCGACAAGGATTTCATGGTGCTGGGGCGCGAGGAGGCGTCGTGCCTGATTCGTTGGGTGGATCCCCGGGGAAGGCAGGCGCTCCCCCCGGCCGGCCTGGAGGCCTGGGACGAGGAGGTGCGCGGCTGTTCACGGCCCTTCACGGCCCTCGACGAGGAAGCGGCGGTGGCGTTGCAGCTGTTCCTGGCCGAGCGTCTGGGCGAGGTGCGCCGGCGCGAGGCCGAGGACGCCCTGGAGGAATCCCAGCTTCGCCTGCGCCATCTGGCCGAGTGTTCGTCGGATTGGTTTTGGGAAACCGATGCCCAGGGCCGCCTGACCACCGTTTCCGATCTGCTCAAGGGGTTGGGGGACCTGCGCGCGGCCGAGCTGATCGGGCATCCGTTGACGCTTCTTCTGGGCGCGCCCGACGATCCGGGCGAGGGGTCGGAGGTGGAGGATATCGAGTCCGCCCTGGCCCGGGGCCATGCCTTCCATGGCCTGACCGCGTTGCTGCGGGTGGCGGGGCGGGGGCAGTGGTGGGTGCGCCTGTCCGGGGTGCCGTTGCTGGGCGCGGCGGGTGAACTGTTGGGCTTTCGGGGCACGGGCACCAATGTCACCCCCTTGAAGGCCTTGCAGGAGGAACGCCTGCGGGCCCAGAGGCTGGAGGCCCTGGGGCGCATGGCCAGTGGCATCGCGCACGAAATCAATAATGTTCTGCAACCGATGCTGACCATGTCCTACTACGCCGGCAAGCGGGTGGAGGACACGGCCTTCGTGCGTCAGGCCTTGGCGGACATCGAGGAAAGCGGTCTGCGCGCGCGCGAGATCGTGCGGGCGATCCTGGCCTTCGCGCGTCAGGCGCCCTCGCGGCGCCAGCCCCTCACCATCGCCCGGGACCTGGGGCGCGCCATTGAGTTCGCGCGCAAGGGCCTGCCGCAGCTGCGGGTTTTCACGGATATCGAAGAAACGTCGGTCCAGGTCCTGGCCAACGAAACCGAATTGTCCCAGATCGTTTTGAACCTGCTGGCCAACGCCAACGACGCGATGGACGGGCGGGGGATCGTGCATGTGGGCCTGCGGACCCAGCCCGACGTGGGGCGGGTGCGGATCACGGTGCGCGACGAGGGGCCGGGGATGGATCTGGACATCCGCGATCGTATTTTCGACCCGTTTTTCACCACCAAGCCCGAGGGGCGTGGAACCGGCATGGGGCTGGCCGTGGTGCACGGTCTGGTCGAGGCCTGGGGTGGCACCATCGGGGTTGAAAGCGCCCCGGGAATGGGTACGATATTCTGGATATCACTGCCGGTCACGACCGCGACCGCCCTCAAGACATCGCAAGCGGAACCCTGAGCATGCCCGAAAGTCTGTCTGTTCTGGTCGTTGATGACGATCCCGAAAGCCGCAAGGCGATTCGTCTGGGGGTTGAGGATATGGGCTGGGCGGCGATCGAAGCCCGGGATGGCGAGGAGGCGATGCGGGTCCTGCGCGAACATTCCCTTGGTCTCGTGGTCTGCGATGTCTGGATGCCCAAGGTGGATGGGATCAGCTTCATCAAGTCGGCCCTGGAAGCCCGGCCCGACTTGCGGGTGCTCGCGGTTTCGGGGGGCGGCTCGGCTCCGGCCGCGCTCAGCTTGAAAATGACCGAGATGTATGGGGCGTTCGATATCCTGTACAAGCCTTTCACCCAGCCCGAGCTGATCGAGAAACTGCGGATCCTGGCGGTGGGGGCATCGTAAGGCGATCGACGCGCGGGCGCTTTTTGGTGCGGGAGGGCTCGCGCGCCAAGGCGCCGGCGGTTGTGGAACGCGCTGTAGAGCAATCGAAATGAGGCGAGCGGATCCGCTACGCCATCCTGAAGGGCGTTCCTAAAGCCCGCGAGGGGCGCGAGGCCGTCTGATACGCGTGAGAAGAGGAGATCCTCGTCCGGCTTATGGGGGCCTGGAAGCCGTGGAGCCGGTTATTCGGACGGTTCCAGGGCGTCGCCGTGGTCGCGGTCGGTCTCGAACAGGTAGCGGATCAGGAACTCCAGGGACTCGGCGAACACGGGCTTCTTGGAGTCGGGAAGCCCCTCGATGCCGTCGATCAGGTGGTTGATCGGGTCCTGGGCGATCAGGGCGCGGCCGGCTTCCGTCAGCGCCAGAACGTGCGAGCTTTTCTTGCCCCGGCTGGGCTGGCGGGCCAGATAGCCCTTGCGGACCAGGGCCGAGATGGATTGCGAGGCCGTGCCCCGGCTTGACCCATAGTGTTCGGCGAATTTCATCACCGTGGCCACGGATTCATTGGCTTGGCTAAAATAGCGCAGGGCCATCCACTGCGCCGGGTTCAAGCCGCCCGTGAAGCCACGGCTGTGGGCCAGTCGTCCGACCTGTGTCAACAGCTCGGCCACGGCCCGGGAGGTACAGCTGTGTTTCATCCGTTTCTTCCGTCACGGGGGCATCGGGCCCCGAAGCGTCTCCCGGCCATCGGAAGGTTTCGACTTAGAATAACTCGTTTCAAGGAAGGGTGCAAGGAAACAGCGTTTTGGCTGTCTTTTCGCATATTCTGCGTTTTCCTTGTGCGTTTCATCCCGTTTTAATTGCTGCGGGGCGAGGCCCCTGATCCAGTATCCTCAATGAAATCGGGGGCAGGATAGCAAAGCGTTCGCGCATGCGGCAAGAGGGCGCTTTTCCCTTGTCTTTCGGTTTGTTGCGCAAAGGCAATAAGATGTGGTCTGAGGTCGGTACGGTCTGGATTTAAGGCTGGACTACCCGAAAGAACATGATAAAGTCACCAAAGGTGCAAATGCGTCTCGTCAGAAGACCCGGCACCGCTTGAGAGGGAATTGGGGGTGGGGTAAGTGGAATGCTTGTCCTCCTCCCCGCAGTGAACATGCTGATGGGCTTGGCATAATGTTTGACGCCTTTCGGGAAGAGCTTGCTCGTCCCCCCTTGGATTCCAATAGGACATGGCGGCGGGGGAATCCAGGCGCAGGGCGGAAATTCAATCCCAGGGACGATGTGCGGAGCCCGTTGGACAGGACGCGAGAGAATGGCAAAGCGGGAGGACGCGCAGGCCATGCGCATTATGATCGTAGATGACCACGAACTATTCCGGAACGGCTTGCGCTATCAGCTGGCCCATATCGACCCGTCGATGGAAATCGTCGAAGCCGATACGTTCCACGACGCCATCCACCTGGCCGGAAGCGCGCCACGGCTGGACAAGGTGTTCCTTGATGTGATGATCCCGGACATGGACTGGCGCGAGGCGCTGCTGGCGCTGCGTGACCGGCCCGAACCGCCGGACGTGGTGGTGGTGTCCGGTGTGGGCGACGCCCGCATCATCCGCGCCGCCATTGATCACGGGGCCTGTGGCTTTATTCCCAAAAGCCTGAAGGGCGACATCCTGGAAAGCGCCTTGCGCCTGGTCCTGGTGGGCGGGTTCTCGATCGCGCCGCAAGGCGTGACCCCGGCCGTGGGCGGCCTCACCCTGGCAGCCGGTGGACTGGGTGGCGGAGCGGTGGGCGTGGCCGAGGACGTGCCGCTGACCCCCCGTCAGCGCGAGGTCTTGAACCACATCCATGCCGGGCTGTCGAACCGGCAGATCGCGCAGGCCATGACCCTGTCCGAGGCGACCATCAAGATGCACATCGGTCGTCTGTTCAAGGTGCTGGGCGCGCAAAGCCGCACCGACGCCCTGGCGGTGGCCCGGCGCAAGGGTGTGCTGTAAGGCACCGTGACGACTTTTTCCCGTTCCGTCGCGCGGCACGCCGACGGAAGGGGGCATCCCTTGGAGAACGCTCCCGGTTCCGGGCAGGGCTGCGGCCCCACCCGGGCGGGAGCGTTCTCCTTTTTGGCGTCAGGGCTGGATCCTGGCCGGGCGCGAGGCGGGGGTGGCCCTGTCGCAAAGCTGACATTGTCGTACATTTGACAGCCGGGCGGGGATTTTTCCCTTTATTTTCAAGGCCTGGCAAATGGTACGAAGATTGCTTATTCCCGAGCGAGGCGGTGAATCCCCCACGCCAGCCGGGAGGTGTCGATGATCAGCGAGCGTCTTGCAGCCACCGTATTCAACGAACCCGATTGCGCGCACAACCGCGCCAAAAGCCCCACCGAGCGCAAGAAAGGCTGCGCGGCCAAGGGCCCGACCCCGGGCAATGCCGCGGGCGGATGCGCCTTCGATGGCGCCAAGATTGCCTTGCAGCCGGTGATCGACGTGGTTCACCTTGTGCATGGCCCGCTTGCGTGCGAGGGCAACTCGTGGGACACGCGCAATGTCGGGACGTCGGGCCCCCTGATTTATCGCTATGGTTTTACCACCGACCTGTCCGACCTCGACATCATCCAAGGCGGCGAAAAGAAGCTCTACAAGGCGATCAAGGAAGCCATCGCCCGCTACGCCCCACCGGCGGTTTTTGTCTACCAGACCTGCGTGCCCGGCCTGACCGGCGACGATATCGAGGCGGTGTGCCGCGAGGCGACCAAGCGCCTGGGCACCCCGTGCGTGCCGGTGCTGGCCCCGGGCTTCGCCGGCTCCAAGAACCTGGGCAGCCGTCTCGCGGCCGAGGCCCTGCTGGCCCACGTCATTGGCACCCGCGAGCCCGACGACGCCGGCCCCACCGACATCAACATCATTGCCGAATACAATGTGATGGGCGAGTTCGCCCTGGTGGCGCCCTTGTTCAAGCGGCTGGGCATCCGGGTGCGCACCTGCATTACCGGCAACGCCCGCTATCACGATCTGACCACGGCGCACGCGGCGCGGGTTAACATGATCATGTGCTCGCAAGCCATGCTCAATCTGGCCCGGGGCATGCGCGAGCGCTGGGGGATCCCCTATTTCGAGGGCTCGCTGTATGGGGCGGGCGATACCTCGGCGGCGCTGACCACCATGGCGCGGATGCTGGTGGAGCGGGGCGCGCCCGCCGACCTGATCGAGCGCACCGAGGCCCTGGTCGCCGAGGAGGAGGCCCGCGTCCACGCCGTGCTGGCGACCTATCGCCCGCGCCTGGCCGGCAAGCGCGCGCTGCTGTTCACCGGGGGCGTCAAAAGCTGGTCGGTGGTCAACGCCCTTCAGGAATGCGGCATGGACGTGATGGGCACGTCGGTGCGCAAATCGACCGACGACGACAAGACCCGCGCCCGCGAGGCCCTGCAACGCAACCCCGGCACGGGCACCGAGGGCATCTTGTACGAAAAGCTGAGCCAGCCCGACATGGACACGATCTTCCGCGCCGGCGAGGCCGACATCATGCTGTCGGGCGGGCGTTCGCAGTTCGTGGCCTTGAAGTCGCTCACGCCGTGGATGGACATCAACCAGGAACGCCATCACCAGTACGCGGGCTACGACGGCCTGATCAATCTGGTGCGACAGGTGGACCGGTTCATCAACAACCCGGTGTGGGAGCAGGTCCGGGCCCCGGCGCCGTGGGACAAGGTGTCCCGGGTGGAGGCGGTGTCATGAGTGCCCCCCCGGCCGCCTCGGGTCCGGAAGGGGCCACGTCCGTTCGCGCCGCCCGGGGGGGTGGCCTGCCGCGCTCGAACAAGGCCCTGAGTGTCAGCCCGCTCAAGATCAGCGCCCCCCTGGGCGCGGCGCTGGCCTTCCTGGGGGTGGAGCGCTGTTTGCCCTGCCTGCATGGCACCCAGGGCTGCACGGCGTTTGCCCTGGTCTTGCTGGTGCGCCATTTCCGCGAGCCCATCCCCTTGCAAACCACGGCGATGGGCGAGGTCTCGACCATCCTGGGCGGCTTCGACAACGTTGAACAGGCGCTGCTCAACATCCAGAAGCGGGCCCATCCCCGCGTGATTGCCCTGCTGACCACGGCGCTGACCGAAACCCGGGGCGAGGACATGGTGGGCGACGTGGCCGCCATCCGGCGCAAGCACCGCGAACTGGACGACACGGCCGTGGTCCTGACCCGGGTTCCGGATTTCGCCGGCAGCCTGGAAACCGGCTGGACCAAGGCGGTGTGTGCCCTGATCGAGACCCTGGTGCCCGAGGGCGAAGGCCCGCGCGAGGCCGATCACATCGCGGTGTTGCCCGGGGCGCACCTGACCCCGGCCGACATCGAGGAAGTGCGCGCGTTGATCGAGGCCTTCGGGCTCAAGGCCACCATCCTGCCTGACCTGTCGGACTCGCTCGATGGCCACGTGCCCGACGCCTGGAGCCTCACGTCCCTGGGGGGCACGCCGGTGAACGCGATCAAGGGACTGGGGCGCACGCGCGCCGCCCTCGTGATCGGCGAGCACATGCGCCCCGCCGGCGCGCTGCTCGAAGCGCGCACCGGGGTGCCGGCGATTCACCTGGACACGGTGACGGGCCTGCCGGCGACGGATCGCCTGATCGAGGTGCTGACCGAGCTGTCGGGACGCCCCGCGCCAAAAAGCGTGCGCCGGCAGCGCTCACGCCTGCAAGACGCCCTGATGGACGCGCATTTCTTCTTTGGGGGCACGCGCATCGCCCTGGCCGGCGAGCCTGACTTCGTGTGGAGCATGGGGACCTTGCTCACCGGCCTGGGCGCGATCTTGCAAACCGTGGTCGTGCCCGTGGACGCGCCCCATCTCGCGGCCCTGCCTGCCGAGTCGATCCTGGTGGGCGACCTGGAGGACCTGGGGACCCGGGCCAAGGGCTGCGATCTGCTGATTGCCAGCACCAACGGCCAGTGGCCGGCCCGTCACGCGGGCGTGCCGCTGTTTCGGGCCGGGTTCCCGGTCATTGACCGGCTGGGGGTGCCGTTTCGCTGTTCGGTCGGCTACCGGGGCACGCGTGACCTGGTGTTCGCCCTGGGCAACGCCTTGATCGAGTCGTCGGAGGCCCGGCACGCGGCCCACGACCATGCCGAAGGCGAGCCCGATGCCTTGGGGAATGCCGGGGCTTCCGACGCATCCTTGCCCGCGTCGGGCCCGGTGTGCCAGGAGACGAGCGCATGCGGCGCCTGTGCTCCCCCATCCGCTTTTCATCAAACGGAGGATACGGAGCATGGACGCCCCGCCGGCCGCCCGCAGGCTGCGATTGGTTGAAACCGGGATCGTCCGTGGTCCCGTGGCAGGAGGTCATATGAAAGTCGCGCTCGCAACCCATGACATGACGCGTGTTGACGCCCACTTCAACGGCGCGCGCACCTTGGTGTTGTACGATGTGGACCCCGAGGGGTACCGCTTCGTGGAAGCCATTCAATTCGCTGAAACCAGCGCCGAGGACGGCCGCCACTCGCCCGACGGCGAGGACCGGATCAAGGCCAAGGTCGAGGCCCTGGAAGGGGTGGCCTTGCTGTTCGTCAAGGCGATCGGCGGGCCGGCGGCGGCCCGGGTGGTGCAGGCCCGCATTCACCCGATCAAGGTCGCCGACGACGAACCCATTGTCGATGTGCTGGAACGGGTCCGGCGCATGCTGGGCGGCAACCCGCCGCCGTGGCTGCGCAAGATCATGATGGCCCAGACCGGCGACAAGCCGGCCCGGCCCTCGTTCCTCGACGACGAGGACGACGATCTGGCCCCGGTGCCCGAGGAGACCAAGGCATGAGCGACGCTCCCCTGGAGACTCCGTTCGTCCGCCACCTGGTTCGCCAGGTGCGCGCCCAGGATTCCTATGGGGTGTGGGAAGGCAAGCCCGACGAGGAGTTGCTGGCCCCGTTCATCGTGACGCGGGCCCAGCGCCGGGAAATGCCGATCATCGCCGACCCGGATCCGGATCTTCTGGCGCGGGTGGAGCAGTTCTACGCCGCCGTGGGCCTGGCCCTGGAGGAGGCCACCGGTTTGCTGGGGGCCCCCTTGATGAGCCTGAACCACGAGGGCTTCGGGCGGGTGCTGATGACCACCGGGCGCCTGGTGGTGCTGAATCTGTATTTGCGCGACATCAACCGCTTTGGCTTCGAGTCCCTGTCGGTGCTCGCGGACAAGGGGGCGGGTCTGGTCGATGAGGCCCGCGCCATGATCGAGCGCTTTCCCGAGGTCGCCCGCGCCTGAGGCGCGAGCGTTAACCAAGGCCTCCCGCGCCTGCGGGCGCGGGGGACGGCCCTTTTCACGTTTCTTGTGTGCCTCTTGTGTGTGTCTTTGGCCCTTTTGTTCCTGATCGTGTGTGCTTCCTGTTCTCCCCCGTGCTCATACAAAAAAGAACCTTGACCCCTGCTTGAAGGAACCGCTTCCATGCCAGTTACCTTTTCCACCCGGGACGGCTCGCCCTGGGTCCCGTTGTACCTGACCGCCATCAATGATCAGGCCTGCATTGGCTGCGGGCGTTGCTTCAAGGTGTGTGGGCACGATGTTCTTGAGATGAAGGGCATCAACGAGGACGGCGAGCACTGCGATCCCTACGACGATGACGAGGAGATCGTGCGCAAGATCATGACCGTGTCCAACGCGGGCAAGTGCATCGGCTGCGAAGCCTGCGCCAAGGTGTGCGGCACCAACGCCCAGAGCCACGAGGCCGCCGAGGCGTGAGCCCCGGCCAGCCCACCGGGGGGGAGCGGGCGCCGGTCGCCGGCTCCTCCACCCCGAGGCCCGCGTCCGCCGGCTCCTCCACGCCCACGCCGGCGCCCGCCAGCTTCTGGACTCCGGGGCCGGTTCCCGAGGGGGTGGACCCCTTCGATCACCGGGTGTTCGCGTGCCTGGTGCGCGCTGCCCTGGCCGACGCCCCGCGACCGCTGGCCCATGCGCTGGGCCTGGACCCGGCCGCGCTGGCCCGCCTGGGCGCCCGCTATTTTCCCGACGCTCCCCTGGATCCCGGGGCCCCGGACGCCGGCCCCGACGCCCTGGAGGAACCGGATCTGCGCGCCTTGCTGCGGGCCCATCGCACCCGGGGAATCGAGGAAGAGGCATGGCTGGCCGCGATCGTGGCCCGACGCGCCCTCAAGCCCGATCACCTTTGGCAGGATCTGGGCCTGGACCAACGCGCCGACCTGACGCGGTTTCTGGAACGCCATTTCGAATCCCTGGCGACGCGAAACGTCCACAACATGCGCTGGAAGAAATTTTTTTACCGCACCTTGTGCGAGGCCGAAGGCGTGGTGGTGTGCAAATCCCCCACCTGCGCCGAGTGCGTGGACTACGCCGACTGCTTCGGCCCGGAAACCGGGGGGGGATCGCGGGCCTGAGGGGCGATCCCAAGAAGGGAGCAGCCGGAGCGCCACTCCCTTGATCGTTTTCGTCCCATCGCGCGGGCTGGCCGGTTTCAAGTCGGGGCGACGGGGCCCCTAGGGCTTTCTCGGCGCGATGCGTCGTTCGGGATAGCAGTGTCCCCTCTTTTTCCGATGGCACTCAGGCCGCGCGTCGGGCGCACATCGTATCGTGAAGCGCCTGGCGGATTTGTTTGTCGGGGACGATCGTTTCCCCATCCTTTTCAAGGATCAAGGGGACGGCTGTGAATGTGGCCGCGATCTTGGTGATCTTGATGCTTCTAAGAAGCGTTTCGCGCTCCGGCTCGGAGAATCTGTTGTAATCCGTCTTGGCGAGGACGATTTTTTCCAGGTCGCTGATGATGGTGTCGTACACATTCCGAACACGTTCGAGTTCTTCGCAGTACAAATCGCACATTTCGACAATGGAATCGAGAATGGGTGTCCCGTTCTCCATTGCCTCCACGGCTTTTGAAACGGAATTTTTGATTTCATCCGCTTTTTCAAGGCTGGAATTGCCTTTGGAATTCAAAAGGAGGCCTCCAACGGCCAGAAGAGGGCCCGCAACAGCACCTCCCAAAACCGAGGTTCCCAAAGCCATGCCCCCTCCACCCGTGGCGAGTGAACCACCGCCAAGGGCGGCCAAGGCGGCGTTGTGTGCAGCCACACCCGACAAGGCCGAAATGGCGGTGCCCGTGGATGCGGTTCCCAGGGCCAGGGTGCCGGCGTAGGCGGCATAGGCGGTCGCGGCACCCAATCCCGCCGCCACGGTGCTTCCTTTCAGAAGATCCAGTGCGCCTAACGAAAGATCCTTGATCTTTTGCAACTCGTAAACGGTGAACCGAAATTCATCGGCAGCGTAGTGTGCAAAGTCAGGTTTGTTTTTGATCGCTTCGAAGGCATTCGAAAACCGAATGAATCCGGAATGTGTTTCGGCTTTCATTTTTCCGGAGTTTGCGAGGCTGTCTTGGGCTTTGTCCGTTTTTTCATCGAAGGTAGATTTTTTTTGTATAATATAGTTTTTCGGCATCATCCTTTATCTTGTTTGCATCCGATATTTTATTCATTCCATTGATGCCGCTCGCGATACCGGTGATGCCGGCCACCGCTGACACGCCAATCAGAATCAAGGGGAGAGGCATGGATTTTATCCCTTAAAGATGCCTGAGGATGGAGCAGGCCTGTTTGTTGAGGGCGTGATATTCGGATCGCGACATCACCTCCTTGAAATGGATCTCGTACAGGTCGTCGACACGACACTTCAGGGGGCGTTCATCGTAAATTCGGCACAATAAAGTTGAGCGGTCGTAATGGATGCAGCACCCGGTGCCATCGTCGAGGTCGCGATAGAGGGCTGATCGTTCGAGATTCCGACAGCAGGCACCGCAAGCGTCGCAGGGAAAGGATTCAAGCGGCGGTGAGGCGGGATCACCCAGAGGATCAGAAACTGAGTTTGGCATCCGCGATCTGCATGAAAGCGTCCAACTCGGGGACGGTTTTGCAAGGCGCCGCCACGCCCAGCTTTTCCAGAACCCGATCAAGGCGTAGATTCATGTCCAGGTGGTCTTGGTATAAAATATCGGCGCACTGCCGTAGTCTCGTGGTTTCCGTTCGGAGATGTTCAAGGTCAATGCCGCCGATTCGAGCAGCATAGGCTTCATACGCACCGGCAACTTCACGGTAATAATCGGCTTTTTTCTCCATGGATGACTTAAGACTGTTTGCAAAATTAACGATTGATTTGACCAAGTCGGAGTGGTCCAGGTAATAAAGCATTGTTACGCTTAGAATGCCTGTGATCAGGCTCCCCAGGAACGAAGGGAGGATGTCGCCAACAATGGGAATGCTGCTGGTCGCGCTGGAGACCTGTGCTTGAATGGTGGCCCCAAGAACAATGGAAATGCCCGTGGAAATGACTTTGAATACGGCAAGAAGTTTGTCGCCGAGAGGAAGTTTTTCCGGATTAAAAATAAGAATTTTCAGGGCCTCGACGATGGAAGACCATGTTGATCTTATTATCATTCCAGCGCTTTTGGCGGTGACGGTAATTGTGTTGATCAGCGTGCTTGTTATGGAAGAGAGGATTCCAGCAAGAACACCATCCTTGAATGATGTTATAATTTCTTTGAATTTTATCTTTATGGATTCCCATGCTTTTTTTATTGCATTCTTGATTCCATCAAGAAAATACGAAAAATCTTGTTTTTTGGTGATGGCCTCAAAAATTTTTGGAAAGGCTTTGCGGAGCTCAATCCAAAATTCAACAAAAACAACACCAAGAGCTTGCCGAATGCCAAGCCGTATTCCTTGATTTAAAGCCGCAATTCCGGCATGTTCAAAAAATTTTTTGCTGGTATAATATTTCTCAGCCATCTTGCGATCGATGGTCTTTTGGGCCTCGTTTTCGGCTTTAATCAGTTTTTCGTGGTCAACGTTTTCTTTTTGTTCAAGTGTTGTTAGGGTTTTTCTAAGGTAATCCTTTTCGTCAGGTAAAAGATCCGGCTTATCAAGCTGATGGCGTAGTTCATTTATTTTTTCTATTCTTGACTCGCGTTCGGCCTGGAGTCGAGAAATAAATGCTTCAGCGTCGTCCGCCTTTTTGGATCGATTGATTGATGGGTGAGTGGCTACAAGGTTTTCTTCTATATTGGCAAGGTCAGGGCCGTCCATTTCCGCAAGGGTTCTGGCTTTGTCGTCGTGAATTTTTTTAGCGGCGACAACATGATCCAGATCGAAGGAATCGTTTTTTGCAATCTGATTTCCTGAATAAGCGTCTTGTAAATTACCTTTTTCTTTGTCCCCTTTGTATTTTTTATTTGTTTCTATATAATTTTTATGGCTGTGATAATCCGCGCTTTCATAGTTGCCGCGATTTTCATAGCGTTCTTTTTCTTTTGCGTTTTTGTATCCCGCTTGGGGATCGCGAACCGTTTTGATGGTGTCGACATCTCCTCCGCGCTGGTCGTTGAACAGCATGAAGTCCAATCCAAACGACGTAACAAGTGATTTGACCACCACCCGTTCGTATTCATCGACGAGGCAGTTCTTAACGGGAATGGAGGGGGGAGGTGTCGTCGTGGCGGAGGACAGGCTTGCAGAGGCAGACATGGGGGCTGACCTGACTAGGAGCGTTTTTCTCGACTTGAGGGTTTGTGAGTGAGAAAAATCCCTCTGAATCTATTTACACCTAAAAATACGCAAAATTCAAGTGTATCATTTAAAATTTAAGCGATATTTCATGTGAATTGGAGTCGCGCTGATGGGGCAAGGGAAAGCCGTATTCGGCCATGGGGGCTTTTATCCGGTGCGGCCTTCTTCTCGGACAAACAGGCGGATTGGTGTCGTGGGGGCGTGATTATCAATCAAGAGGGCGCCCAAGGGTAATCAAGCCGGATAGATCCGGATGCCGAGTCGCTTGATATGATCGAGCAGGGGCGGAAAGTGTAGCGCGTTCAGGGCCTTGACGTCGAAGCGATAGGGAAGGGGCAGGTCGTCGAGGGCGCTGGCCACCGCTTCGGCCTGCAGCGCGTCAAGCTCGCCCTCCAGCGCCAGATCAACGTCCGATCCTGGCATCGCGGTTCCCTTGGCGCGCGATCCAAAGAGAAGCGCGCCGCTAACCCCTGGCGTCGCGGCCAGAACACCCCGGATCAGGGCCAGTTCCCGGGGGGTGAGGCTTGTGGACGTGCTCATGACGCCAGACGCTCCATCAGCCAAAGATGCAGATCCTCGAACGCGGGCAGGTATCTGTCTTGCACGGCCTGAACCGTGGCGTCGAACGCCTTGGCGTCATAGGTGTGGGACAACAGGTTCCGGTGGGTGATCATGTCGATCCAGACCTGTCCGTCCCCCAGAATCCGGGCCGCGAAGGCTTCCTTGATGACGGCGCGGGGTGTGACCGGCTCGACCGGCCGCCCTTCGTGTTCCAGGTAATCCTTCAGGGTCTTCCAGGCCAGTTCCAAGGTGAAAACGAAACGCTGGACGGTTCCCTCCTTCTCCAGGGCCGACAAGGTGGCAATTCCCTGGTCCACGGGTTCGCGCAACAGCACAAGGGCCCGATCGAAATTTTGAAACCGCTGTTTCCATCGAACATCCTGGGACACGAGGAATGCTCCTTTTCTCCAAGGGGGAAGCCTGCCTGGATCGGGGGCGGTTTCTTCCCTTTCTTCATCACATCCGCCCCTTGCATCCCTTCTTCTTGCCCGGACGAACCGTTGGAGCGCCGTGCGGTAAATCGGATCCGGGCACGGTGCTCCAACTGTTTGTTTCTTACGTTCGATTGATCCGAAAAGCGTTTCTCACTTTTCGGGTCTCGCTCTAAACGTCGCTCGGGGTCGGCAGGGGGCGGCCCAGGCGGCCGGCCAGGTCCTGGATGTATTGCCACGCGGTGCGGCCCGAGCGGCTGCCGCGTGTCACCGCCCATTCCCGGGCCTCGCGCGCGATTTCCTCGGGGTCCGCGTCCAGGCCATAGGCCTTGGCGTAGCCCAGGACCATCGCCAGGTAGGTCGGCTGGTCGATGTTGTGAAAGCCCAGCCACAAGCCGAAGCGATCCGACAGGCTCACCTTTTCCTCGACCGCCTCGCCGGCGTGCAAGGCGGTGGACTGTTCGTTTTCCACCATCTCGCGGGCCAGCAGGTGGCGGCGGTTCGAGGTGGCGTAGAACACCACGTTGGTCGGCCGGCCCTCGATGCCGCCTTCAAGCACCGCCTTCAGCGACTTGTAGCTGGTGTCGTGGCCGTCGAACGACAGGTCGTCGCAAAACAGCACGCACGCCCGCCCGGCTTCCGCCAGAATGTGCAACAGCGTGGGCAGCGACGGAATATCCTCGCGGTGGATTTCCACCAGGGCAAGGCGGGGATGGCCTCCGGCGTCCAGGATCCGGTTGACCTCGGCGTGCACCGCCTTGACCAGCGACGACTTGCCCGTGCCCCGGGCTCCCCACAGCAGGGCATTGTTGGCCGGCAGGCCCCGGGCGAAGCGCAAGGTGTTCTCGCGCAGCGTTTCCACCTGCCGTCCGATGCCGCACAGCAGCTCAAGGGGCACGCGATTGACGTGGGGCACCGGTTCCAGGCGCCGGGCGGCCGCGCTCCAGATGAAGGCATCGGCCGCGAACAGGTCGGGCTGGGGCACGGGGGGCGGGGCCAGGCGGTCCAGGGCGTCGGCCAGACGGGTGAGAACGGCCAGCAGGTCGGGAGCGGGAGACTCGGTCATGGCGGGCTTTCGCGGGCAGGCGGGGACAACGGAACCGGGGATCGCATGGGTGTGCTTTCCCCGTCCCTTGGAGTATCTCCTGGCGTTGGGTGTTTGCAAGCCCGGCCGGGGTCGGTATAGTCCGGACCTCCGGGGGCGGGGCATTCGTCCTTGCGCCCCCCTCGTCCACGCCCACCTCACGAGGCCCCGATGTTCATTTCCCCGGCTTTCGCCGAGTCCGCGACCGATCCCGCCGCTTTGATGAACAGCGTGCAGTCGTTCCTGCCGCTGATTCTTATTTTTGTCATTTTCTATTTCCTGCTCATTCGTCCGCAGCAGCGGCGCATGAAGCAGCACAAGGCCATGCTGGCGGCCATCCGCCGGGGTGACAAGGTGGTCACGACCGGCGGCATCATCGGCACCGTTGCCAAGGTGGTGAGCGAACAGGAGCTCAGCTTGGAAATCGCCGAGAATGTGCGCGTGCGTGTGATGCGCGACATGATTGCGAACGTGCTGTCGCGCTCCGAGCCCGCTCCGGGCGCCGAAAGCAACGACAATCGCGGTGGCGACAAGCCCGAGGGCACCGCCTCGGGCCTCAAGAACCTGCTGACCAAGAAGTAATCGGGGCGGAACGCGGCTCCCGCCTGCCGTCGCTGTTTGCGTCTGGCGGGCGGGCCCCGTGTTCCGGTTCTCCCTGGGTCGGTTTTTTTCCCTATTGTGTCTGAAGCAGGGCGATCATGCTGTCCTTCGGCAAGTGGAAGATGTCGCTGGTTATCCTGGCGGCGATTCTAGGCGTTGTCTTCACCATGCCCAACGCCTTGCGCGACCGGGCCGCGAGCCTGCCTGGCTGGTGGCAGCCGATCACGCTGGGCCTTGACCTGCAAGGCGGCTCATACTTGCTTTTGCAAGTGGAAATAGATGCCTTGCTCGCCGAGCAGCTGGACGGCGTGGTCGAGAGTACCCGCGCGGCCTTGCGCGAGGAGAAAATCGCCTACCTTGATTTGCGCCGCGAGGGCCAGCAGGTCCGGGTGACCATCCCCGATGCCAGCCAGCGCGACGCCGCCTTGCGGGTGTTGCGCAAGGTGGAAACAGGGACCGATATCGAAAGCAGCGCCGAGGGCGTCTTGCGTCTGGCCTTCACGGAAAAGGCCCTGGCGGAAAAGCGCGATCAGGCGGTGGAACAGTCGATCGAGATCATCCGCCGGCGCGTGGACGAAACCGGCACGCGCGAGCCGACCATTCAGCGCCAGGGCACGGCGCGGGTGATCGTCGAGCTGCCCGGCGTTGACAATCCCGAGCACATGAAGGCCCTGATCGGCAAGACCGCCAAGCTGACCTTCCACCTGCTTGATGAAACCGTTTCGGCCGACGACATGGCCCAGGGCCGGGTGCCGCCGGGCTCGCGGGTGCTGCCCAACGCCGAGGCCGATCGTCCCGGCCAGCCCGCCCAGATGGCGGTGCGCAAGAAGGTGGAGGTGGCCGGCGATCGCCTGACCGGCGCCCAGGCCACCTTCCAGAACGGCGAACCCGTGGTCAGTTTCCGCTTCGACACCGTGGGCGGACGCAAGTTCGGTCAGGTGACCTCGGAGAACCAGGGCCATTTCCTGGCCATTGTCCTCGACAACACCGTGATCAGCGCGCCGCGCATCCGCGAGCCCATTTTGGGCGGATCGGGCGTGATCACCGGCACCTTCACCACCCAGCAGGCCCAGGACCTGGCGCTGCTGCTGCGCGCCGGTGCCTTGCCCGCGCCGCTTACCGTGCTGGAGGAACGCACGGTTGGCCCCGGCCTGGGCGCCGACAGCATCGCGGCGGGCGAGCTGGCCAGCGTGGTCGGGGGCATTGCCGTGATCGGGTTCATGATCCTGGCCTACGGTCTGTTCGGGGTGTTCGCCAACCTGGCGCTGGTGGTCAACATTTCCCTGCTGCTTTCGGCCCTGGGGATTCTGGGTGCCACCTTGACCTTGCCCGGCATCGCGGGCATTGCCTTGACCATCGGCATGGCGGTTGACGCGAACGTGCTGATCTTCGAGCGCATCCGCGAGGAATCCCAAGCCGGCCGCTCGCTGATCAACGCCATCGACACCGGTTTTCGCAATGCCTTGTCGGCCATCTTGGACTCCAACATCACCACGGTGTTCGCGGCCGGCCTGCTGTACAGCTTTGGGTCGGGCCCCGTGCGCGGGTTCGCGGTGACCCTGGCGCTCGGCATCTTCACGTCGATGTTCACGGCCATCCTGGTCACTCGTGCCATCATTTTTGCCTGGCTGCGGCTTGCGCGGCCGAAGACCCTTCCCCTTTGAGGTCACGGCCATGCTGCGTCCCATTCGCCTGATTCCCGACAATCTCAACCTTGACTTCATCTCGAAGCGTGTCTGGTTCATTTCCGCCTCGGTGATCTTCCTGACCGGCTGCCTGCTGTCGGTGGCGATCCAGGGGCTGAACTTCGGCATCGACTTCACCGGCGGCATCCTGGTGGAAGCGCGCACGCCCGAACCCGTTGACCTGGGGGCCGTGCGCACGGCCTTGAACAACCAGGTCGCCGGCGACATCGCGCTCACCACCTATGGCACCGACGGGCGCGACCTGATGATCCGCGTCCCCGAGCAACCCGGCGGCGAGGCCGCCAACACCGAGGCGCTGTCGCGCCTGAAGGCGACCCTGGGCGAGGGCGTGGAATACCGCCGCACCGAGCTGGTGGGCCCCAAGGTGGGCGACGAACTGGTGCAGGCCGGCGCGCTGGCCATGGTGTTCGCCATCTTGTCGATTACCGCCTACATCTGGTTTCGCTTTGAATGGCAGTACGCGGTGGGGGGCGTGATCGCCCTGCTGCACGATGTCATCGCCACCGTGGGCCTGTTCTCGATTTTCCAGATCCAGTTCGATCTGACCAGCGTGGCGGCGATCATGACCGTGGCCGGCTACTCCATCAACGACACGGTCGTGATCTTCGACCGCGTGCGCGAGGAGTTGCGCCGCTACAAGAAAATGGAGATGGGCGAGGTTCTGAATCTCGCCATCAACCGCACCATGTCGCGCACCGTGCTGACCGGGGGCACCACCTTGCTGGCCCTGATCTGCCTGTTCGCCCTGGGCGGCGACGTGCTGCGGGGCTTCAGTCTGGCGATCGCCTGGGGCATCGTGGTGGGCACGTACTCGTCGATCTACGTGGCGGTGCCGGCGCTGATCTACTTCCGCTTCGATCGCAGCGGCGAGGGTGACGCCCCGCCCGCGCCGTCGTCCAGCGAACCCGGCAAGGCCGAGGCCGAAACCGGCGCCAGCCTGGCCGCCCGCGCCGCCGCCGCCGAGGCCGCGTTGCTGGAGCAAGGCGACGGGCCGCGCAAGCCCGGCGTGGTCACCGGCAAGGCCCGGTCGCGCGACGCACGGCGCTAGGGCCATGGATCTCACCTTGCAGGCGGCGCCCGGCCGTCAGGTGGTCCAGGCCTATGGGGAGGGCGGCTTTCGGGTCAGTGGCGTGGCCTGGACCGGCTCGCTGCTGGTCTTTCCCGGCGAAACCCTGGCGTGGCCGGGAACGACCCCGACCACCTTGGACGAGGCCGCCCTGGCCCAGGTGCGGGAGCGGGCCTCGCACCTGGACCTGCTGCTTGTTGGCACCGGTCCGAGCCTGGTTTTTCCGCCGGCATCCGTGCGCGCGGCCCTGAAGGACATGGGGCTGGCGATGGAAACCATGGACACCGGCGCCGCCTGCCGGACCTACAACGTGCTGATCCACGAGGATCGCCGCGTCGCGGCCGCGCTTGTCGCGGTGTAGTCCCGGGACGACACAAGGGGAGGCGGGGCGAGACCCGCGCTTCCCCGTCGTTCAGGCCCGGCCCGGCCCGGGCCGTGGAAGTCAGGGCTCGGTGCGCGGCTTGCGCACGATATAGGTATCCATGATCCAGCCGTGCCGGGCGCGGCCCGCCTCGATCTCGGCGTCGATGACCGGCGCCACCTCGGCGACAGGGCCGGCGACCAGCCGTTCGTCGGGCGTGCCCAGGTAGGCGCCCCAATAGACATCGTGCCCCGTTTCGGCGAAGCGGTGGTACGCCGCGCGCGAATCCAGCATCACCACCGCGTTGGTCACGCTCTCCGCCGCCACGTCTTCGAGCAGGCGGCCGGTGGTGATGGTGATGGTTTCGGCGATGCGGTTGAGCCCGATGCGGTGGCGCGCGGTCAGGGCCTGCACGCTGGTGATGCCCGGAATCACCGTGAACTCAAAATCCAGGGTATCGCGGGCCTTGAGCAGCACCAGGGATTCGATCATGCCGTCGTACAGCGACGGATCGCCCCAGACCAGGAAGGCGCCGGTCTGGCCGTCTTCCAGCTCGGTGTCGATCAGGCGCCCGATGACATCAATGCGTTCATCGCGCCACGCCACCACGCCGCCGGCGTAATGGGGGTCTTCGCGGTTGCGCCGCGGGCTGGGGGCGGTGACCACCCGGTGGGGGTGGGAGACGTGGCGCTCCAGGATCTCGCGGCGCACCGCCAGCAGCTCGTCCTTTCCCCGGCCGGCCTTCTCCAGCATGAAAAAGACATCGACCGTGTTCATGGTCTTGACGGCTTCCAGGGTGACCTGGTCCGGGTTGCCGGGACCAATGCCAATCAGGTGGATGGTTTTCATGGGCAAGGCGCCTTGAAAGGGGCCCTGAAGGGCGAGCACGCGCCTTGAAGGGGCCGGGAACGGAAGAACGATAAAGGGGGCGGGGCGCCGGGCCCCGCCGCGAGCGGGGGTTATCGCGCGAGCGCCAGTAGGGCGTCCAGGTCCAGGTGGGCCTCGATGTGATCGGCCAGCGCGTCGAGCGTGGTTTCCACCCGGTGCTCGTAATCCAGGGCGGAGGCGCGCGCGCCGACCTCGTTCAGCCAGTGGGCGCGGAAGGCGTCGGCCCCGAACAGGCCGTGGACATAGGCGCCCATCACCCGACCGTCGGCCGAGCGGGCCCCCTCGTCGCGCACGCGGCCCTGGCCGTCGTCGAGGCAGAGCCAGGGACGCGCCAGACCCGGGCCCTGGGTGCGGCCCATGTGCATTTCATAGCCCGTGACCCGGCATCCGCTCAGGCGGTCGGTCACGTCCATGTCGATCAGGGTTTTCTCGCGTCCGATGGTGGTTTCAACGTCGAGAAGGCCCAGGCCCTCGGTTTCGCCCGGCGGGCCCTCGATGCCATCGGGATCGCGCAGCACCCGGCCCAGCATCTGGAAGCCGGCGCACAAGCCCACCACCCGGCCGCCCCGGCGCACGTGGGCGTGGATGTCGATGTCCCAGCCGTTTTCGCGCAGCACGGCCAGATCGGTGCGCGTGGCCTTCGAGCCCGGCAGGATGACCACGTCGGTATCGGCGGCGATGGGCTGGCCGGGCTGCACCCAGCGCAGTTCGACGCCCGCTTCCGCCGACAGGGGATCCAGGTCATCGAAGTTGGCCACGCGCAGCAGGCGGGGCACCGAAATGACCAGGCCGCGCCCGCCGCCCTCGGCCGGGCGTTCCAGGGCCAGCGAATCCTCGGCCGGCAGGGTCTCGGCCGCGTTGAACCAGCGCAGCATGCCCAGGCACGGCCAGCCGGTATGCTCGGTGATGGTGGTGCAGGCCGGTTCGAAGATCGACCAGTCGCCCCGGAACTTGTTGATCAGATAGCCCACCACGCGGTCGCGGTCGGGCTGGCTGAGCAGGGCGTGGCTGCCCACGATCGCGGCCATGGTGCCGCCCCGGTCGATGTCGGACAGCAAGACCACCGGCAGGTCGGCCGATTCGGCCAGGCGCATGTTGGTGATGTCGGTGCTGCGCAAATAGACCTCGGCGCCGCTGCCCGCGCCTTCGACCAGAACCAGGTCGGCCTCGGTGGTCAGGCGGTGGAAGCTGTCGAGCACGGCGGGCATCAAGGAGCGGCGCATCAGGTGATAATCGCGGGCCGGGCAACTACCCAGGACCTGGCCGCGCAACACGACCTGCGAGCCGACCTCGGTTTGCGGTTTCAGCAAAACCGGGTTCATGTGGATGGAGGGGAGAACGCCGCAGGCACGCGCCTGCAAGGCCTGGGCACGGCCGATCTCGCCCTTGGGCACCGTGCCATCGGGGCCCGGGGGCGCGTCGCTGTCGAGGGCGATGGCGGCGTTGTTGCTCATGTTCTGCGCCTTGAAGGGGCGCACGACCAGGCCGCGACGGGTGTAGGCCCGGCACAGACCGGCCACCACCATGCTTTTGCCCACGTCGGAACTGGTGCCCTGGATCATCAAGGCGCGGGCCCGGCGCGGGCCGGCGGCGGGAAGCCGGGGCAGGTCAAGGGGAAGGGGCGGGACGGACATCGAGGGAACTTTCCAAGGGAAGCGGGCGGCCCGCGCGGGCCATGGGATCAGGGTTTGGTGGCGGCAAAAAGTGTCACGGGCATGGCCGTGCGCCAGCCCAGGAACCCGCCCAGGGGCGCCGCGTGCGCCACCGACAGGCGGGTCAGGCTGCCCCCGACCCGGGCGTGGAGATCGACCAGGAGCGCCTCGGTCTGCAAGGTCACGGCGTTGGCCACCAGCCGGCCGCCGGGGCGCAGGGCCTGCCAGCAGGTTTCGAACACGCCGTCCCCGGTCAGGCCGCCACCGATGAATACCGCGTCGGGCGGGGCGAGGCCGGCCAGGGCCGTGGGCGCGCGGCCTTCCACGATCTCCAGGCCCGGCACGCCCAGGGCCTCGCGGTTGATCGCGATGTGGGCGCGGCGGTCGGCCCGGTCCTCGATGGCGACGGCGCGGCAGGTGGGATGCGCGCGCATCCATTCCACGGCGATCGAGCCGCAGCCGGCCCCCACGTCCCACAGCCGTTCGCGCGGGCGCGGGCCCAGAAGGCCCAGGGTGACGGCGCGCACCGCCTGCTTGGTGATCTGGCCATCGTGGTGGAAAGCCCCGTCGGGCAGGCCGGCGAGGGTGGACCAGCCGGGACCGGCCACACGCCCGGGGCCGCTGTCGGGGGTGACTTCGACCGCAACCAGGTTGAGGTCGGCGCCGGGCGCATGGGCCCAGCCGGCGGCGGGGCCGCTCAAACAGCGCTCGCGCGGGCCGCCCAGGTGCTCCAAAACATGTAGGGTGCTGGACCCGAAGCCCCGCTCGGCGAGCAAGGCGGCCAGACGGGCGGGCGTGGTGGCGTTTTCGCTGAGCACCATCAGGCGCGCCCCCGCCACCAGATGGGGCTGGACCAGGGCGAGCGGACGGCCGTGCACGGTGACGGGCACCACGTCTTGCAGGGCCCAGCCCAGGCGGGCGGCGGCCAGGGAAAGGGAGGAGGGAGCGGGGAAGACGCGCATTTCGTCGGCGGCGAGCAACCGGCCCAGGGTGGCGCCCACGCCATAGTACATGGGATCGCCGCTGGCCAGCAGGCACACCTTTTGCCCGCGCCGTTCCACGACCCGGGCCAGGGCCTCGGTGAAGGGGGTGGTCCAGGCCTCGCGGGTCTGGCCCGCCCGGGGGGGCACCAGGGCCAGATGGCGCTCGCCGCCGATCAGCACCTCGGCGTCGTCCACCGCCGCGCGGGCGGCCTCGCCCAACCCGGCCAGCCCGTCCTCGCCAATGCCCACCACCGTCAACCATGCCGCCATGCGCGTCGTCCCGGCTTTTAAGTCAGTTTCCTTGCGCCGGGGTCATACGGCACCCCCCCGCCCAGGGCAAGGGGGCTGGCGGACAGAGGCAGGGGCTTTCATCAGATGAAGTACATCAGGTCCGGCGGGCCGCCCCGGCGGGCCAGAAGGCCGGTGAGGGTGCAGGAATCCAGGATGTCGGCCATGGCGTCGCGCACTTCCAGCATCAAGGTGCGGATGGCGCAGGCCTGCACGTCGCCACAGTCGTCGCACGGCCGAAAGGCGGTGCGGCTGGCGCAGGGGATGGGGGCCAGCGGGCCGTCGAGGACGCGGATCACGCCGCCGATGTAAATTTCATCGGGGGAGCGGGCCAGGAAGTAGCCGCCACCGCGCCCCTTCTTGCTGCCCACCAGGCCGGCGTTGCGCAGTTCCAGCAAGATGGCATCCAGGAATTTCTTGGAAATGCCTTCGTGCTCGGCGATCTCGGCGATCAGGACCGGGCCCTGGTCGGCGGTGTCGGCCAGGTACATCAGGGCCTTGAGGCCGTATTTTGCTTTGTTGCTGAGCATGATCCGTCTTCGGGCGGCGGTGGGGCTTTTTCTTGGCCGTCCATGAAGGTTATGTCAATGGGTTAAATAGACAAAAGCCCGTGCCTTCCCTGGCCGCCCGGATGTGTGCGCGTGCGGGGGTGGCTTAGGGGTCATCGTGGCAGCCGGGCTTGCGCCGGGGGGGAGGGCCCGGGGGCACGAGGCCCTGTTCCTCGCGCCGGATGGCTTCCAGGCCTTGGCGGAAGGTCGGGTAGAGCAGGCGCAGCCGCAGGTCATCCCACAGGCGTTCGTTCTGAACCCGGCGGTGATCGGCCCAGAAGCTGAGCGCCATGGGGCTGAGGGTGGGGGCCACGCGCTCGAAGGGTTCGTTGGGGAAGGGGGGGCGGCCCATCAGGGCGCAGGCGTAATCCAGAACCTCGGCCGGTTCGGCGGGCTCGTCGTCGCACAGGTTGTAGATCGCGCCGGGGTCGGGATCGTGCATGCTGGCCGCGACCACCAGGCCGATGTCGTCCACGTGAATGCGCGAAAACACGTGCCCCGGCCGCCCGATGCGCCGGGCCGTGCCCGCGCGGATCTGGTCGAACACGCTGCGCCCGGGGCCATAGATGCCGCCCAGGCGCAGCACGTGCACGGGGGCGTCGTGGTCGCGCCACAGGCCGAACCAGGCCTCCTCGGCCGCCACGCGCCAGCGGGTGCGTTCCTGGGTCGGGCGCACGGGGGTGCCTTCGTCCACCCAGCCGCCACCGCTGTCGCCATAAACGCCGGTGGTCGAAAAGTAGCCAATCCAGGAAAGCGGCGCGGTGGCCAGGTCGTGGTCATGCTGGCGCAAGACCGGGTCGCCGTCGGCGTCGGGCGGGATCGAGGAAAGCACGTGGGTCACGCCCGCGAACGCGGCCGGGTCCAGGGGAGTCACGCCGTCGAAGGGGACCATGGCAAGGCCCGGGATCGCGTCTTGCAGTGCTTCGCAGCGGCTGGGGGTGCGCGCGGTGCCCAGAACCCGCCATCCGTCGCGCAGCAGTCCGCGCGCGAGGCGGGTGGCGGCGTAGCCCAGCCCGAAGCACAACAAATACCCTGGCGTGTCGGCCATGATGAGGCTCTCCCTTCCCCGTTTCGCGCCCGTGCCGGATACAAGTCTCCGCTTTCCGGCGCGCTTGTCCTTGCATCCGCGGATCCTTCGGGCAACTCTAGGCAGATGGACCGCCGACGACAAGACAGCCAGAGGCCCTTTTCCATGTTCTTCTTTCGCCTTCTTGCCGTGGGAGCGCCGCGCTTTTCCCATCGCCTGCCGGCCTTTTCCCGTGCCCCCGGCCGGTTGGGAACGGGCGCCGTGCTGCTGATGGGCGCGCTGGCCACGCCCGGGTGGGCACAGCAAGGCAGCGGCCCCATTTCGCTCACCGCGCCGCCCGCGGAGTCCAGCCCCGCCTATGGCGCCGAGTTCGGTCCCGGGGGCGGGGCTTCCTCCCCGGGGCAGCCGGTGCCCCTGGTGCCGTCCGGGGGGGAGGCGGGCGGCTCGTCCGTCTCGCCGCCTTCGTTCTCCTCGTCCGCCACCTCGGGGGCGTCGCCCCTGGGCAGCGACCTGCCCGATCGCGAGGTGGGACGCGCGCCCGGCACGCCGCCTGCCTCCTATCCGCCCGCCATCGCGTCGGAGCCGGTGGCGTCGTCCCCCGGGGCGGCCGGAAGCGTCGGCCCGTCGGTCTCGGCCGGAGCCGGGGCGGTGCCCGTGTCCGAAGCCGCCGCCGAGGCCCGCGCCCTGATGGGAGCGGCCGAGGCAACGTTCGTGCGCCTGACCGCCGACACCGGGTTCGGGCCGACCGTGCGCGACCTGATGACCCGGGCGCGCGGCGTGCTGATCGTTCCCGACTTCTACAAGGCCGGTTTTTTCCTGGCGGCAGCCTACGGCAACGGGGTTCTGATGGCCCGGGGGCCGGATGGCCGATGGTCCGATCCCGCGTTTTATCGCCTGACCGCCGGGTCGCTGGGCTTCCAGGTGGGTTTGCAAAACAACGAGGTGGTGATGGTGATCATGACCGAGGCCGGCTTGCGCGCCGTCATGGAGGATCACTTCAAGGGGGGCGCCACCATCAGCGCCACGTTTTTCCTGGTCGGGGGCGGCGCCGATGCCTCGACCACCACCGATATTGGCCAGGACATTTACGCCTATTCCCATTCGGTGGGCCTGTTCGGGGGCGCCGGGCTGGAGGGCACGGCCATCCAGCCGCGCACCGCGTGGAACGAGGCGGTCTATGGCGGGGGCGTCACGCCCGACGCCATCTTGATCCAGAGGGTCGCGCACACCGACTTGGCCCAGGGACTGCACCGCGCCCTTGCCGGCGTCCGATGATTTCCCGTTCGCCGGCCGGCACGGGCGGGAAGCGGGCCCGGGCCTTGATGATCCAGGGCACCGGGTCGGACGTGGGCAAGTCGTTGCTGGTGGCGGGGCTGGCCCGGGCCCTGACCCGGCGCGGCCTGGTGGTGCGCCCCTTCAAGCCCCAGAACATGAGCAACAACGCGGCGGTGACCGCCGACGGAGGCGAGATCGGCCGCGCCCAGGCCTTGCAGGCGCGCGCGTGCGGGGTGGCGCCCAGCGTGCACATGAACCCGGTGCTGCTCAAGCCCCAGGCCGAGATCGGGGCCCAGGTGGTGGTGCAAGGCGAGGTCCACGGCGCGGCGAGCGCCGGGGCCTACCGTGCCTTGGCGCCGGCCCTGCTCGCGGCGGTGCTCGACAGTTTCGGCCGGCTGCAAGCCGAGGCGGATCTGGTGCTGGTCGAGGGCGCGGGCAGCCCGGCCGAACTGAACCTGCGCGCGGGCGACATCGCCAACATGGGGTTCGCCGAGGCGGCCGACGTGCCGGTGGTCCTGGTGGCGGACGCGAGCCGGGGCGGGCTCGCGGCCCAGGTCGTGGGCACCCATGCCCTGTTGTCCGGCGCCGAGCGGGATCGCATCCAAGGCGTGATCGCCAACAAAACCGACGATCCACGCGGGGAACGCGTCGCCCTGGGCGTGGCCACGGCGGCCACCGGCTGGCCCGGGGTGGGGGTGGTGCCGTGGCTGGCGGCGGCCGCGTGCCTGCCGGCCGAGGACGCGGCGGCCCTCGACCACGCCAAGCCCTGCGGATCGGCCTGGGGCGGATCGAAACGGCCGGTGCGGGTGGTGGTGCCCCGTCTGTCGCGCCTGTCCAACTTCGATGACTTCGACCCGTTGCGGGCGGAACCCGATGTCGCGTTGACCTTCGTTCCCCCTGGCCAGCCCTTGTCCCGGGACGCCGACCTGGTGATCGTGCCCGGCAGCAAGGCTTCGCTTGCCGACCTCGCGTTCTTGCGCGCGCAAGGCTGGGACCTCGACTTGCGGGCGCACGCGCGGGCCGGGGGGCGGATTCTCGGCCTGTGCGGCGGCTACCAGATGCTGGGGCGCTCGGTCGCGGATCCCGAGGGCGTGGAAGGAGAGGCCGCCGCCGCGCCCGGCCTGGGACTCCTTGAGGTGGACACGGTGCTCGCGGGCGCGAAAGTGCTGCGTCCGGTCTGGCTGACCGATCGCCTGTGGGGCAAGGGGGTGGGGGGCTACGAAATGCACCTGGGGCGCACCCAGGGCCCCGACACGGTCCGGGCCTGGCTGGGAGCCGACAGCGCGCGTAGTGCCGATGGCCGGATCCTGGGCACCTACGTGCATGGCCTTTTCGCCGAGGACGCCTTTCGGGCGGCATTCCTGGCGTGGCTGCGCCCGGAGCGCCAGGCGCCGGAAGGGAGCTTCCAGGGACGGGTCGAGGCCGCCCTGGATGCCCTGGCCGGGCACGTCGCCGCCTCGGTGGACCTGGACGCCCTGGACCGGATGGCGCGGTAAAGGGGCGCGTCATGCGCGCCCCCGGGTCGTTCAAAAAGGGGCGCGTCATGCGCGCCCCTCGGGCGTTTCAAAAAGGGGCGCGTCATGCGCGCCCCTGGGCCGTTTCAAAAAGGGGCGCGTCATGCGCGCCCCTTTGGGGTCAGGCGCGCAAGGTGCCGCCGGTGGCCTTGGTGACGGCGGCAATGACCTTGGACGAAACCGCCTCGATCTCGGTTTCGGACAAGGTGTGGTCGGTGGGCTGCAAGGTGACCGCCAGGGCCAGGGACTTGCGGCCCGCTTCCAGGCGATCGCCCTGGTAGACGTCGAAAACCTGGACATCCACGATCAAGGCGCGGTCGGCGCCGCGCGCGGCCCGGATCACGGCCTCGGCGCTCACGGCTTCCTCGACGACGAAGGCAAAGTCGCGGCCCACGGGCTGGAAGGGCGACAGGGACAGCGGCGCCCGGGCCCGGGTCGGCCGGGCCTTGGGCAAGGGCAGGATGTCCAGGTCGATTTCCGCGCCGACCACCGGCCCCTTGACGTCAAGGAGTTCCAGCACCGAGGGGTGCAGTTCGCCGAAGGTGGCCAGCACCTTGGGCCCCAGGCGCATCTGGCCCGAGCGCCCCGGGTGGAACCAGGCGGGGGCGTCGGCGGTGATCTGGAGGTTGGCCACGGGCACCCCCGCCGTCTCCAGCACGGCCAGCACGTCGGCCTTGATGTCGAACACGTTCACCGGCCGGGTGGCGGTCTGCCAGTGGCGGGGCGCGCGGGCGCCGGCGCGGATCAGGGCCGCGACCAGGGTTTGCTGGCCGGGCTCGCCGCCGTGGAAGCGGGGCCCCACCTCGAACAGGCCGAGGTCGGGGAATCCGCGCGCGGCGTTGCGTCCGGCGGCCGCGACCAGGGCGGGCAGGATCGACGGGCGCATGGCGTCCAGGTCGCTGCTGATCGGGTTGGCGAGACGCAAGGCCGCCTGGCCGCCGCCGAAGGCCTCGGCCCAGGCGGAGGGCATGAACGACCAGGTGACGGCCTCGCACAGCCCCAAGGTGGCAAGCCGGCGCTTGACCGCGACCATGCGCCGCTGCGCCGCCGTGAGCACCGAGGGCGGTTGCGGCGGGCGGGGCAGGGGCACGGCGGGCACCGCGTCGAAGCCATGCAGGCGGATGACCTCCTCGACCAGGTCATGCTCGCCGGTGAGGTCGACGCGCCACGAAGGCGGCTGGACGGCCAGCACCGGCCCCCCGTTGTCGGTGACCACGCAGCCCAGGGCTTCGAGCATGGTGATCATGGCCGGCCGGGGGATGCTGACCCCGCCCAGGGCCTCCACCCGCTCGGGCCGGAACGCGATGGTGCGCATCCAGGCCGGCGGCGCGCCGGCGATGACCAGCTCCGACGGCTCGCCGCCGCACAGATCCAAGATCAGGCGGGTGGCCAGTTCGGCCCCCATCACGGCGCTTTCCGGATCCACGCCGCGCTCGAAGCGGTAGCGGGCGTCGGACTCGATCCCCAGCGCGCGGCCGGTGGCGGCGATGCGCTCGGGCGCGAAGTAGGCCGACTCCACGAAAACAGTGACGGTTTCGGCCGAGCAGCCGCTTTCCTCGCCGCCCATGACACCGCCAATGCCAAGCGCGCGCGCGTCGTCGGCGATCACCACCATGGAAGGCGACAAGGTGTAGGATTGACCGTCAAGCGCCAGCAGGGTTTCCCCCTCGGTCGCGAAGCGGGCGTGGATTGCGCCTTGCAGGCGATCGGCATCGAACACGTGCAAGGGCCGGGCGCGGTCCAGCGACACCAGGTTGGTGATGTCGACCAGGGCGCTGATCGGCCGCAGGCCCACGGCGGTCAGGCGGGCCTTCAGCCAGTCGGGGCTTTCCCCGTTGCGCACGTTGCGGATCAGGCGCCCCACGAACTGGGTGCACGCGCCGCTTTCTTGCGTATCGGGAGCCAGGGTCACGGCGATGGGGCAGGGGAACAGGCCGGGCACCGGCTCGACGGGGTCGGGCTTGAGCTGGCCCAGGCCGGCGGCGGCCAGGTCGCGGGCAATGCCGCGCACGCCCAGGGCATCGGCCCGGTTGGGGGTGACGGCGATCTCGATCATCGGGTCAACGGGCAGGACCGAAACCAGGGGCGCCCCGGTGGGGGCGTCCACGGGCAGTTCCATGATGCCCTCGTGGCCCTCGCCCAGGCCCAGTTCGCGCGCCGAGCACATCATGCCCTGGCTTTCCACGCCCCGGATCTTGCCGGTTTTCAGGCGGTCGCCGGTGGCGGGGATGACAGCGCCCGGCAGGGCCAGGGCGACCTTGAGGCCGGCGCGGGCGTTGGGCGCGCCGCACACGATCTGAAGCTCGCCCGACCCGCTGTCGACCCGGCACACGCGCAGGCGGTCGGCGTCGGGATGGGGGGCGGCGTTCAGCACATGGCCGACAACGAAGGGAGCCAGGGCGGGGGTGGGATCGACAACCGATTCCACTTCCAGACCAAGGGCGGTCAAACGCTCGGCGATCACCGAAACCGGGGCGTCGGTCTCCAGGTGCTCGCGCAGCCAGCCCACGGTGAATTTCATCGCGACAGTCCTCCGTGCACGGTCGGAACATCAAGGGAGGCAAACCCGTAATGACGCAGCCAGCGCAGGTCTGACTCGAAGAAGGTTCTCAGATCGGGGATGCCGTACTTGAGCATGGCAATGCGCTCCAGGCCCATGCCGAAGGCAAAGCCCTGGTATTCCTCGGGATCAAGGCCGCAGGCCTTGAGCACGTTGGGATGGACCATGCCGCAGCCCAGGATTTCCAGCCAGTCGTCGCCCGCGCCGATGCGCAGCTCGCCGCCCTTGCGCGAACAGCCGATGTCGACCTCGGCCGAGGGCTCGGTGAAGGGGAAGAAGCTGGGGCGAAAGCGCATGGGCACCGCCTCGACCTCGAAATAGGCCGACACGAACTCCGACAGGCAGCCCTTCAGGTGGCCGAAGTGGGTGGCCTTGTCGATCACCAGCCCTTCGAACTGGTGGAACATGGGGGTATGGGTCATGTCCGAGTCACAGCGGTAGGTGCGGCCCGGCGCCAGAATGCGGATCGGCGGCTTCTGGCCCACCATGGTGCGGATCTGCACCGGCGAGGTATGGGTGCGCAGCAGGTGGCGCGTGCCGTCGGCGCGTTCGGGCAGGAAGAACGTGTCGTGCATTTCGCGCGCGGGGTGGCCGGGCGGGAAGTTCAGCGCGGTGAAGTTATGGAAATCGTCCTCGATTTCCGGGCCCTCGGCGACGCAAAAGCCCATCTGGGCGAAGATGGCGACCACCTCTTCCCAGGTCTGGCTGATCGGATGCAAGACGCCCTCGGGCGCGGGGAGCACGGGCAAGGTCACGTCCAGGCGCTCGCGCGCGAGGCGTTCGCCCAGCGCCGCCTGGGCCAGCGCGGTCTTGCGGGCGTCAAGCGCCTGGGACAGCTCGTCCTTGAGGGCGTTCAGGGCCTGGCCCGCGTTCTTGCGCGCCTCGGGGTCCATGCCGCCCAGGGACTTCATCCAGGTGGTGATGTCGCTTTTCTTGCCCAGGGCGGCAACCCGCGCGGCATCCAGGGCGGCCAGGGAGTCGGCGGCCCCGATGGCATCAAGTTGGCGCGCGCGCAAGGTGTTCGCCTGCTGTATGAGATCTTCAAGGGTGGCGAAGGTCATGTCATCTCATCCCGGCGTGGTCACGAAAGGATCCGGATCGACGCAAGGGCGGGGGCCGCGCGCAGCGCCGATTCTTCGAGGGCATTTTCAACAAGCGCGGATGGTCTTCCGCGAGTTGAAAATGCGACACAAACGAGAGTCCGTCAGGGAAAAGGGAGCCCCGCTTTTCCCGAAAAAACAAACTCAAGCAAAGGGTTCCAAAGTCCGTCCGCTTCAATCCGAAGCCGACGGGCTCCGAAGGGCGCGAGCAAGGCCGCGAAAGCGAGACCCCGTTTCCCGGATCCCTCGCGCCCGCCCCCAGGGCCTTCAAGGCCCGCCGGCCGGATCAGGAAAGCGCCCGCGCGGGACCGGAAGGGCCGGAAAACACGCAAGGCTCGATCCGCGAAACGGCGGGACAAAAAAAAACGGGGTCCGCCAAGGCTGGCGGCCCCCGAAATCCGGTGGTCCCGACGCCCGACACCGGCCACGAGGGCCAGCAGCGGGACGACGCATCAACCCGCGTCCTGGAGCGCCGCTTGGGCCTGCTTGACCAGGCTGGCAAAAGCCTCGGGCTCGCGCACGGCGAGGTCGGCCAGGATCTTGCGGTCCAGCTCGATGCCGGCCTTGTTGAGGCCATCCATGAAACGGCTGTAGGTCAGGCCATGCAGGCGAGCGCCGGCGTTGATGCGCTGGATCCACAACGAGCGGAAATCGCGCTTGCGGTTGCGGCGGTCGCGATAGGCATACTGAAGGCCCTTTTCGACCTTTTCGATCGCGATGCGATAGTTGGTCGAATTACGGCCACGATAACCCTTGGCGAGATCAAGGATTTTCTTATGGCGGGCGTGATTGGTTTTGGCGTTTGTCGCGCGGGGCATGGGGGCGGCTTCCTTCTGTCGAGGCCTGGATTGTCAATTCGGGCGGCAATAAGCCCCGATCAGCCGTAGGGCATGTACTTCTTGACAATCTTCTCGTCGGAGGAGCACAAAATAAAGGTGCCACGGGCGTGGCGCTTCATCTTGGTGCCCTTGTTGGACAGAAGGTGGCTCTTGTACCCGACCTTGACCCGGACCTTGCCGGTGCCGGTCAGGCTGAAGCGCTTTTTGACTGCGCTTTTCGTCTTCATTTTGGGCATTTCGGGTTCCTTTGCTGCCGCCGACGCCTGTGACTCCCCGAAAGAATGGGGCAGACGTTGAGGCACTGAAATGACGTGTTGAGCGACTGGGCATGCCCGGGGCCTGATCTGGAAAAGCCCACAGCCGCGCCGCCCGGTTTGTCCTGAGGAAGTCGGGTTATACAGAGGTCATTCGCCCCGCGCAAGGCGTGTTTGGAGCGCGGGCAGGGCAATCGGGTGAAGCCCTCGATGCCCTTGAAAGAGGGTTCCTCAA